>NZ_JBXAYL010000020.1:0-56755 GCF_056783195.1 Salicola sp. AFF1
ACCATCGTGTCCTGGTCGATGTTGTAGGGGATGAATCGGGGCATGCGAACAGCTCCTTGTTGCTCAGTGCCAGCCTACCAAATCGGGGGTTTTTCTACAGCCTCAACGCTCTTTAATTGGATAAGCGTTTCTGCACAGGAATAGACTTCCCGGAACGGTACTAACTCCGCTTCTCTTCCCGTTCTTCATCTATTGTTTTTCCGCAATTCAAACAGGTATCACCCCACGACGGATCATATGGTTCGGCGGTTACTATCGGATTGTCCTTGCCTTCGACGTTCATGGAGTCGTAGCACTCATCACAGAACACGTCTGTTGGGTAGGCATCGCTACTCTTTTCCGCAGTCATATCGCCCCATACTTGACAGACCATCATAATGCTTCCTCCTTTTTTCGCTTTCACTCTTAGTGTAGATAATGCCTGCAGCTTGCGAGCCCATGGAATGGAGCCAAAGCCGCAATATAATGGGCTTCGCCGTGCCTGCATTGGTTATGTTTCATTGTAGTTCCGGAAATATTCATCAGATAACCTTCTCCAGATACGGTGCAGGTTATCGAAGCAGAATGTGTTGTTCGGTTTGAGCACCTCAAGGCTACCTAGTGGCTCCCGATCAAAGGCAGTATCTTGAATATTGTCCCAGTGTCGTTTCATTTTCGAGGGCTCTTTCGGCACGGGATATCGCCCATCCCAAACGATATACTCGCTAAGAACATTTAGAATTTTGTTGTCTGACTTTTCGAATTTTATACCCGCTATTCCTGCAAGCTCAGTCAGGTTGTGGGTCTTTTCAATTCTGGGATTCTCGATCTTTTGCCCGATACAGTATGCTTTCAGTAACAGCTCCAATGACATTCCAAAAAGCATTTTGTATGTGGCATGGCACGTCAACCGGGCTTGGCTATCTACTTCCATAGCCTTCCAAAGTACCCGGGCAGAGGCCATCAAATCAGCAGACTTATTGTGCCAGTACGTCGAGATCGTGGTTCTCTGCTCATACTGAATTTCGTATCCATCCATCTTTTCAATGTCATCCGCTTAGCATTGAGGCACGAGAAACATAACAGGTAATATCTCGAATTCAGCGATATCAATATCCCTGAATTCGAGATAGCACCACTCCATTTACACGTCCTTCCAGCAAAAAAGCCTATACAAAACAGTTTATTATGACCAAAAGCCTCAGAATCCATGTACTCGTTTGAATTCCTGGTTCCGCTCATCCAATAATGAACCCTGTTGAGCAGGATGCAGCGCCTGAACGCCGGTTGCAATCCCCGGATTGGGCGCGGGGTGCAGGATCGCTGGCTGGCTGAGTGAGCTGCAGCCGGGGCAATAAGAGGCGTTCAGGAGCGTTTTCCGGAATTGGTGGTTTCTGTTTGGGGTTCTGGTCCATGGAATGTCCAAAGTGTGGTCAGCCGGTGGGGGGTGGTGATACGGAATGTCGTCATTGCGGTATCGTATTTCACAAGTATCGGGCCTATCTGGAGCGCCAGGCGGCTGTTGAGGAAGGGTCGGAAGGGGCGGTCAGCGAGGGGGAGTCGCGCGCTACGGAATGGCGAAAAGCGCTGTTGCGCCCTGGTGATGACCTGTTGCAGTTCTGGTGGCCCCAGCTGGTGCTGTGGGCGGTGTTCGTTGTGTACGGCATGAGCTGGATGGTTCTGGACATTGATGCGCTGGGGCGCACTGGCGGGTTGCTGGCGAGCGTGAACACGGTCTTTCATGAAGCCGGTCATGTGATCTTCGGGGTGTTCGGAGATTTTATCGGCTCGTTGGGCGGCACGCTGGGGCAACTGCTCATGCCCACTATTGCGGGCGCGGCGTTGTTGCATCAGCGGGGCGATACCTTTGGCGCCAGTATCTGCCTGGGCTGGGTGGGTCAGAACTGCCTGGATATCGCGCCCTACATGGCTGACGCGCGGGCAGGGCAATTGCTTCTGCTTGGGGGCAACTACGGCCATTCCTCGCCCTACGGTTTCCATGACTGGGAGTATCTACTGGGCGAGACAGGGTTGCTTGCCTGGGATCGGACGCTGGCCGCCTTCACGCTTAACGGGGGCCGCTTGATCATGGTGTTGGCCATGGCCTGGGGCGCGGTTCTGTTATGGCGGGCCTGGCAGGCACGGCGCTATGGGGAGCCCGGGGTGTAGAGGGTGACTTGCCCCGGCTGCTTTCCCTTCCTTATTCCGTGGTGACATCGGCGTCAACAATGAACAGACGGTTGCCAGCCACGGTATTCGCATCCAGCATCTTTTGCTCAAGCTTGCCATTGGTGGACCAGGTGGCGAAGTCGTCATCGTTCAGTACGCCCAGGTGCTGGTCATCAATGAGCCACAGCCCTTCCATCTTATCGTGCGGGTAGCTCACCTCGGCCACCATGTCCACAACAAGGGATTTGCTGACTGGCTGAATGCCGGCGTTGGCCAGGGCGCTCCAGCCCTTTTCCAGAACCACTTCCTCCAGGGTCTTGCCCGCCAGGGTCAGGCCGAGTTCAGGGTCCTGAACTCGCTCGCCGCCGGTGGCAACGGTTTCCAGGTTGGTGGCGTTGGCAAGGTTGATCCGGTAAACCTGTTTTTGGGCGTCCGGTGCGGCCGCTTCAGGGCCATTGGGGCCGCCGTAGAGGAACTTGCCGTCGCGCTCAATCACCAGGAACTCCGTGGCGCTGAGGGCAACAATGCTGGAGTTGGCGTTCTGGGGGGTCTCCTGGCGATAAAGGTATTGCCCGGTCTCACCGGATTCGAGATTTACGGTTACGATACGGGTGATGGCAAGATCTTTTACCGTGTTGCTCGGGTTGTACATGGTCGATTGCATGACACCGACCAGGGTTGTTCCATCCGGGGTGAGGGTCAGTCCTTCCATGCCCCGGTTGGGGCGGCGGTTGGCAAACTCGGCTGGTAGGTTCATGCGGGTCCGGTCATCGGTCTCGAAGGGGTTGATGCGTTCGATCTCGCGCCCTTCGGCGTTGAAGTGCACGATGTGCGGCCCGTATTCGTCACTAACCCAAAAGCTGCCATCCGGCAGCGCCACCAGACCCTCGCCGTCCAGTCCATAATCGTCCAGCCGGAACGGGTTGGTGTCGTCATCATAGGGTTTGCTGTTGTCTTCCAGGAGTGGCTGGCCATTCGCTTGGTAGGGAGTTTCACCCGTGCCGCCCAGCGCGGAATGGTTGGGCAGGCCGCTAATGGGCGTACCATCGGGGCGCTTTAGGCGCAGGGTTTTGATCTGGCGAACCGAGCCACCCGGTTTAACCTCGAATAGCCCGATCCGTGGGGTAAAGTCAGGCGTTGGGAACTTCTTGCCTTTGCCGTGCTCACCCGTGAAGCTGGCATTGGGCCCTCTGTCGGTTAATGCGTAGAAACGGGTGGCGTTTGAGGGGTGGCCTGCCATTCCCGAACCATAGCCGCCATTGCGGATTTCGAGCGGTTGTTGGGATTTGTGGTCCAGCAGGTCATCCCGCATCACCTGGTAGGGCAGGAATACGCCCTCGGCTGGAAAGCGGTCGATCGCCGCGGTGTTGCCGGAGCTGTCATTGTCGTCGCCGCAGCCCACCAATAGCGAAGAGCTAAGCATTGAGGCTGCAACTAGGGCGTGTATACGCATTGATCAGTTCCTCGTCCCTGGCTTTAGGTTGGCGTTGACCCTGGGGTCATGACGGAGGGCAGGATGGGGGATCGACATGACGTGTGTTATGCATTCAGATGAATGTTCTCCAGGCACGCTCCGAGTTCGGCGCTCGTTGTTCCCGGCTTTTTGGCATTGCATTATTGCTTGGCAGGAACGCTTGGGCGTGATGTAGAGCCTTTCGAGCCATGTGCGGGGCCCTGCAAGGGAATGAATAGGCAGGTTGGCGGTGGTTGGGAATGATCATTCTGGATATTGATGGAACCCTGATTGACCAGGCCGGTTAGGTGACCTTCCTGTCGTGACAGCAGGCAGAATTTGAACGGCAGTGGAGCTGGCAACCGTGCGACTGCTCTGCGACGAAATGCTTGGCGGCATCGCCCAGTGGCTCCGTGTTGCCGGCTATGATACGGAGGTGCCCACTCAGGGCCTGCCGGACGATGAGCTGATGGCCTGGGCGCGTGCCGAGGGCCGCTGGTTGGTGACGGCCGACTCCGACTTACTTGGATTTACGGATGCGCCCCGTTACGTCATCCATCTGCAGGGGACGGATGAACACGCCCGGTTGCGGGAACTGACCCGTCGGCTGGACCTGGATTGGTGCCATGCGCCGTTCACCCGCTGCAAGCGATGCAACACCCCGCTGCACGCCGCCAGCGACTGGGAGAAGGCACATTACTACCCTGATTCCATACGCCTGGATGGGCAAAGCGTCTGGGCCTGCCCCAGGTGCTGCCAGCTTTTCTGGGAGGGCAGTCACGTACGCCGCATGCGGGCTCAGCTGGTGGCCATGAACGCCTGGCAGCGGGCCTGATGAACCACAACCAAACACGGAGAGTGATCATGGAACTGGATCATGTCGTCCCATGGGGGCGGTCCTTCCCGGAATACCAGCGGATGTTCAACCTGGCGCCCGCTGACCTGGACAAGCGGATTCTGGGCTGTGGCGATGGCCCTGCCAGCTTCAATGCCACGGTTACGGGCCGGGGTGGCCGTGTGGTCTCCTGTGATCCCGTCTACCAGTTCAGCGCGGATGCGATCCGCCGCCGGATTGAGACGGTCTATCCGGAGATTCTGGCGAAAGTATCAGCGAACGCGTCCAACTACCTCTGGGACGATCTCCAGACGGTGGAAGAGCTGGGGCAGGTCCGTTGGGAGGCGATGATGGCGTTCCTGTCGGATTTTCCCGAAGGGCATGCGCAGGGGCGCTACCGGGCGGTATCGCTTCCGGAGCTTCCGTTCGAGGATTCAGCTTTCGATCTTGCGCTTTGTTCCCATTACCTCTTCCTCTACAGCGACCATCTGGACACAGAGGGGCATCTGCAGGGGATGCGGGAACTCTGTCGTGTGGCGGACGAGGTCCGGGTCTTCCCGCTGGTTCGCCTTGATGGGCACCGATCCCGGCACCTGGATGCCGTGATGGAGGCGTTGGTTAGTGAGGGATGCCAAGTGGCACTGGAACCGGTGGATTACCGGTTCCAGAAGGGGGCCACTGACATGCTGGTGGTCAAGGCGGAATAGGCCTTTAGACGGTGACCACGAGCTCCACCGGCACGTTGTTGCGGGTGGCGTTGGAGTACGGGCACACCTGGTGGGCCTTGGCCACTAGCTCTTCGGCCTGTTGCTGCTCAAGGCCCGGGAGGTGCGCGTTCAGCGTGACGGCAAGACCAAAGCCTTCGCCCTCAGGCCCAATGCCCACTTGGCCGGTAATGGCGGTATCCTCGGGCAGCTCGACCTTGGCCTTGCCGGCCACCAGCTTCAGTGCGCCCTGGAAGCAGGCGGCGTAGCCGGCGGCAAAGAGCTGTTCGGGATTGGTGCCTTCCCCGCCGGCGCCACCCAGCGTCTTGGGGGTGGTCAGGTTCACGTTGAGCTGGCCGTCGTCACTGGCGGCTTTGCCGTCACGGCCGCCGGTGGCGGTTGCCTGGGCCTGGTAAAGGATCTTTTCTGCACCCATGGTCTTCCTCCTCTCGGGTTTTGCGGTTGTGCGCTATTAAATAGCGCGCGATTTAGATGATTAAAAACGAACGTTAATCGGTAAGCCGCTGGCGCAGCTTATGCAGGTCGTCACGCAGCCGTTCCAGTTCTTCCGGGCTGCACTGCGTGGCACACATCACCGATTCCGGTACGGCCTCGGCCCGTTCCCGTAGTGCCTGCCCCTGTTCCGTGAGAACCACCTCGACCTGTCGCTCGTCCTCGTGGCTGCGCTGGCGCCGCAGAAGGCCGGCGGTCTCCAGTCGCTTGAGAAGCGGCGTGAGGGTGGCCGAATCCAGGAACAGCCTTTCTCCGATCCCAGAGACGGTCTGGCCGTCTTCTTCCCACAGGACCAGCATCACCAGGTACTGGGGATAGGTCAGATCCAGCTCTTTCAGCAGCTTGCGGTAGACCTTGCTCATTGCCAGCTGGGCCGAATACAGGGCGAAGCAGACTTGCCGGTCCAGTGCGAGAAGGCTTTCCTGGGAATTACCGTTATCGTTCATGCTGGGCATTTTAGATCGTGCGCGATTTAATAGCAAGCATGGTTTCCGGTGTTCCATGCTCAGGCTGCTAAGGTAGCTGATTGGATAGCGTTGATGGATTATTGATGAGGAGCCGGTCATGACGGACAAGACCATTACCAAGACTGAAATCCTGAACAAGGTATACACAGCGGACGATCATGAGCAGCTGATGGACGCCTACAAGGCGTGGGCGGCGGATTACGACAGCGACCTGGCGGAGCTCGGCTATGTGGCGCATGTTACCAGCGCCAAGGCCCTGGACCAGGCGCTTGTTGGCAACCACGACGCGGTCATCCTGGATGCCGGCAGCGGCACCGGGTTGGTGGGAGAGGAACTGGCCAGGCTGGGCTACCACACCCTGGACGCACTGGACTATTCCCGGGACATGCTGGACCAGGCGGAGACCAAGAACGTCTACCGCCAGCTGATCCAGGCGGACATGAAGGAACGCCTGCCGCTGGACGACAATGCCTACGATGCCGTGGTCTGCACCGGCACCTTTACCTACGGCCACATCACGGCTGATGGCTTTGATGAGCTGATCCGCGTTACCCGCCCGGGTGGCATGATCGTGTTCACCGTGCGCGAGGGGGCCTACGAGGAATACGGCTACCGCAAACGGATGCTCGATCTGGAAGTGCAGGGCGTGTGGGAGCTGGTCAGCTTCTACGACACGCCCTACCAGATCGAGGAGGGCAATACCTGCAAGATGGGCACCTACCGGGTGCGTTGAGGGGCCATTGAGGCCCCTTACTCTCCGGGTCGGATCCCCAGAAGGCGCACATAGCCCGCCGGTAGTACCAGGATGGTCAGGATGGCGGCGAAGGCCAGCCCGAACATGATGGCCAGCGCCATGGGCGCCCAGAAGGGGCCGGAAACCGCCAGTGGCAGCATGCCGAGCATGGTGGTTGCGGCGGTCAGCAGGATGGGGCGCACGCGGCTGGTGGCTGCCTCGCCAATGGCCTCCAGCGTTCCGCTTTCAGCCAGCGCCATGTCCATTTTCTGGACCATGACCACGGCGTTGCGGATGATCATGCCGGAAAGGCTCATGGTGCCCAGCAGGGCCATGAAGCCGAAGGGCTGCTGGAACAGCAGAAGCCCGACGCTGACGCCCACCAGCCCCAGCGGCACCATCAGCATGACCAGCAGGGTACGCCGGAACGAGTTGAACTGGGCCATCAGCGCCAACACCATTAACCCAAGGATGACCGGCACGGGCTTCAGAACACCCGCGCGGGCTTCGTCTGACTGGTGAACCTGGCCGTCCCACTGGGTGTCGTAACCGGAGGGAAGGTTGACCTTCTGGATCTTGGGGGCCAGGGCGGCGCGCACCTCGGATGCGGTATAACCCTTCGCCAGGTCCGCTTGCAGTGTGATCGCCCGTTCACGGTTGTGGCGCCAGATCACGGGGCGCTCCCAGTCGAGCTCGATATCGGCGACCTGTGTGAGCGGGACGGGTTTGCCGCCGCTTTCCGGCCAGACCACCATGGTTTCAAGCTCGGAGGGGTCGGTCCGCTCGGGCAGCGGGAAGCGCCAGACGATGGGAATGCGCTCATCGTCCTCACGGAACACGCCTACGCCTTGCCCGGCAAAGGCGGTGTTCAGGGCCTGGTTGATGCTGTTGGTGGTGATCCCGGCGCGACGGGCCCGGTCCTGGTCCACATCAATGGTGACTCGGGGCTGGGTCTGGCGCCAGTTATGCCGCAGGTTCGTGACGCCCGGATGCTCGGCCATGACGGCCTGCAGTTTCCCGGCCGTATCCATCAGCTCCTCCCGTTCCGGCCCGGTAACCCGCAGCTGGAGCGGGAAGCGAACGGGTTCGCCCAGCTGCATCGGCCGCACCCGGGGTTCGGCTTCCGGGTAACCATCTTCGAGATGCGCCCGGACTTTGGCCATCACTGGGTCAACGTCTTCCTTGGTCTCGACGTTGACCAGGATCTGCCCGAAGGCGGGGTTGGGGGTTCGCGGGATCATGGGCAGATAGAAGCGTGGCGCGCCTTCACCGATGAAGGCGGTGACGTCCGTCACTGATTCCATCGCCATCAGCCGTTGCTCAATCCGGGCCATGTCCTCGCTGGTCTGCTCGATGCGACTGCCTTCCGGGAGCCAGTAATCCACCATGAACTGGGAGCGTTCGGCCGGTGGGAAAAAGGTCTGTGGCACGAAGCTGAACGCCACGGCACTGGCGGCCACGATGAGGATGGCACTGCTTGTGAGGATCCAGGGGCGCCGGAGTGTGGCGCTGATCAAACGGTGCACCCACTGATAGAAGGCGCGGTCCTCGGGGTTGCCAAGCCCGCTTTTGCTGTCCAGCAGCCAGTAGTTCATCAGCGGGGTGCCAACGATCGCCAGCAACCAGGAAATGGCCAGGCTGATGGCTACTACCCAGAACAGCGAACGGGTGAACTCGCCCGTGGCGGTGTTGGTCAGGGCGATGGGGGCGAAGGCGAGAACCGCGATGGCGGTGGCTGCCAGCAGGGGCCAGGCGGTTTCCTGCACGGATTCCGCGGCTGCTTTCAGGCGCTGGGTTCCGTGCTGCATCTTCACCTGCATCAGCTCGGAAATCACGATGGCATTGTCCACGATCATACCGAGCACGATCACCAGGGCCCCGAGTGATACGCGATGGAGCTCAAAGCCCATCATGTACATGCCCACAAAGGTGCCGAGGATGGTCAGGGGCACCCCAAGCCCGACGACGAAGCCGGTGCGCAGGCCCAGCGAGATCATCAGGACCGCCAGCACAATGGCCACTGCCGTGACCAGGTTGATCAGGAATTCGCCGACGGCCTTTTCGACTTCCTCGGACTGCAGCGCGATGCTACCGAACTTAATGCCGACTGGCATCTTGGCCTCGATCCGGTCCAGCTCGGCCTGGACCCTTTCGGTGAGCTCGACCACATTGGCCCCTTCAGCCGGCACCACGCCCAGGGCGAGGGCGGATTCGCCCTGGTGGCGCAGGCTGGCATCGGGCGGATTGGCGTAACCGCGCCTGACTTGCGCGAAGTCACGCAGCTGCACAAGCTCACCGGTCACGGGGCTGCGGATGTTCAGTCTGGCCAGCTCCTCCACGGACTCAAAGGTGCCGGTGGTGTTGATCCGCAACCGCCGTGAGCCCATCTCGGTGAAGCCACTGGGCGCGACCACGTTCTGCTTGTTGAGGGCGTTCACGACCAGCGCGGGGGTCAGGCCCAGTTCGGCAATCTTGGAACGGCTGGTTTCAATGAAAACCCGTTCGCCCTGGTCGCCGAAAAGGTCGACCTTGGCCACGTCATCAACCCGCAGCAGCCGTTGCTGGAGATGGTCCGCGATGTCATTGAGCTCGGCGTAGCTGTAGTCGGCGCCTTCCACGGACAACAGCATGCTGTAGACGTCGCCGTAGTCGTCATTAACGCGCGGGCCACGCACGGAGTCGGGGAGTTTGGCGCGGGCCGTGATGACCTTCTTGTTGAGTTCATCCCAGATCTGGCGCAGTTGCTGGCCGCCGTACTGCTCCTTGACCTCCACGTAAATGATGGAGGTGCCATTGCGGCTCAACGACTCAATGCTCTCCAGCTCACCCAGCTGCTGGATCTGCTTCTCAAGCGGTTCGGTCACCTGCTGCTCCACCCGCTCCGCGTCCGCGCCGGGGTAGCCGGTCATCACGATGGCGGTACGGATGGTGAACTCAGGGTCCTCCAGCTGCCCGAGCCGGGTGAAGGCGATGACCCCGAGCAGGGTGATCAGGAGGATCAGGAATCCCACAAAGCGATTGCGGCTGATCGCGCCGCGCACCAGTTGCGCCAACATCACTGAACCACCCCGCCTTCAAGCCGCTTGACCTTCTGGCCTTCCTTCAGGTGTTGCGCGCCGGCCACCACGATCTGTTCACCGGATTCGATCTTGCCGGTGATCCGGACGCTGTCCGTTTCCAGTGACTCGGTGTTGACCGGGCGTGACGCGACCTGCCCTGAGTCCGGATTCCAGACCCAGACATGGGGTTGATCCTCTTTCTTGAAGATGGCTTCCACCGGAACCAGGAAGCTGTCATCCCAGGGGGTATCACTGAGACTGGCCTTGAAGGAGACTTCAGCGGTCATCCCTGGGAGCAGCTCTCGCTCCGGGTTGTCCACTGCAACCCGCACCGGGTACGCCTGGGTGGCGGGTGAGACATCGAGGCGGACATTCTCCACCCGCGCGTCGAAGCGCTTGTTGTCCAGAACCGGCATGAATACATGAACGTCTTCAAGATGGTCGCGGAACTGCATCAGCCGTTCCGGAATGCTGACCTCGACTTCCACGGTTTCGATGTTGTCGATCGAGAACACCGGGCGTTGCGGGCTGACCTGCTCGAACGGCTCCGCCATGCGGCGGTTGATCACGCCATCAAAAGGTGCCTCCAGAACGGTGTCATCAAGTGCTGAGCGGGCAGTTTCAAGGGCTTGCCGGGTGGCGTTGCGCTTGGCGCGGGCCTGTTCATAGGCGCTTTCGAGGCGGTCGAACCTGGCGTCGCTGATGGCATCGGAGTCCACCAGTTTTTTGCCCCGCTCCCAGTTCTTGCGCGCTTCGTTCAGGGTGGCCTGGATGGATTCCAGCTTGCTCTCGGTTTCGTTCACCTTGAGGCGGAAATCCCGCTGGTCCAGTTTCCCCAGCACCTCGCCCTCGGTAACCTCATCACCCACGTCCGCGTTGAGTGTTTCGATCTTGCCAGGCACCCGGAAACTCAGGGTGGTGGTCTCGGCGGGCTCCACACGCCCGCTGAACCGGCGCGAGGCCAGGCCGGTGGGCGTTTCAAGCGTCATCATCCGCGCGGGCCGCAAGGGCTGGTCTTTAGCGGTTTCGGAGCTCTTGCCGGGATCCCCGTCACAACCGCTCATCAACAGTGCGATGGCTGGGATCCAGAGGTAACGCCTGAGGTATGCACGTGGCTGAGTCATGGAACAGGTCCCTGTTGCAGGAAAAGTGGCTGGTGTTGGTGTTCATTCTGCGGCTGGCGAGCGCCGTCTGCAATCTGCCGGAGGTAATAGAGCGGAGAAAACAGGGGGGCTTTTGGCGGGGTTGTCGGATTTGCAACCGGGCTAGGTTAGGATGGGGGACGACCTCGCGCCTACCAGGGTAGTTCTGCGTATTGGCGGCGGCGGACTTGGGAGCAATGACATGGAGGTTATTGAATGGAGCTGGTCATTTTCATCGGACTCATCCTGGCGCTGACCGTATTACCGATCATGGGCGCAGGAAGGCTTCTGGGAGCACGGCGCACCGGCTTTGGTATTTGTGTGCTGGCCGTTGTCGGGGTGTTGGCGGGGCGGATTTTGTCGGAAAAGGTTGCCCAGGACCTTGCGCTTACCTTGCTGCTGGAGTTGGGGTTAGCGGCGATTGTCATTTCCGTTCTTCTGGGGGTTCGTTATCTGCGGAGCCTGGTGATCGCGGCCCTGTCTCTGGCCTGCCAGTTTTTTCTGGCGTTGCTGCTCATCCCGTTTGGCTTCTTCGGGGCGGCCCTGAGCGCATGGCTGAGCATTTAGTGGGGAGGCCATAGCATGCGGCTATTTGCAGGATGCTTCCAGCTGCTGATGACGCTGCTCGGGGTGCTCGTGTTGGGTGGTGCAATCCTGGAGCCAAACTGGGTCATGCTGTTAATCGGTCTTGGGGTGACCGTGACCAGTGTCGGAACGCTCTGCCACATTATAACCCGCCGCCCCAATCCCTTATCCCGTTATCCCAGCGATTGGGGGCAGCGCAGGCGGAAAGAAAAGGGTCGTGCCTGAACTTTTGGGGAGAGCCTGTCCCGTTTCTCCCCTCCCCCGATCAGTAGCGGCAGCCGGACGTTCAGATCACAGACCGCAGCCAGGCGCCGATCGCCTGGATCTCTTCCAGGCATACTTCGTGCTCCATGGGGTAGGTGCGGTACTCCGGCTCGTAGCCGAGCTTGCGCAGGTGTTGGACCGCTTCCTGGCCCAGGAATTCGGGCAGCATGGCATCGTTGGTGCCGTGGGCGACGAAGACGGGCAGCTGCTTGTTGGCCTCGGAGGGCGTGGTCAGTTTCATGGTGGCGAAGTAGCTGGAAAGCACCATGAGCCCGGCCAGGGGCTGCTCAAAGGTGAGGGCGGTGTGATAGGCCACGGCGCCGCCCTGGGAAAAGCCGGCGATGACGATGCGGTTGCTGGGTACACCGCGCTCCATCTCACGGTGGATCAGGTCGCGGGTGCGGCCGGCGGAGGCGAGGATGCCCTGTTCGTCGGTATCGTTGTGGCGATCCAGTGAACGGATGTCGTACCAGGCGGGCATGACCATGCCGCCGTTGAGGGTGACCGGGATCTGCGGGGCGTGTGGGAAGACAAAGCGTACGCTGGCGTCTTCCGGCAGGCCCAGGTGCGGGATGACGGGTTCGAAGTCGTGCCCGCTGGCGCCCAGGCCGTGCAGCCAGATGACGCTGGTGTCCGGATTGTCGCCGGTGGTCTTTTCCACGCAGTCCAGGTATTCCATGAGTGCCCTCCGCTGTTCAGTGAGGGCGTTACTCTAGCGTGCCAGGCGGTGCCCGGGCCAGTGTCAGTGTCAGTGGCGTTGATGGGGCCAGCACAATGTCATCAACTCACCGGCTGGCAGTGACGATACTACCAACACCCACTCAGAAATCAGTGAGGAGAACACCGCTACTATCGGTCAGAGAAATCCGTACTGAGCCCCCTGTAGTCGGCGTCCATAAATACAGCGAAGCTGACCCAGAGCAGTAGCGCCAACTTCCATTCCGTGGTTTGGAGAAGGTACGAGGTCATGGCCATTACGGATAAGCTGGCAAGCATTGAGCACGGTATGACGGTGATAATCCAGCCCAGCCCATAGTGCCCGGCGGATTGAGGCGATCTATAGCTCAAGCACCACCTGTACAATGCGACTGTTGTTACTAAAGCTGCGATCCCGAGAGCAAGCACAAGCATAAATTAGGGTGCGTCGTTGCCTGGCGAATCAGATGTTTTTTGGGGCGAGGGGATACCGGAATCGATTTGCTTGGATGCGGATTCGGCAACGGCCTGACATCGTTCCTCGGTAAATATCCGGCGTGTGGCCTCTTGCATGCTCTCACCGGGTTTAATAGTCAACTCTGGAAAACCTAGAGCGGTGACCGACTGCATGGCATTAGCGAGTTGTGCCGATGACCATCCATTCTTAAAAATAGCGGTTTCCAGTTGATCGTTGATTTCAAGAAAGGCTTCACTTTGTTTTTCCCTACCCTCTCTCTCCGCAACACTTCCACAAAAGCTAATCGTATAAAGAAGCCGGGCCAGGGGATTCAAAGGGTCTTCTGGTTTTTCCGCGCCGTTGACGTCTGTTGCTGGAATTCCAATCAACAGGGATAGAACAAGGCTGGCTGAACCATGCATTAGGTATCGTATGACTTTCATCATCGATCCCTCTTGGGAAGATTATTCCGTGTCTCTCGCCTTAATCCAATGGCTCTGTTGCATCCGCAAACCGCCAATGGCAAAGCCGTGGCGAAGATAACAACAGAGAGTTTTCTTGAGAATCCAGTTTCAATCTCAAGAAATGATGCCGTTAATGCCACGCTCGAGAAAGCGAAAAGTGCGGCGTTGAGGAAACTGTACCAGATGGCAATGGCCGCTCCAGAAGGTATTCTGCCGTTCCTTATTCCATTGATCACCGCCAACCGTATAAACCACGCGAACATGAGCGCGATCAGCCCACCCATTTAGAGGTCCTGATAGACGAGGAGGCCTCGGGCGGCAAGCTCCCTGCGGGCCTCTTCTGAGCTTTTCCTGGCAGCGACATTAATCCCCGCAATAAGTATAAAAATGAAAACGGTCACTCCACCGGCACGTGCGGCTATTTTGGGATCTTTCCCGAATCGGTTGGCAACGGCCTCTACCAGCGGGCTTGAGCGCAACGCTCGGATTGTGTCGGAGGCTGCTCCTCTAAATCCCTTACTGAGATAGGTAATAATCGTCGTGGCGATTCCTGCCACCGTCAAATCCATTCCGATGTCAAATATTTTTGCCTGGTCTGTATAAGTGGCCACCTGCTTGTTAAACGTAAAAAATTCCCTTAGCTCATCATCATCAAGGGACCACATGAACCAATACGGCTGGGCCTTTTGGAAGCCGATCAACTTCCGAAGGTCCCTGAGGATACGAGAATCACGGGGAAGTTGCTCTAGCATACGCCTTAATACCAGGCGCTGTTTCTGCTCAGGAAGGTGTCTGTATAGGACAACACCGGCCAAGTGAGGTGCGTATTTTGAGGGGGATTGTTTGAGTTCATCAATGCAGGCTTTTGATAGCCCCATGATTTTCGCCAATGCTATGACTGGCTGATCATCGAAACCTGCAGTGTTGTACCGAGAGAAAACTGCTTCTGTCTTCATGCGCTGACTCCTTTCAGCAATGCCTGATTCCACTGGTTCGGTCGACGACCAGTAGCTCTCCGTCGCGTTCAAATTCGAAAATACTGGGGACGTTCCCCTGAGTCAACCCGTCTCATTCACGAGACTCCGTTTGTGGACCCGCATCCGGCTCCAGCCCCTTGCTTCAACCTTGTCTAAAGCCCTAGACCTTCCCGGATGAGGCTTGCCTGGGTGCCTGAAAGCGCTTGACCGTTCGGTTTGGGCCATTTTACGACTCATGTCGGCGCTTTCAGCGCAGGCGGGCCCCATGATTACAGTGCTGGAACCGCTACAGTGACTGGGTGCTCCATAGGGTACGTTCGGAACGCCGGCTTATAGCCGAGCTGACGCAGGTGCCCGGGCCAGTGTCAGTGGCGTTGATGGGGCCCGAACAGGGCTTCGATATCCTCTTGGCCGAAGCGGTACTGTTGGTTGCAGAACTGGCAGTCCACGCTGATCTCGCCCTGTTCCGCCAGCAGGTCGTAGCATTCCTTGGCACCCAGGGTTTCCAGCGCGTTGGCCGTGCGCTCGCGGGTGCAATGGCAATGGAAGAACACTGGCTCGGCCGGATAGAGGCTCAGGGACTCCTCGTGGAAGAGCCTGTGGAGCAGTGTCTCGGGGGCTACGGAGAGCAGTTCTTCCTGGGAGGTGGTGCGCGCGAGCTGCGTCAGCCGGTTCCAGAGGTCATCGTCTTCGGTGGTCTCGTAGCCGGGCATTTTCTGCAGCATCAGGCCGCCGGCACGCTCGGTGCTGGCGAACAGCAGGATCAGGGTCTCGAGCTGTTCGGAGCGCGCGAAGTAATCCTCCAGGCATTCCTGGAGGGTGTCGGATTCCAGCGGGACAATGCCCTGGTAGCGCTGGCCCTCGTCGGGCTCGATGGTGATGACGAGCTGGCCGTGGCCCAGTTGTTCGCCAATGGAGCCGTTCTGAATGCTGTCTTCGGTGTGGATGAGCCCGCGCGCGCCGCGTTCATCGCTGCAGTCGGCCATCAGCAGGGTGACGGGGCCCTGGCCCTTGGCCTGGAGGCTGATGCGGCCCTTCATCTTGAGCACCCCGCCGAGCAGGGTGGCCGCGCTGAGGCTTTCGGCCAGCAGCTGCTGTGCGGGCTCGGGATAAGCCCGGCCTTCGGTGGCGCTCTTGAGGGTGTCTTCAATCAGAACGAGCTCGCCACGGACCTCGCCCTCGTTGAACAGGAAACGCTGCAGGGTATCGGTCATGTCGGCTCGCTAGTGGGACATCTGTTCTTTCACCCGCCTGAGTTCGCGGCGCTGCTTCTTGTTCGGGCGGCGCGCGGGCGGATGTTCGGCGGCAACCATCATGCGCCGGCGCCAGGCGTTGTCCTCGCGCTTTTCCTTGCTGGCCTCGGTCTCGGTGTAGAGCATCTCGGCCTGGGGGGCACTGCCGCGCTTATCGCTGAGCTCGTCAATGATGACCTCAAAGGTGGTTGAGCCCTTGTGCACTTCCACCTTCGCGCCCTTGGTGACGAACTTGCCCGCCTTGGGGCGTTGCCCTTCGTAGCGGACCTTGCCACCTTCAATGGCCTCGCGGGCCAGGGTGCGGGTCTTGAAAAAGCGTGCGGCCCAGAGCCACTTGTCGAGGCGTACGCGCTCAGAGCCAGCGTCGGATTGGTTGCCTTTCTTGCTCATGGGGTCATTGTACCGTTTGCGGCGGCGTGATCGGAAGGAGCGTGTCGAAGTGCTCCAGCGCCGGCCAGCGGCCCAGGGGCAGGGGGTCGCGTTGGCTGTCCGGCTGGTGAATGCTCAGCAGGTGGCCGATGCCGAACGCTTCCGCGGCACTCAGGGCGGCGTGGTTGTCATCGATCAGGACGGTGGTTTCCGGATCAAAGGGCTCAATGGCACGCAGGGCGGGCCAGAACGCAGGGTCCTCCTTGGGCCGGCCAAAGCTGTGGGTGGTGTGGATGGCATCCACCCATTGATCCAGACCGGTGCGCTGGCGCTTGAGCTCCAGCCCGCCTTGATGGGCGTTGGTGACGATTATGCTGCGGCAGTGCGAACGGCTGAGCGCGCGCAGGAACTCGGCCGCATCCGCCCGGAAGCGGATGCGGTCGCTTACTTCATGCTTGAGCCGGCTCACATCCATGCCCAGGCGTTCACTCCAGAAATCCAGGCAATACCAGTCCAGTGACCCCTGCAGGCTCTGGATGGTGTTGTGTATCTCCCGGCTGGCCTGTTCTTCACACAGCCCATGGGCCTGGGCGTAGCGGGCCGGGAGGTGGGTGAGCCAGAAGTGCGTGTCGTAGTGGAGGTCCAGAAGGGTGCCGTCCATATCCAGCAGGACGGTCTGGACCCGCCGCCAGTCAATCATCGTCTTGGTTGACGACCTCGTTGGTGTTACCGCCGATTTTGGTGCAGCCCAGGCAGCGGTCAAAGGTGGCTCTGGCCGGGCCAACCACCAGGGTCTCGCCCGCCTGCTCCGCGTTGCCTCCCAGGGCTGAGAAGGGCAGCGAAACGGTATACACGGCCGCGCCAGCAACCGTTGCGCCCAGCAGCACAGGGCGTGCGATCAGCGCATCACCGACCATGGCCAGCGCCGAGGGTTCTTCCTCAATGCGTTGCGCCTGGGCGGGGCCGGCGAGCACCATGAAGCTGCTTAACAGGGTCACGGTGACCAGTGTGCTCAACTTTGTCATCGGGAATCTCCGGAGGTCAGTTAGCCTGTCTCCACTATGGCCCAAATTCGCTTTTTTTCAACCCCTGGTGGCTCAGCGCTGGCAGTGAACGCAAAAGACGGTGCCGCGCTGGCTGATGACCCTGTGGCGCAGGAGGGCGCCGCAGTGATGACAGGGCTCTCCTTCCCGACCGTAGACGGCCAGTGATTGGCGGAAATAGCCCGGGTTGCCCTGGCTGTCCGTGAAGTCGCGCAGGGTGGTGCCGCCGAGCTCAATGGCATTGGCCAGCACGTCCTTGATCGTGCTGGCGAGGCGATGGTAGCGGGCCCGTCCCACACGACCGGCGGGGCGCTGGGGGTGGATGCCGGCCATGAACAGCGCCTCGGAGGCGTAGATGTTGCCGACCCCGACGACCACTTTGGCGTCCATGATGAACGCCTTGACTGGCGCACGGCGCTTGCGGCTCAGCTGGTACAGGTGGTCGCCGTTAAACGCGTCCGCCAGCGGCTCCGGTCCCAAGGGCGCCAGCAAGGGGTGTTCTTCCGGCTCCGTACTCCAGAGCCAGGCCCCGAAACGGCGTGGGTCGTTGAAGCGTAGTACCCGTTCCGCCAGCATGATTTCCACATGGTCATGGGTGCGGCGGGGCTCGTCCGGTGGAGCCAGGCGGAGGCTGCCGGACATGCCCAGGTGCACCAGGGCGGTGCCCCGGCTGTTGTGCAGGAGCAGGTACTTGCCGCGCCGGGTAACCTCAGTGATGGGGGTACCGGTCAGGTGCTGGGGCAAAGCGGTTGGAATGGGCCAGCGCAGCGAGGGGGCGTGCAGCCGTACGTCGCGGGGCTCTGTGCCTTCCAGCCAGGGCGCAATGCCGCGGCGGGTGGTTTCAACTTCAGGCAATTCGGGCATGGGGTTCAGGCAACCTCGAACAGGCTATAGGCGACCTGACCCGCCTGTTTGCGCCGCGCCAGGTGCCATTCCGGCGGTACACGGGGGTCATGATCCGTTTCGTGTTCTACATAGACACGGGCATTATCCGGGAGCAGGCTGGACTCGGCCAGTGCCCCGCATACCGGTTCTACCAGCCCGGCCCGGAACGGCGGGTCCATGAAAACAATCCGGGGTCGGGTCTCGCCGGGGGCGTGGAGCCAGGTTAGCGCCTCCTGCTGGACCACCGTGGCGCCCTGGGCATTGAGGGTGGCCAGGTTCTGCGACAGGGCGCGGGCAAGGGCGGGGCTTTGCTCCACAAAGGTGACGCTACTGGCTCCCCGGGAAAGGGCCTCCAGCCCAAGGGCGCCGCTGCCGGCGAAGAGATCCAGGCAGTGGCTGCCGGGCAGTATCGGCATCAGCCAGTTGAACAGGGTTTCGCGCACCCGGTCCGGTGTCGGGCGCACACCGTCCACTGCTGGAAAGTTGAGTGTGCGCCGGCGCCAGTCGCCACCAATCAGGCGGAACTGGCCCTGGTCGTTGCGCCGGCCCCGGCGCTGGCTGCGTGATGCCATGCTGTGTTCGCTTTTTGGACGCCCCCTTTGAGGGCGGGTAGAATAACGCGCCTTGACCACGCCCGGCCAGCTTCCCTGATGGTCGGCCAATGGCACCCACGATACACGCGCAGGACTGATCGCCATGAATGCAGAACTGATTTTTAATGCCCTCTTCGTGCTCCTTGTTGCCTGGTTCGTGGTGGACCTGCTCCGCGGCCGGCAGCAGATCCCGAAACCGCCCCAACCCCCCGAGCGCCAGCAGCGGGAAAGCAGGGAGCAGACCCCGGAAACACCGTCCGAGGCGGAGGCGCCCGCCGAGGCTGAGCCAGCAGCCCCGGCAGCCGAGCCTGAACCCGAACCCGAGGAACCGGTCAGCTTCTTCCAGCGTATGCGCGAGGGGCTGGGCCGGACGAGGGGGCAGCTCGCGGATGGTCTGGCGAATCTTTTCGCCACCCAGAAACAGGTTGATCAGGATCTTCTGGAGGAGATCGAGAATCTGCTGCTCACCGCTGATGTGGGCATGACCGCAACCACCGAGATCATCGACAGCCTGAAGGACAAGCTCGAGCGCAGCGAACTCCGGGATTCCGATGCCCTGTTCCAGGCGCTGCGTGAGGAGCTGCACAGCATCCTGGCGCCGTGCACCACGCCATTGGAGCCGCAAACCCAGAACAAGCCCTTCGTAATCCTGATGGTGGGCGTTAACGGTGTTGGCAAGACCACCACCATTGGCAAGCTGGCTAAGCGGTTCCAGAACGAGGGCCAGAGCGTCATGCTGGCGGCGGGGGACACCTTCCGGGCCGCGGCGGTGGAGCAGCTCCAGGTCTGGGGCGAGCGCAATGACGTGCCGGTGGTGGCCCAGCACACCGGTTCCGACAGCGCCTCCGTGATCTATGATGCCCTGGAATCCGCCCAGGCCAAGGGAACGGACGTACTGATTGCCGACACGGCCGGCCGGCTTCAGAACAAGGATAACCTGATGAATGAGCTGGCAAAGGTGGTGCGGGTGATGAAGAAACTCGACTCCGAGGCGCCCCATGAAATCATGCTGGTGCTGGATGCGGGTACTGGCCAGAATGCGCTCAGCCAGGCCCAGACCTTCCAGGAGGCGGTGGGCGTGAGCGGGGTGACCCTGACCAAGCTCGATGGCACTGCCAAGGGTGGCATCATTTTCGCCATTGCGCGCCAGCTGGGGCTGCCGATACGCTACATCGGCGTTGGTGAGACAGCCGACGACCTGCGGCCCTTTGCCGCGGACGAATTCGTGCAGGCCCTGTTCGATGGTCGGGAGTGACCCATGCCCAGAGATGAGGCGCGATGATTGAATTCCGCCAGGTAACCAAGCGCTACGCGCAGCAGTTCACGGCCCTGCGGGGCGTGAGCTTTGCGCTCGGGCGCGGTGAGATGGCGTTCCTGACCGGCCACTCTGGTGCCGGTAAGAGTACCCTCCTCAAACTCATCATGCTCATGGAGCGTGCTACCGCTGGCCAGGTCGTGGTCGGCGGTCAGGCGCTGGATCGGACTCCGCGCCGGCGTATTCCCTATATCCGGCGCCATATTGGCGTTGTTTTCCAGGATCACCAGCTGCTGTTTGACCGGACTGTCTTTGACAACGTGGCCATGCCGCTGGAAGTCACCGGTGTGCCGCCGAGCGACGTCGGGCGGCGGGTGCGGGCGGCACTGGACAAGGTGGGGCTTCTGAGCAAGGAGCAGCTGAACCCGATCAGCCTCTCCGGGGGCGAACAGCAGCGGGTGGGCATTGCTCGGGCGGTCGTGAACAAGCCCCCGCTCCTGCTGGCGGATGAGCCCACGGGGAACCTGGATCCGGCGCTGTCCTCGGAAATCATGGACCTGTTCCAGGAGTTCAGTCGGGCAGGGGTCTGCGTGATGGTGGCGACCCACGATATCGGGCTCATCCAGACCATGGGCCAACGAACTCTGGAACTGTCGAAGGGGGAAATGGTGCACGATGGCCCGCCCCCTGTGGAGGTTGGGCATGGCTGATGCGCGCCAGCACAACCCCAGGGGCGCGGCCAGTGCCCGGACGCCCTGGCGGGATCAGTTGCACAGCTGGCTCAGCCATCACCGGCGCTCTGCCCGTGACAGTGCCCTGCGGCTGCGCAACGCGCCTCTGTCGAGCCTGATGACCGGGCTGGTGATGGGCATTGCGCTGGCGCTGCCCACGGCCCTCTTTCTGATCATGGCCAGTATCCAGCAGATTGGCGGGGGCTGGGAACAGGCCGGGCGCCTGAGCGTCTACCTCGAGCCGCAAGCCGGTATGGAGCGGGCGGAGGCGTTGGCCGAGCGCTGGGCGGACAACGCGGCGGTGGCCGATGTGTCGATCATCCCACGGGATGAGGCCATGGAAACGATGCGCGCCAGTGAAGGATTGAGTGGAACCCTGGGCTTTCTGGATGAGAACCCGCTGCCCCACACTCTGGTGTTGACCCCTGATCGGGCTTACCGGGAAGCGGGGGCACTGGAGGATCTGGCGCAGCGCCTGCGCCAGGCGCAAGGGGTGGATCAGGTGAAGCTGGATCTGGCCTGGTTGCAGCGACTCAATGCCATGACGGCGGTATTGGGCCGGGCTACCCAGGTGCTGGCGCTGATGCTGGTGGTTGGTGTGGTGCTGGTGATTGCCAACACCGTGCGGCTGGCGATTGAAAGCCGGCGCCGGGAGATTATTGTGGCGCGGCTGGTGGGGGGAACCGACAGTTTTGTTCGCCGGCCTTTTATCTATACGGGGCTCTGGTACGGGGTCCTGGGAGGACTGCTGGCGTGGTGGCTGGTGGAAGTGGCATTCTGGTGGCTGAGCGGCCCCGTGGGCCGCTTGGCGGAACTCTATAATAGCGGTTTTGAGCTCCAGAGACCGGGGCCCGATGAAGTAATGCTTCTGCTTGGCAGTGCCCTGTTGCTTGGGTGGCTTGGGGCCTGGTGGGCCGTTCATCGCCATCTTCAGTCCGTGGAACCGGCGTAATCGCCCGTCCGGGTTAGTCCGTATGGACTCGCAGGGCTTGAAAACGTAATAAATGACCATATATTCAGTCAGCAGACTCTTTGTCGGGAGACAATGAAATAGGGGGGAGCACCATGGGTACAGAACTTCAGCTCAGCCAAAACCTGGTGCCAGGTGCCAATCTGGAGAGCTACATCCAGACTGTGAATCAGATTCCTGTCCTGAGCTCCGACGAGGAACAGACGCTGGCGCAGCGCTTCCAGGAGCACGGGGATATTGAGGCCGCACGGCAGATGGTGCTGTCGCACCTGCGCTTCGTCGTGCATATTGCACGCAGTTATTCCGGATATGGCCTGAACCAGGCCGATCTTATCCAGGAAGGCAACGTTGGCCTCATGAAGGCGGTCAAGCGGTTTGATCCGGGTTATGGCGTACGGCTGGTTTCGTTCGCCGTACACTGGATCAAGGCCGAGATCCACGAGTTCATTCTGCGCAACTGGCGCATCGTGAAAGTGGCCACGACCAAGGCCCAGCGTAAGCTGTTCTTCAATCTGCGCAGCTCCAAGAAGCGCCTGGCCTGGCTCAACAACGATGAGACCGAGGCGGTAGCGAAGGATCTGGGCGTCGAGCCGAAGGTGGTTCGTGAAATGGAAGGCCGTATGGCCTCCCACGATATGGCCTTCGATGCGCCGACGGACGATGACGAGGACGCGGGCTGGCAGTCACCCGTCCATTACCTGGACGACAAGCGGTACGATCCCGCCAGCCAGCTTGAGCAGGCGGACTGGACGCAGGATTCCAACGAGCGGCTCGGACACGCCCTGTCGGCGCTGGACGAGCGCAGCCAAGACATCCTGCGCCGGCGCTGGCTCAACGAGAGCAAGTCGACCTTGCATGAGCTGGCTGATGAATACGGCGTTTCCGCTGAACGCATCCGCCAGCTTGAGAAAAACGCCATGAAGAAGATCCGAACCAGTATGGTTGCCTGAGATGGGCTGGTTGCAGGGATCTGAAAGGCCGCTCTTCCGGGAGCGGCCTTTCTGTTTGGGGGCTTGCCAGGTTTAATACATGGTAACTTTGCCGGTAAGGCTCCTCGCCCGTAACCTGCCAAGGAGTTGTTAATGTTATCCGTAGCCGTTTGAAAGGGGGAGTGTCAGGGTGCGTGTACTGGTGATTGAAGATGATCAGGATGTGGCGGATTACCTCAATAAGGGGCTCCGCGAGAGCGACTATGTGGTCGACCACGCCACCGAGGGCAAGGAAGGCATGACCATGGCGGCCTCGGGCGACTATGATGTGATGATCATCGACCGGATGCTGCCGGGGATGGATGGGCTGAACATCATCAAGACCATCCGGGCCACCGGCAACCAGACCCCGGTCCTGATCCTGAGCGCGCTGGGTGACGTTGATGCCCGGGTGGAGGGGCTTCGTGGCGGTGGTGATGACTACCTCACCAAGCCCTTTTCGTTCACCGAATTGCTGGCACGGCTGGATGTGCTGGCACGGCGGGCGCGTAGCGGTGGCGATACGGAGACGGTACTGAAGGTGGCGGATCTTGAGATGGACCTGCTGGCCCGTACCGTCAAGCGCAATGGCATGAACATCGACGTCCAGCCGCGGGAATTCCGGTTGCTGGAATACCTGATGCGTCATGCCGATCAGGTGGTAACCCGTACCATGCTTTTGGAGAAGGTCTGGGACTACCATTTCGACCCGCAGACCAACGTCATTGACGTGCACATCAGTCGCCTGCGTTCCAAGATCGACAAGGGATTCGAGAAGCCGTTGCTGCAGACCATCCGTGGCGCCGGGTACATGCTTCGTGACGATTCTTAGCCAGCTCCGTACCTCTACGTTCCAGGTCGCAATGCTCTACATGGTGGTGTTCGCCACCTCCGTGTTCATCCTGTTGGCGTTCATCTACTGGCGTACTGCCGGATTCATGATGGAGCAGACCGACCAGACCATTGAGGCGGAGATCGCCGGTCTGGCGGAACAGTACCGTTCGCGTGGCATCAATGGTCTGATGAACGTGGTGCGTGAGCGTGTGGCTCGGGACCCGGACGGCCAGTCCCTTTACCTCTTTGCCACTGAAGACTACCTGAAGCTTGCCGGCAACCTGCCCCAGTGGCCGGATAACGCGCGCAAGGACAATGGCTGGATCGACTTTACCCTTGATGAGTCCATGGGCTATGAGGGGGAAGAGCGCCGGGCCCGGGCACGGGTGTTCGAGGTCCAGGGAGGATTGCGCCTGCTCGTGGGGCAGGACATCAGTGAACTCAACCGCGTGAAGAGCCTGATTGAAGCGGCGATGAACTGGGGGATGGGAATCTCGCTGGGCCTGGCCCTGATCGGGGGCTTTCTCATGAGCCGGAGTACGACAAGGCGGATCGAGGTGATTAACCAGACCGCCTACCGGATCATGCACGGTGATCTCTCCCAGCGGGTCCCCACCCGGGGTACGCAGGATGACTTTGATCAGCTGGCGGATAATCTCAATCAGATGCTCGATCGCATCGAGTACCTGATGGAAGGCATCCGCCATGTATCGGACAGCATTGCCCATGACTTGCGCACGCCGCTGACCCGGCTCCGCAGCCAGCTCGAGAACACCCTGATCAACCTGAAGGATCCCGACGCTCAGGAGCAGGTCGGGGAGGCGGTTGCCGAGGCGGACCAGTTGCTGGGTACCTTCAACGCCCTTCTGCGCATTGCCCGCCTTGAAACCGGTGGCAAGACCTTACAGAGCGAACCCTTGGAGCTGGACACCCTGGTGACCGATGCGGTCGAGCTGTATGAAGCCGTGGCCGAGGAGAAGGACCAGGTTCTTGATTGTGCGGTGGATGAGGAGGTACAGCTGCTCGGGGACCGGGATCTTTTGTTTCAGGCCGTCAGCAACCTGATCGACAATGCCATCAAGTATACCGACGAGGGGGGTCGCATTGCGGTGGCCGTGCGGCGTGAAAAGGGGCAGGCTGTTCTTGAGGTGGCGGACAGCGGTGACGGCGTGCCGGACCACGAAAAGGAAAACGTCTTCGGTCGTTTCTATCGCGTTGGTAAGAGCCGGTCGCAGCCCGGCAATGGCCTGGGACTGAGTTTGGTCAGTGCTGTGGTCGAGCTGCACGAGGGCCGCATTGACCTCTCGGATGCGGAACCAGGTGCCGAGAGGCCAGGCCTGAAAGTGACGCTCTATCTCCCGGCCCAACCCTCATCAGTGGATAGCGGTGAGCGGGAGTAACGCGTGGTGTTCCCGTTCAGGCGCTCTTGCCACCGAGCAGGCCGCGTATCGTCTCATTGGCCAGGCGTGCGGGGCGGAAGGCCAGGTCGGTGGCGTTTTCAGCCAGAGCCCTGTAGCGCGCCGTGCGCGCGTGCAGGCTGTCCATCTCGCCCTCCAGGCGGTTCTTTTCGGCCATCATGAAGGCGGCCAGCGTGTGCCGGTTGACCCGGTTGGTGATGCCGAGACTTTCGAGTTCATAGCCGACCCGATCAAGGCCGTTCAGTGCCATTGCGGTCAGTTTTTTGGTATTCATTGGGGTCACCTCTGATTGGGTTCCGGATTCAGTCTGTCAGAAGCCTACTGCGCATGGTTAGAGTGCACAACCTAACAGTCCTCGTCATCAGTGAATAAATTACGGGAGAACCTATGGGACGTTATCGACCCCCGCGCGAGCGCGGTTCCCGCTACATCACACCTGAAGGGGAGCGCGCCTTGCGTGAAGAGCTGCGCTATCTATGGAAAGAAAAGCGCCCGGCCGTGACACAGGCCGTGAAGGAGGCGGCTGCCCAGGGTGACCGCTCCGAGAACGCCGAGTACATTTACGGCAAAAAACAGCTGCGCGAGATCGACAGCCGCGTGCGATTTCTGGGTAAGCGCCTGGAAGAGCTCACGGTCGTGCGTGAGCCACCCCAGGATACCAGCCGTGTTTTCTTCGGGGCCTGGGTCACGCTGGAGGATGACGAAACCGGCGATGAGGTGCGTTACCGGCTGGTGGGGCCGGATGAATTCGATGTAAGCCAGGGGCTTCTGAGTGTGGATGCACCCTTCGCCCGGGCCATGCTGCGCAAGCGGGTGGACGATGAGGTGGTACAGAAGACCAGCGAAGGCGACAGGCTGTGGATCATTACGGCCATTGATTATCACTGAATGCCGGGAATGCGAGAGCGTTGGCGCTTTGCAGACTCCGGGCGCGGTATCATGCTGGCTGAATCCGCTGTATAGGGTGGATCCGGTATGCTGGCCCAACACCGCCACTACACCTATTGGCTCAGTGCGCTTCTGGTTGCGCTAATGGGCCCATTGCACGCAGAGCAGGCTGATCAGGGCCATGTAGAGCCATTGTCAACGCCGGCTGAACGCTCCACAAAAGAAAGCATCCAGTTCACGCCGGTGAAGGACAAGCAGCTGGGAGAAACCACCATTAAGGGGGCGCTGGGACCGTCGTCCGGGCTGGTGGGGCCGGATACCGAGGTTCTGGTTGAGCCCGTGTATCTCAGCGACGAGTTGCGCCGCACCCTGGATCTGGAGCGCCACCAGCTGGAGCGCCAGCGTGAGCAACTGCTCGGGCCTGCCAGGGAGAACGCGGAAACGCCGCCGCAGGTCCAGTATCCCGGTTTCGAGAATCGAACCTATGCCCCTGATTCCACCACCAATACGCGGGTGCGCGACTGATCGCCGGTTATGCAATATGCAAGGGGATCGGGTCGGTTTCAAACAACGATCAATGAGTAAGAGGTAGTTCATGGGAGACCTGAAGCAGCAATTCGATGATGCCGTCAATTACGTGCAGACCGCGGAGGGTGACTTCGAACCCTCCAATGACCTCAAACTTCAGTTCTACGCCCTCTACAAGCAGGCCACCGAGGGGGATGTGAAGGGGAAGAAGCCCGGCCTTCTCGATCAGGTGGGTCGGGCCAAGTACAACGCATGGGAAAAGGTCAAGGGCACCAGCTCCGAGGATGCCATGCAACAGTACGTGGATCTGCTGGAGAGCCTGAAACAGGAAAACGGCGGCTGAACCGCCCTGGAGTCAGGGCGACGCCTGGCTCCGTTGAGTGAGTTCCGTGGCCCGCTTGAGCAGGGGTTGGGCGGATTCCAGCTGTTGCTCGTCCAGTCTTTTCTGGGCCTGCTGCATGTAACGGTTGGCCAGCGATTGGCGCAGGCTTGCCCGCCTGCCCTTATTCTCTTGCTGAGCCTCGGGAAGCGCCTTTACAGCTTTGAAAGCGGCATCCAGTTCCGCAACGCTTTCAGCCTCGGAAACTGCTTTCTCCAGGCGCTCCAGCTTTGATGCCAGCGTCTGCTTGGAGGCATTCGCCAGCGAGAAGCCCGCTTGGGTGCGCGCCCAGGCCAGGGCAGCGCTGGTGCTGGAATTGTTCGCGAACGCCAGATCACCAAGGGCAACCAGGTCCTTGAGTGCGGTCCTGTCGTGGGCAGTCATGGCATCATGGAGTGCCGTGCTGTAGCGCCCGCGAAGCTCCGCCGAGGGCGTCGGGCGCTCTGCTCCCAGCAGGGCAAGGCGCTGGCGGAGATCGGTAAGCGTTTCCCGTGTGTCGGTGCTCCTGAAATCACCCTGTGCCAACTGCTGGCGCCACTGTTCCTGCAGCGCGTTTGTCAGCGAGACACGACCCTGACGGAACTGTTCGCGAGCCCGGTTGATAGCTACGTGGTTCGGGTAGTACTGGTACGCTTGCTGGCCCAGGGCCCGGGCTTCGGGAACCTCTTCGAGTTCGCCCTTCTGGAGTGCCTGGCTCGCTGCCGCAAGTGCCTCGCTGTAGTACTCGCTGAGCAGTGGCTCATGGTGTCTCAGAAGCGCTTCGCGCTCCAGCTCTGGCAGCGCGGGAAGGGAGGTCAGGATCTGCCGTGGCGTGGCCTCTTTCGAAAGCAGGCCAAGCTCACTCAGCCGGGTTTCCAGCGAGCGGGTTGCACCATTATCCAGTTCCAGCCCGGTATAGGCTGCAGCCAGCGCCAGGCTGGCAGTGACCGCGCCCAGGGTTGCTGCCGTGGGTACCTGCCACTGTTTGGGCCTTACGGCTTTTTCCCAGCGCTCCGTAGTGGATTCGGTATGGCTCTGGCGCAATAACGGCCGCATGACTCGCCAGACTCGCACGGGTAGGTGTTTCGGGCGTTTCAGCGGGTAGGCGGCTCTTTCGGCATCGGAGAGCTCGCGACGCTCAAAGGGGTGGCGGCTGCTGACGAGCTCGTAGGTGATGCAGGCCAGGGCGTAGAGGTCATCCCGGGGGTGGGGCTCGTTCCCCGCCATCAGCGACGGGGACGCATAGGCTGGCGTGTAGCCGAACATCCGGGTTTCATCTCTCTGGCGTGGCGCCAGGTAGTCCTCCATCTGCCGCTGGGACGCCAGGGCGCGGGCCACACCGAAGTCGAGCAGCTTAATCTGGCCATCCTGGGTCAGGAAGACGTTGGACGGTTTGATGTCGGCGTGGACGATGCCTTGACCGTGGGCGTAACGCAGGGTTTCCAGAATCTGCTGTATGATCCAGCGGCAGCCCTTCCAGGGAAGGCCGCGGGGGCGATAGCGCTGGATCAGCCGTGTGAGTGGCTCCCCCTCGAGCAATTCCATCACAATGAAGCAGGTATCCCCGTCCCGCTCCAGGTCTTTGACCCGGATGATACCGGGATGGGATAGGCGCATTGACCGCGCTGCCTCTCGGGCCAGCATGGAGACCGCATCTGGATCGTCGGTCAGGGAATGGCGGAGGATCTTGACCGCGACCTGGCAGTCGCTTGAGTTGGCCTGTTCCAGGTACTCATCCACGGCGCGGTAAACATCGCTCATGCCACCGGAGGCGATCAGCGCCTCAATGCGGTATCGTCCCGCAAGGCGCTGGTCCAGCCGCGGATGACGGGAACCAGTGGAGTGGGTTTGCTCGTCCGCTCCGGTCTGTTGCTTTTGGGGCTTAACCCTTGTTGCCTCCATGCTCAATTCCCTTTCCCTGATCCAGTTACGCTTCTGGAGTCTATACAAGCCCGTTCATCAGGGTCAATGCGAGTGGTAGGGCCTGTGACACACGTCATTGACAGGCTTGTGCGCAGGCAATAGCATTCTAACCAATCGGGGTGCCCAGCCGCACCGCGATTCATGAAGGTAATGTTGATTCAGGACGTCCTAGGGACAGGAGAGGCCAATGGAATTGGCGCTTGCCATAACCAGCTATCAGCGACTTTCGCCAACCGTAACGAGTCAGTGCCGCTTTGGGGCCGACCGGCGTTATACGTTCGGGCGTTCCGAAGAGTGCGACTGGCATCTGCCCGATCCCGAGCGTGTCGTTTCCTCCGTGCACGGTGAAATCGTCTATCGCGAGGGCGCTTTCCATCTGCTCGACCGCTCTACCAACGGCATTTTTCTGAATCATGCTGATACGCCCCTCGGTAACAGCAGCGAGGCTGCGTTGGGCGATGGGGACCGTATTGTGCTGGGCGATTACGAGATCAGTGTCAGCGTTAAGCAGTCGGCGCCAGCTCAACCGGAAGCGCCTGTTGAGGCCTCTCCCCAACCGAGGCCGGGCGCCGGAGCTGGAGCTGGCAGCCCGACCAAACAGGAGGCGCCCACGGTCTCGAATCCCATGGTGGAGCTTGAGGACACCTCGGACCCCATGGACAGTCACGTCACCCTGCCAGAGGTCTCAATTCCTTCTGATTGGCAATGGGGAGACGAGCCGGCGACGACGGCGGAGCAGCCCGTTCCGCCGGAAGACAACGTCGCCCCTGATGAGTCCCGAGGCGGGCTCGATCCCTTTCTGGAGGCGCTTGGGGTGGACGCGATGGTTGGTGATTCGCTCTCCGAGGAAGCGCAGAGAGAACTGGGCGGATTAACCCGTCTCCTGCTGGATCAATTGATGAGCCTGTTGCGCCAGCGGGCTCGCGAAAAGCAATCCCTAAGGGTGGAGCAGACTCTTTTCGAGCGCCGTGGCAATAACCCTTTGAAGTTCTCAGCTACCCCTGAGGATGCCATTGAAGCATTGCTCCTACGGCGTAATCCGGCGTTCATGCAGCCCCGGCAGGCCGTTGAGGATGCGTTCTCCGACATCCGAGGGCATGATCGGGCCATGCTGCGGGGGGTTGAAGCTGTTGTCCAGGAATTGCTCGCGGATGGTCCGGAAGGAACGACGTCTGGACGTCCGCCCAAATGGGATCTGGTTCGCCGCTCTCGTGCCTATGGGGAACTGATGGATCGGCGTGACTGGCAGCGTGAGGAATGGGGAGATACCGAGCGCATGATGCGCAGCCCCGTCTTCGCGGGTGCCTACGAGGCTGCGATGCGGGAACAGGAAGCAGAGGGGAATGGCTGATGCGTTTGCTGTGTGCCCTGGTAATGGGGCTGATGCTTGGGGGGTGCGCCTTCTTCCACCCTGTCGCGGATGTTCATGTTTCAGCAGGGGAGGAGGTCAACCCGGATTCCGAGGGCAGGGCCTCTCCGGTGTTGGTGCGTCTGTATGAACTCAAGGCGCCTGATGCCTTTAAAGATGCTGGATTCGATCCTCTTCACGGGGATCCGGAGTCTGTTCTGGGGGATGACCTTCTGGGGATGAAGGAAACGATGCTTCGTCCAGGGGAGAGCTGGCATATAGAAAGAGCCCTGAAGGACGAGACTCATTATCTAGGCGTAAGCGCTGCCTTCCGCGACATCGATGACGCCCACTGGCGAGTGGTTCGGTCAACAAACGGTATCTTCTTCGTACCCGGCATTGAGCTCCGGGTGGATGGTGTTGAGATCAAAAACAGGGACGACTGACGGAGTAACGCATGACGGACGCAATGGCCAGGGTGGCCTGGTCGGAGGGTATGCTCCTCCGGCCGCAGCATTTCCAGCAGCAGGACCGGTTTCTGTACCACGCAGCCCGGCTCCGGCACTTCCATTTAACGCCCTATGGGTATGGAGTGAGCGAGCTGAGTCTGGATGAGCAGCAACTGAACCTGGGCCAGTTCGGTGTGGTGTCGGCGACCGGCGTGTTCCCGGACGGGATGCCTTTCAACCTCGACGGGAATGACGGCCTTGTGATCGAGGTGCCCTCGGATGCCCGGGATGAGCTGGTGTATCTGGCGCTGCCCTATGAGCGCCAGAGCGGCACCAACTTTGCCGGGGAGGGTGACGGGTCGGTGGCTCGGTTTGTAATCCGGGATGCGCCCTTGCTCGACGAATCCCTGGCCGAGCATGAGCCGGAAACCGTTGGGTTGGCCCGGCTGAATCCCTGTCTGCGCCTGGGGCGCGAGGATATGGCCGGCTATGTGGCCATTCCGGTGGCGCGGATCATTGAAGTTGCCAATGAAAAGGAGGTCCGCCTGGATCGCCACTTCATTCCCCCCTGTCTTGATGTGGGTCGTATTCCCGCGTTGACCTCGCTGTTGAATGAAACACTGGCGATGATACGCCAGCGAGGCGAGGCGCTGGCCGGTCGTATGCAGAAGGGCAACCAGCAGTCCAAGACGCTTTTCGACATCATGATGCTGCAGACCCTGAACCGCTGGCAGCCGGCGCTGGAGCACTGCGAGCAGACCCCGGGGGTGCACCCGGAAGATCTTTACCGGACCCTGGTCACCCTGGCGGGCGAGCTCGCCACCTTCACCCGGAATGAGAAGCGCCCGCCGGAGCTGCCACGCTATCGTCACGATTCGCTGACGGAAACCTTCGGGGACCTGGGGGCGATTCTGAGCCAGTCGCTGAGCACGGTGCTTGAAGAGACAGCGGTGGCGCTGAAACTGGAGGAAGCGGATTACGGCATCCGGGTAGCGCCACTCAACGACAAATCGTTGCTGGATACGGCTCAGCTCGTGCTGGCCGTTCGGACGGATCTCAGCACGGAGGAGGTCCGGCGGCGGTTGCCGGCGCAGATCAAGCTCGGGCCCGTAGAGCATATTCGCGAGCTGGTGAACAGCCATCTGCCGGGTATCCCCGTGAGCGCACTGCCGGTTGCTCCTCGCCAGATTCCGTATCATGCGGGGTATCACTACTTCATGCTGGAAAGCGGCGGCGAGCGTTGGCGCCAGCTCCATCACAGCGGGGGGCTGGCCGTGCATGTGTCCGGTCACTATCCGGGCCTGGAACTGGAGCTCTGGGCTATCCGGCGTTAATCACGGATTGAGGAAAAAGGGTCATGACGGATCAGACCATTATGAAACCCCGCCCCGGGGCCAGGAATCAGCCCCGCCCACAGGGTGAACAGGAAGGCACCCGGATGGCCGCGCCCGCTTCGGTGCCGGCTTCGTCTGACCTGCGCTTGCCCTCAACCCGGTTGGATCCGGTGTGTGATGAGGCCTCCAGGCTGCTCTCCCTGGCCGACCGACTTGGGCGGGCCAGCAGCGTAAAAGACGTTGCGGCGCTCAAGCGCCAGTGCACGGCCCTTGTTGCCGAATATCAGAGGGCCCTTGCCAATAAGGACGTCAGTCCTGAGACGGTGGATACCGCTTCCTACTGTCTGTGCGCATTGCTCGATGAACTGGTTCTTCACAGTGAGTGGGGGCAGTCCAGTGACTGGGCGGCCAGCTCCCTGCTTTCCGAATTCCATTCACAGACCTGGGCGGGAACCCACTTTTTTGAGCGTGTGGACCGTGCCAGGCGTGAGGGGAACCGTCCCCTGATGCGGCTCCAGTATTTGTGCCTGGCTTTAGGCTTCCGCGGTCGGTTCCGTGTGGAGGAGCGTGGTTCGGAACAGTTGGAGGTCCTGCGCAATGGCCTTTTTCGGGAAATTGCCCAGGATGGGGAAAAGCAGGGCCAACCCTTCGAGCCGGAATGGGAGAGGCGCGTTTTTACCGGAAGCAGTTCGGTGCATCGAATTCCCTTGTGGTCGCTTGGCGCTATTGCCGCTGGCGTACTGTTGGTGGTCTATCTGGGGCTGACCCATTTCCTCGGCCAGCATGCCCAGCCAGTGGCCGAACGGCTTGCAGCTATCGGTGTGCCTCCGGCGCCTGCCTCCGGGGAAACACAGGGGGAAGGGCCGGATATTGGCTACCTGAAACAGGTTCTGGGGACCGAGATGGAAAGGGGGCTGGTGCAGCTGGAGACGAAGGACAATCGTGCCAGCTTGGTGCTCGGGAACGAGGGACTGTTTGCGCCGGGCTCCGCTGCTATCCGCGAATCCCGTAAGCCTTTGCTGGGCAAGATCGCCCGTACGCTCGAGGGTACCGACAGCCTGATCCAGGTGACCGGGCACACTGATGACACGCCGATCAGTAGCGAACAGTACCCCTCCAACTGGCACCTGTCACTGGCGCGAGCCACGGCGGTTTCGGATTTTCTCGGTGAACGGGCGTCGCTGGAAGGGCGGCTCTGGCCCGAAGGGCGCGGTGCGGCTGAGCCCCGTTTCAGTAATGAATCGCCTGAAAGCAGGGCAGGGAATCGACGGGTGGTTATCACCCTGACACCAAGGTAGGTGAGTATGCGTTTAATGGGATGGATGCGTTCTCTCGGTAAGTGGATCACGCTGCGAGGCTTTCTGATTGGACTCGCGGTCGTGGCGCTGGTGCTGTTGGTATGGTTCGGTGGTCCTCTCGTGGCCATTGCCGGCTGGACGCCGCTGGCTTCCATGGCTGCCCGTCTGGTTTTTCTGTTGTGTCTCCTGGTCACTGCGCTGGCCGTTGCCTTATGGCGTGCACGTCGGCAAAGGGCTGATAACGAGAAAGTAGTCAGCGAAATGCTCGCCGATAGTGACGGAGATGACTTTCTGGAAGAAGAGGTTAGCGAGCAGCGTGAGCGCCTCCGGGAAGCGCTCGCCCTGGTGCGGCGCTGGCGGCCGGGCCGTTTCCGGTCGGTGTATGATCTGCCCTGGTATATCCTGATTGGCGCGCCTGGCTCCGGAAAATCCACCGCTCTGCTGAATTCCGGACTGGACTTTCCGCTGCGGGACCGGATGGGCGTGGAGTCGGTCCGCGGTGTGGGCGGCACCCGTAACTGCGACTGGTGGTTCACCAACCGTGCCGTTGTGATTGATACAGCGGGCCGCTACACGGCTCAGGAAAGTGCGGATCGACGCGATGCCAGGGGGTGGGAATCCTTCCTGGGGCTGCTCCGGCGCCATCGTCCGCGCCAGCCCATCAATGGCGCCATGGTTTCGGTAAGCGTGGCCGATCTTCTGGAGCAGACCCCTACGGAAAGGGCGTTGCATGCACGGGCGCTCAAGCAGCGCGTGCAGGAGCTACGGAATCGTTTGGGGGTGGTGTTTCCGGTCTATGTGGTGTTGACCAAGACGGATCTCCTGGAAGGTTTCACGGAAACGTTCGGGATGCTCACCGAGACCGAACGTGAAGAAGTGCTTGGGATGACCTTTGAGCTGGAGCCAGCTTCGGACAGTGACGCGCTGGCAGCCCGCTTCAGCGAGGCCTTTGACGGGCTGATTGAACGCCTCAGCCATTTCGCCCTGCACCGGGTTCAGCAGGAGCGCACCGCCGACGCTACCCGGCGCCTTTACCATTTTCCCAAACAGATGGCGCTGCTGCGTGCCCCGATGTGGAACCTCATCAACGAGGTGTTCTGTCCTTCCGCCTATGAGGACACGGCGCAACTGCGAGGGATTTATCTGGTTTCCGCAGAGCAGTCAGAGACCAGCTATGACCGGATTTCCCAGCTGGTGGATGACGAATTCGGTCTTACGCCCGCCCAGGTGGAGCCAGAGGCTCTGGGCGCCCATCAGCAGGGATTCTTCCTTCGCCGCCTTTTCGACAGCATCGTTTTTTCCGAGCATGGACTGGTTCGGCCTGACGGTCAGCACCGTTGGAGGCTGCGTTGGCTCCAGAGGGGTGCCCTGGCTGGTCTTGTGCTTGTGATGGCTGGCAGTGGCGTGGCTTGGGCGTTCAGCTACCAGTGGAACCAGACCCTGATCAGTAACTATGAGCAACGGTTGGCCAAGGTCGAGAAGGCCGATGAAGCGGGTCCAGAAAACTGGGTAAAGCTGGAGCAACTGTTGTCCAGTGTGGCCTCTTTACCGGGGGTGGCGGGCAGCGCGTTCCCGGACGGGGGACCTCGCCACGTCGGGCTCGACCAGGGTGAGCGACTGAGCCAGCTGGGGGAAGGTGCCTATGGACGACTGCTCCAGCACCATTTCAGCACCCACCTTGGTAATGCCCTGGAGCAGGCTCTTGCAGAGAATCCGGATAATACGGAGTACCTCTACGAGACGCTTAAGACGTACCTGATGCTGAACCAGCATAAGCACCTGGAACCACAACAGGTTCGTGACTGGTTCCAGGCCTGGGTGAGCCGGGAACTGTCGGGCCCGGCAAATGAGCAAGCTCGGGAGCGTTTGCTGAAACACCTGGACCGTTATCTGGCGTTGGGCCACAGGTTGGCGCTGGACGGCGAGCGGGTTGAGAAAGCCCGTCAGAAGCTCGCAAGCTTGCCGGTGGCGGAGCGGGCATATGAGCGGGTCAGGCTCAGTGCCCAGGGGTCGGGGTTTCCCGATTTTCGTCTACCGCTGGTTCTGGGCTCTGTGGCAGACCGGGTGTTCGAACGCCGTTCTGGAAAGCCGCTGGATGAGTCCATTCCCGCGCTTTACACGCGGAATGGATTCGAAGGGCTTTTCCAGCCTGAACTTGAGCGGGTTTCGGAACGCCTTCTGGAAGAGTCCTGGGTTTATGGCGAGGACAGTGAGCCTTTCCGCAATCTGGATGAGACAGCTCTGAAGCAGGGGGTCCGGGACCGGTATTTCAGGGACTACGTTTATCGTTGGCGTGACCTGTTGACGGATCTGCGTATCCGTTCTTTTGAGGAAGAAGCGGAGGGTGCTCGTATCGCCCAGGCACTTGCCGGCCCTGAAGCCCCGGTTGAGCGGCTGATGAAGGCGGTGTCCCATAACACCCAGCTGACGCCGGTGCTGGAAGGCCAGGGGGGCGGCAAACTCGCCGAGGCCGCTTCTGAGCAGGCGGGGCGCATGGCCGATCGGGCGAGCGGTCGAGGGCCGCGCCTCAGCAGCCTTATGCCGTCGGGTGATGGTGGGGATGAGTCGCCCACTACCCCGGTGGATAACGCCTTCAGTGAATTGCACAAGGTGCCCGCTGAGGCCTATCAATCCTTGCGTGACAGTGCTGGGACCATTGCTGACTATCTCTCAAAAGAGGAGGCCGGGCTGGCGCGTAAGGATTTCCGAAAGGCCGTTACCGGACTCCATGAAACCGTTAACGGAACGGAGTCGGAAAGCCTGGCCGCATTGTTTGATGGCTTTCTGCAGGATGGACGTCGTCTTGAGCGGGCCTCACGCACCCAAAGCCTGAATCAGCTGTGGCAGAGCGACGTTTACGGGGAATACCGTGAGGCCATCTCCGGTCACTATCCGATTGACCTGGATGCTTCTGAGTCGATTGCGCTGAAGGATTTTGTGCGCTTCTTTGATTATGGCGGCACATTGGACAGTTTTGTTGAGGAGAATCTGGCGGATCAGCTTGATCGATCCAGCTCCCCTTGGAAGGTAACCGGCGACCTGGATATCCATGCGCGAACGTTACGTCTTCTGGAGCATGCAGAGGAGCTCCGGAGCGCCTTCTTCAATCAGGATGGAGGTGGTCTGGCTGTCGGGTTCAGCCTGAAACCCATCCACTTGGATGCCGATGTAACCCGGCTGGACCTGACACTTGGTGACCAGACACTGGTCTATCGGCATGGGCCGGAGCGTGATCAGAGCTTCCGCTGGCCTCTCAAGGCGGACGATGGAAACTCGCTACTGGCCCTGAAACCCGGCGGTGATGGTGCGGAACCAAGACGTCAGCGCTATGAGGGCGAATGGTCGGTGTTCCGTCTGCTGCAATCCGGAGGGGCCCTCAGGGGTAATGGCCGAACGCGTGAGGTAGCCCTGGAAATGGATGGTTACAGCGCTCGGTTTGAGTTGACCGCGGATTCTGTTGACCACCCGTTCAGCCGGGACCTGTTTAAACCGTTCTGGCTGCCGCCAAACCTGTAAGGGAGAGTGACCATGGAATGGGGTTATATGGGAAAGGTTCCCAGCCGTGGTGATTTCATCACCCATGGCCTGCCCGGTGAGCTGCGTGAACGCTGGTTCGAGTGGTGCCAGGCGGCCCTTGCCGTCAGTCGTGAGCAATTGGGAGACCAGTGGCTGGACGCCTATCTGACCTGCCCGATCTGGCATTTTGCCGCAGGCCCGGGGGCCCTGGCCGAAGGCGGCATGATTGGAACGCTGATCCCTTCAGTGGATCGGGTGGGGCGCCACTTTCCGTTCCTGGTAGCCGGCGCTCATGAGGGGACTCTTCTGGACGCCTGGCGTCAACCGGAGTGGTTCAGTGCCATGGAGGAGCGCGTTCTGGCCGTGCTCGAGGACGATTGGAATGAAACCGCCTGGCACAAAGAACTCGCCGGGGTCAGTGGTCCGGAAGCTGAGGTGAGTCGACTGCAGTGGCCGGAAGGCGAGGGGAACCTGATGCTGCCCGGTGATGCCCGGGAAGACGATTGGTTGACGGCGGTATTTGGCGTCCGTCGTGGCCGGGTACTGTGGTGGAGCCAGGGATCCGCCTTTGTAGAACCAGCAACCCTTCTGACGGAAGGGTTACCCCAGGTAGGCCAGTTTGCGGCCATGATTGGCGGCCAATGGCGGGAGCATGGTTGGCGCCAGGGCGTGATGGTGGAGTAATCAATGGAGCTGAATTCAGTAGGGTTCACGCATCAGGGCGGAACCCGGGAACACAATGAGGATGCTTGGCGAGCCTGGCCGGAAGCTGGTCTCTGGCTGGTGGTGGACGGGATGGGCGGGCACAGTGCCGGGGATGTGGCAAGCCGCATCATATGTGACACCGTTGACCGGGACCTGGCGAACACTGGCGCCGCCGCCTATGATGCCGACCAATTGGAACAGTCCCTGCAGAACGCCAATAAAGCGATCCGGGACTACGGGGCACGTTCGCTCAATGGCGGCACCATGGGGGCCACCATGGTGGCGTTGCAGATCCGGGACGGCCGCTACCAGTTGCTCTGGGCCGGGGACAGTCGCTGCTATCGGCTGCGCTCATTGCGTCTGGAGCAACTCACGGAAGATCACAGTCAGGTTAATGACATGCTCCGGGCTGGCGTTCTCGCGCCCGAACAGGCCCGTGGGCACCCGTTAGCCCATGTGGTGACCCGTGCATTGGGGGTGGAGTCCAACCTAGAGCTGGAGCGGCTACAGGGTGAGGCCAGGGCAGGGGATCTATTCATGCTCTGTAGCGACGGTATCAGTGACGAGTTTGCGGATGAGCAGTTGCATCGGTTCCTGACCAATAGCAGCCTTCAGGATGCGAATGATGCCATCCTGTACTCGGCACTGGTTAACAAATGTGGAGATAATATTACCTGCCTTCTGGTCAAAGCTGAAACGAGCGGTTATCATTCAGGGGCAGTTAGGGAAGCGCGGGATCCGGACGCCACAATACCGGTGCGGGTACCGCCAGGAACATCACAGGGATAGCGTGTGTGTAGGTTATGGACGACACGATAGAACCTCTCTTCGACTTTGAAGCACTCCTAAGGCCTATATCCGAGGCGCATCCCTGCGGTGATGATACCCGGGAGGACGACACGCCCGAGGCCCCCTATTTCAACCTCAAGGATCTGCGCAGCCAGGCCCGTGCTCTGGAGCGCGAACGCCAGATTGATGGGGAAGCGGGGGAGCCCACGCAGTGGCAAGAGCTGCTGGATCGTGTTCCCGAGTTGTTGGCAGCCCGAAGCAAGGACCTGGAGCTGGTAGCCTGGTATATTGAAGCGTTATGCCGCCGGCATGGCTTTGAAGGGCTGGCGCAAGGATTTGATCTGGCGCGCTCCATGCTGGAGCGCTACTGGGAACACCTCTACCCCGCCCCTGACGAAGAAGGCATGACCACCCGGATCGCGCCCTTGGTGGGTCTTAATGGTGGTGATGCTGAGGGAACGCTGACCCAGCCGATTCTGGAGATTCCAGTTCTGGCTCACCCGGAATCCGGTTGGATTGCCGCTTGGCAGCTTGAACAAGCCGCCGAGATGACCCGCCTTGATGAACAAAAGACGCAGCAACGTCTAGCCTCGGGGGTGCCCTCCGAGGAAGACGTTGCCCAGGCTGTCAAGGAAACCCCACTGGCCGAACTCAAGACTTTGGCTGACGCCATTGAGCGGGCCCAGACTGCCTTTTCCGCATTGAGTGAGAGCATGGATCAGGCCATGGACGGTGAGCCGCAGCCTACCAGCCATATTCGATCGGCATTGGAGCGCTGTCGTGCCATCTTCTTCCATTATGCGTGGGAGCGCCTGGCGTCAGCCCAGCCGGCAACGGCTGACGAAACCGGTGATGAGCCGGTTGACGGTGAGAGCGGGGCTGAGGCGACAGGCGGGAGCTCCGCTCAGGACCCGGTCCGTGTTGCAATTGATAGTCGCGCCAGAGCCTTGGCGCAGCTCAGGGAGCTGGCAGCGTTTTTCCGTCAGACTGAGCCCCATTCCCCCGTTTCCTATGCCATTGACCAAGCGGTGCGATGGAGTGAACTGCCGTTGCCAGAACTGATGCAGGAATTGATCGAGGATAAGAATGTTCGTGACGGTTTCGCCCGTATGACGGGGGTGCCGTTGCAGGACGCGGAGCGCTGAAGGCCGCATTGACCGAAAAAGGGGTGGCGACCGCCCCGGAGGACGACAAGGAGAAACCGACATGGAAAGCGTTCATGACAAGCTTTCACGAGTCCGCAAGCCGCGGGTTCACATTACGTACGATGTAGAGACCGAAGGCGCGCTGGTCAAGAAGGAACTGCCCTTCGTGGTCGGCGTGATGGGGGACTTTTCAGGCAACAATAATACCGAGCTCAAACCGCTCAAGGATCGCCGGTTCATCCAGATCGACCGGGATAACTTTGACGACGTCATGCGTCGCATGAGTCCAAAGCTGTCCATGAAGGTGGATAACAAGCTCTCCGATGATGATTCCCAGATGACGGTGGAGCTGGAGTTCAACCGTATGGAGGACTTCGAGCCGTCATCCGTTGTGAATCAGGTTGAGCCGTTGCGTGAATTGATGGAAACGCGGAACAAGCTGCGTGACCTGATGACGAAGGTGGACCGATCGGAAGAGCTTGAGGGGCTACTGGAGCGGGTTCTCAGTAATTCCGACGATCTGAACAGCCTGAATGATGAACTCGGAACCAGGGAAGGGGAGGACTCGCAATGAGTGCCGAAGAACAGACGCAAGAAGCGGTTGCCGCCGAAAGCGAGAGCCTGAGTCTGCTGGATCAGGCCATCGGTGCCACCAAGCAGACCGAAAGCGATCGGGCACGCGAGCTGATCCGGACGCTCACTGATGAGGCCATGAAGGGGACGGTGACGTGGAACAAGAATCTCAACGTCACCTTCAACCAGGCCATTGCGGCGATTGATGAAGCCATCTCGAGCCAGCTTGCCGAGGTTATGCATAACGAGGAATTCCAGAAACTGGAAGGCTCATGGCGGGGGCTCCATCATCTGGTCATGAACTCGGAAACCAGTTCGACCCTTAAGCTCCGGGTGCTCAACGTAAGCAAGAAGGAGTTGCACAAGGACCTTTCCAAGGCCGTCGAGTTTGACCAGAGTCAAACCTTCAAGAAGATTTACGAGTCCGAGTTCGGAACCCCTGGCGGTGAGCCCTATGGGGCGCTCATTGGGGATTACGAGTTCAGTAATCACCCCACTGACATGGAGACGCTGAGCCTGATGTCCAACGTGGCGGCGTCGGGTTTCTGTCCCTTCATCGCCTCATCCAGTCCGGGGCTGTTCGGTTTTGATGACTGGACTGAACTGACCAAGCCCAGGGATCTCGAGAAGGTTTTTGAGTCCGTGGAGTACACCAAGTGGCGGTCATTCCGGGAAAGCGAGGATTCCCGTTTTGTTACCCTGACTATGCCGCGGGTGCTGGCTCGCCTTCCGTACGGTTCTGCCACTCAACCGGTGGAGGCGTTCAACTTCGAGGAGTTCGAGATGAACTCGGGCTCGGGTATGTCTGTAGCGGCGGATCACAACGACTACTGCTGGATGAACGCGGCCTATGTTATGGGGACCCGTCTTACGCAGGCCTTTGCCAAGTACGGGTTCTGTACTGCGATCCGGGGTGCTGAAGGGGGAGGTAAGGTTGAAGGCCTGCCCACCCACGTTTTCCAGAGCGACGATGGCGACCCCGACCTCAAGTGTCCCACTGAAATCGGGATCACGGACCGGCGCGAGGCGGAGCTGAGCAAGTTGGGCTTCCTGCCGCTGTGTCACTACAAGAACACGGACTACGCCGTATTCTTCGGCGCGCAGACCTGTCAGAAGCCCAAGGTCTACGATAACCCTGATGCCACGGCCAACGCTGCTATCTCCGCGCGCTTGCCCTATTTGATGGCGACCTCGCGGTTCGCCCACTACTTGAAGGTGATGGCGCGGGACAAGATCGGCTCCTTTATGGAGGCCGAAGATGTGGAGAACTGGCTTAACCGCTGGATTCTCGGTTATGTGAATGGCTCCGAAGGCGGAGGCCAGGACATCCGCGCGCGCTATCCTCTGGCGGATGCCAGGGTAGAGGTTCGCGAGATCCCGGGACGCCCCGGCTCCTACAATGCTGTGGCCTGGCTCCGGCCCTGGCTCCAGCTTGAGGAGTTGTCCACCTCGTTGCGGATGGTCGCCAAGATTCCGGAGGCGGGTTAATCAATTCCTGGCTTGGCTAGCGGATAATCCATGGATGGGGTCACGCACCCCGTCCCTTTGCAGGGATGCGCCATGAGCAGTGCCCTTCAGTTCGTGCCCAGTGATTACCTGGACAGACCCGGCTCCAAAGAGTCGGGGGTGATCCCTGATGTAGGGTTCGCGTCGCGGCTTGTTGCGGAGGCGGATGACCTTGTCGCGTTGCTGATGTGGCTGAGTCGGCAGGACCCTGAAAAGCAATGGGACCGGCCTTCCATCAGAGCGTTACTGGTTCAGACGCTGGATGCGCTTGATCGGCGCATCAACGATCAGCTCAACGTGATTCTCCATCACCCGCAACTGCAGGCTCTGGAGGCGAACTGGCGAGGCGTTTGGCTGCTCACCGAACAAGCGCATCACGACGATGGTGAGTCCCGTGTGCGGGTCAAGATGCTGGATCTGAGCTGGCGGGAACTGGCACGGGATTTGTCACGTGCTATTGAGTTCGACCAGTCGCATCTTTTCGGGCATGTCTACTCGGAAGAGTTTGGCAAGCCCGGCGGAGAGCCCTTTGGCCTGTTACTGGGTGCCTACAGTGTCAGCCATCGGACCAGCGGGGGACAGTCCAATCTGGATACGCTCCAGGAACTGACCCAGGTGGCCGCCGCAGCCTTTGCGCCGCTGATACTGGACGCCGACCCGAGTCTTCTGGGAGTGGATCATTACGCGGAGCTGGCCAGCGTTACGGACCTGGAAAATCATTTTAATCAGCCCGAGCTGATCAAATGGCGTGCTCTGCGGCAAAGGGAGGATGCACGGTTCCTGGGGCTGGCGATGCCCCGGATGCTGATGCGCCAGCCCTATCCGGACGCCGGCTGGGGCCCTGAAGGGTTTCGTTTCCGTGAGGCCAACGACAACGCGGCAACGGATTATCTGTGGGGCAATGCGTGTTTCGCGGTCGGTACTGTCGCCATCCGGGCGTTTTGTCAGTCCGGTTGGTTTGCCCAGATTCGCGGTTACCGTGAGGGCCGTATCGCCCATGGCGCCGTCGACAATATGCCGGCAATCCAGGCTCTGTCCTCGGCAGGGCGAATTTTCCCCACCCGCAGTCCGGTGGAATGGCAGATCAGTGACCGTATGGAACGGGTCCTGTCCGAGGAAGGGTTTATCCCCCTGATGCCGTTGGCGAATACGGAAATGCTGGTGCTGCATTCCGTACCCTCGGTGCAGGAGCCGGCCCGTTATGACAGTGGCGAGGCGCAGGTCAGCGCACGCTTGGCGGCAATGCTGCACTACACGCTGTGCGTGTCGCGGTTTGCCCATTACTTGAAGGTGATGGGGAGGGATCGGGTTGGCGGGTATCGTTCTCCCGAGGAGTGTGAGAGCCAGCTCCAGCGCTGGCTCCACAGCTATACCATGGCGACGGAAGGCGCCTCGGATGAAATGCGCGCGCGTTTCCCGTTGCGGAGTGCGAGCGTCTCGGTCAAGCAGCGGGTAGGAGAGCCGGGACGCTATTACTCGGTCATCCGGCTTCAGCCGCACTTCCAGCTGGATCAGCTTGTGACCAGCATGCGGCTGATCACCGAACTTACACCAATACAGACGTGAGAGTGTTACAGGACGCCGTGCAGCTCAGGCCAGGCCTCTAGACACATATGGACCGATCAAGGATAAGCCGATATGGATGTTATCAAGCAGTATCTATCCGCGGGACAGCTTCAGGAAGCCATCGAACAGATCCAGACGGAGCTAAGACAGTCTCCAGGCGCCAGCGACCTGCGGGCCTGCCTCGTTGAATTGCTGTGCATTGCCGGTGACCTGGAGCGTGCCGATGACGTTCTGGAGCACCTTGTGCGTCACCATCAGGACTGGGTGGCCGGGGCCGCTAACCTGCGTCAGCTTCTAAGGGCTCAACAGGCACGGTTGGCATTGCGTGAGGGCAAGCTGGCCGACGATGTGGTTGCGACCCCAGGAGAGTCGCTGGAAGCGCTGCTTAAGCTGCACCTTCATCTTTCCAAGGGTGAAACAGAGCAGGCCCGAGAAGCTGCCATGGCACTGGAGGCAAGCCGGGTCGGCGAAAGGTTTCGGGTAGGAGAGTCCGAAGGTGACATACGGGACTGCGACGATGCGCTGAACAGCTACGTCGAGGGCCTGGGTACCGACGGATACTATTACCTCTGGCAGTGGCATGAGATTGATGCCCTCCGATTCCAGAAACCGGCCTCGCCCATTGAGCTGGTGTGGCGGAGGGCTTTGATCGAGCTGGCGGATGGTCGCCAGGGCGAGGCTTTCATTCCTCTGACGTATGCGGCCAGCGAGCAGGATGCAGACAAGCTTGGGCGCCAGACCGAGTGGGTAGAGCACGCCGGCGGTCTTGTGACTGGGCTGGGCCTCAAGATGTATCTGGTTGGCGACGAGGCTGTTTCGCTTGAAGCGCTTACGGATGTTGAACGCCTGACATCGGAAGAAATGCCTCATGCAGAGCTCTGATGCCCGTAACGGACTCCAGCTTAGCTTGCTGGACAGGCTCCTGGATGAAGGTGCACTGCGCCCCAGCCTGGCTCAGGTCCGTCAGTCCGTCAGGCGTGATCTGGAATGGCTGCTCAACGCGCGTCGGTGCTGGATCCCGCGTCCCTCTGAGTACCGTGAGCTGAGCTGCTCGGTCCTCACCTATGGGCTGCCGGATTTCACCGTTATGGAGCTAAGTACTGAGGACGGGCGTCAGTGGCTGTGCGACGAGGTTAAGCGCACCATCGTCCAGTTCGAGCCGCGGCTGACGCAGGTCGAAGTGGTGATGAAGGATACCGAGGCGCCCATGGATCGTTTTCTGCGCCTTCGTATCGAGGCGGTCCTGTTGGTGGAGCCGGTGCCGCAGCAGGTGGCCTTCGACTCAGAACTGGAACCCGTCAGTTTGTCGGTTACCCTCAAGGAGTGTGCCTGATCATGAGTGACGAACTGCTCCAGTACTACAATCGCGAGCTGGCTTATCTCAGGCGCCAGGGAGCGGAATTCGCAGAAGCCTACCCCAAGGTGGCGGGGCACTTGCGGATGAGCGAAGAATCGGTGGAAGACCCCCATGTCTCGCGGCTCCTGGAAGGCGTCGCCTTTCTTACCGCCCAGATACGCCAGCGATTGGACAGTCATTTTCCGGAACTTACGGATGTGCTGCTTGGCACCCTTTACCCGGATTATCAGGCGCCCGTGCCGTCCATGACGATCCTGCAGGCGGAGCCCGCACCGGCGCAGACGCATGCAGCCCCCCTTGAGCAGGGTCAGCCCTTTGAAACACTGACCGACGATGTGCCCACCTGCCGCTTCGTAGCCAGGGGCGAGCAATGGGTGGCACCGATTCAGGTTCAGGAAGCGGTCTTTGAGAACAGCCCCTTCGAGGCGCCCCGGCCCGAGGGAGTGGAAAAGGCACGCAGTGTGATCCGGCTTCGGCTCAGCAGTCCGGTGGCGATGAGTGAGACCAATGCGCCCTGGCTTCGCTTCTATCTCCATGGTCAGCCTCATCAGAGCCATGAACTGTATGACCTGATTCACAGGACAGGACTTGGATTCGCGATGGTGCCTGTGAATGATCGTCGCCAGGTCCAGTTCTTCCCGGCGCAGAGGATCCAGCCCGTCGGCTTTTCAGAAGCGGATGCCATGGTGCCCTACGGCTCGAGAAGCTTTGAGGGCTACCGGCTTCTGGTGGAGCACTTCCTGTTCCCGGAAAAGTTCCTGTTCGCGCAGCTCGATGGCCTGGCGGACCAGTGGCCCGACGACAGTGAGGTGGAGTTCTACATCTATCTGGCCGAAGGCTCCGCGGAACAGGAAAAGAGCTTTGTAGCCGACCACATGCGGCTGTGGTGTGTACCGGCGGTTAACCTGTTTGAAGAGAATCTGGAGCCGGTGCGCCGGGACGAGACGGACTACGCGTTTCATCTGGTGCCGCGTTACCGCAATAGTGATGCCTATGAGGTTGTTGGTGTTGATCGCGTGGACCTGGTCAACAATGGGGAAGTGCGGGAGTTGGCACCGTATTATGGATTTGGTCATCCCCGCTGGCAGACAGAGTTGGGGATCTACTGGCACCTGCACAGGAGCAATGCCGATTGGGCGGGGGGACAGTACGAGCCGGGCATCGAGTCCTATTTGAGTCTGGTGGATCAACGGTTCGAGCAACAGGATAAGGCGGCCCTGCCCAAGGACGAGATGCTGGTTGTCCGGGCCCAGTGCTGCAACCGGAACATTCCGACCAGCCTGCCGTTCGGGGGCGGTGAGCCGCGTTTCAAGGCGGTATCGGAACCACTGGTGAAGCATGCCAATGCGCTGGTGGCACCCACGGCAACAGTGCGGCCTGAACTGGACGATGCGAGTCGCTGGCAGTTCGTCCAGAACCTGACCCTGGACCATTTCGCGGGTGAGGATGCCTGTGAGCGGCTCAAGACGGTCCTTCAGCTCCACGATTTCAAGAAGACGCCGGAGTCACAGGCGCTAATCGATGGCATTGAGGCCGTCGTGATCAAGCCAACGGTCGCTCGGGTGGGGAGTGGAGTCCAGCGTGGCATCTGCCGTGGCAGCGAGATCACGATCACCTTTTCCAAGCCCCGTTATGCCGGCACCAGTATCTATCTGTTTTCCGCGGTTCTGGATCGCTTCTTTGCGCATTTTGCCCAGATCAACAGTTTTACACGGTTGCGCATCCGGCTCAGTAGCCAGAATCAGGATTATCACGTCTGGCCTGCACGCATCGGAGAGAAGGCGCTGCTATGAGTATCGCTCCCTCTGCCCGCAGCCTGGATTTTTTCCGGACGGTCTGGCGGATTGAGCGCCAGATCCGGGATGAGCGTTCGTCCTACCATCGTGTTGGCCATGATGGCTGGCCGAGTCAGGAACTGGTGCGCTTTCGAACCAGTCAGCATATGGGATTCGCTGGCCAGGACCTGGTCGAGGCCCGGGAAGAATGGCTGCCGCGGGGCGTTCTGAGCGCGGAACTCACGGTGGACAGCCTCGGGCTGACCGGAGCGCGAGGGGCGCTCCCGGCCCACTACACCGAGGTGGTCCTGTCCCAGCTCAAATCCCGCTCCCCGGCATTGAAGGATTTTCTGGACCTGTTTAATCACCGTTTGCTGTCGCTGCTTTATCGCAGCTGGGAAAAGACGCAGCCAGCGGTGCACCAGGAGCGTAAGGACCAGGATGTCTTCACCAGCATATTGCGCTCACTGACGGGAAGCGGGCCGGATTGGGAAATCCATTACGGTGCCGCGTTGGCACGCGGGCCGCGTTCTGCCTCGACCCTGAAGCGTCTGCTGGAGGATGTGGCCGACATGCCGGTATCGGTTGAGCCCATGCAGGGTGGGTGGGAGTCCGTGGTGGTGAGCGACCAGACTCGGATGCCTGCTCGTGGGCTGGCGGAGGGGCAGTATGCCCGTCTTGGCGAGGCCATGCTGGGGAAAAGCGCCTGGATTGCCGACAAGGGAGCCAACATTGTCTTCCAGCCTCAGGATAACGAGCAATTGAAATCCTTGTTGCCGGGCGGGCGTGTCAGCAAAACGGTGGGCCAATTGAGCACCAAGCTGGTCGGAACCGGATTGAAGCTCCATTACCGAGCCGTGGCAAACCTGGCGGAAGTCGACAACGTGCAGCTGTCGCGACAGGGACGCCTGGGCACCGACAGCTTCATCAGAGCACTTCACTCATCGCCTCGATGGGTGACTATCAGTTTCCATCCAACCTAGGGAAAGGATCAGCCGTTATGTCATCGATGACATTGAAATCACTGGTGGAAAAGATGAACAGCTCCGCCCGCAGTGCCATGGAGCGGGCTGTTGGTCTATGCCATCAACGCACTCACCACAGCGTTGAGATTGAGCACCTGCTCAAGTCGCTGTTTGCAGAGCGCGACCCGGACCTGGTCCAGATGCTGGACCATTACGGCGTGGACAGGGGGCGGCTGGAAGGCCAGCTGGACCAGGCGCTGGAATCGTTCAAGACCGGCAGCGGCGCGACACCCAGCCTTTCACCACGGCTGGTGGAATTGCTCAGGCAATGCTGGCTGGATACCTCCATTGAGTTTGGTGAACCCGTCATGCGGGGCGCGACTCTGCTTTACACCCTGCTCAATGACCCAGCCACAGCCTCGCTGGCGACGCGTTATGCCAAGGAGCTGGAGCAGCTGGATGCGCAACGCCTCCTCCATGACTGGCCGGCCCTGCGCGACAGTGTGGGTGAGGAAACTGCGTCACAATCCGCGCCAAGCGCCGGGAAGGAGCAACACCTTGATCAGTACACAATTGATCTGACCGCTCAGGCCCGCGAAGGCAGCATCGATCCGGTTCTGGGACGGGACGACGAGATCCGCCAGATGATCGATATCCTGACGCGGCGCCGCCAGAACAACCCCATCCTCACGGGCGAGGCGGGCGTTGGCAAGACAGCTGTGGTGGAAGGGCTGGCCTGCCGTATCGCCGAAGGCCAGGTACCTGAAGCCCTTCAGAACGCGCGCCTGCTCACACTGGATCTGGCATTGCTCCAGGCCGGGGCGGGCGTGAAAGGCGAATTTGAAAACCGGCTCAAGGGCGTGATTGACGAGGTCAAGGCCGCTTCCCAGCCGGTCCTGCTGTTCATTGACGAGGCTCACAACATGATCGGCGCCGGCAATCAAGCCGGCCAGAACGACGCGGCGAACCTTCTCAAGCCCGCCCTGGCACGGGGCGAGCTGCGCATGATCGCCGCCACGACCTGGGCCGAGTACAAGAAGTATTTCGAAAAGGATGCGGCTCTGACCCGACGCTTCCAGGTGGTCAAGGTCGATGAGCCGGACGAGGAAACAGCAGTCCAGATCCTGCGCGGCATCGCACCCACACTGGAAGCGCATCATGGCGTGGGCATCACTGATGCCGCTCTTCGGGCCGGTGTTCACCTGTCAACGCGCTATCTCGCCAGCCGGCAACTGCCGGATAAAGCGGTAGCTCTGCTGGATACCGCCTGTGCCCGCGTGGCCATGAGCCAGGCAAGCCTCCCCATTGCGTTGGAGCAGGCAAGGGCGCGCTACAACGGCCTCCAGGCCGAGGCGGAACGGCTTGGTGCCGAAAGTCGTATGGGCGTTGAACATGGTCGTCGTCAGGACGAGGTCGCCACCCAGCTGCACACGCTGGAGGATTCGCTGGCGGAGCTGGAAGCGGCCTGGGCGGATGAAAAGGAGAAGGTTCAGTCCGCTCGTGAGCTTGGGCAGAAGCTGAGCGAGGCAGCGGATGGGGAACTGCTTGAGGAACTGAACGCGATCCGAGCCAGCCTGTCCGAGCGCGTGGAACCCATGGTGCATTGGCAGGTGGATGAGCAGCTGGTTGCGGAAGTTCTGGCCGACTGGACAGGGATCCCCGTCGGCCGCATGCAGTCAGACGAGGCGGCCAATGTGCTGGCTCTCGATGAGCAGCTCCGCGCCCGGGTGCGTGGCCAGGACCATGCCGTTGAAGACATAGCGCGGACCATCCGGATCGCGCGCGCCGATCTCGCGGACGAGAAGAAGCCCCTGGGCGTCTTCCTGTTGGTGGGCCCCAGCGGCGTGGGCAAGACCGAGACGGCCCTGGCGCTGGCGGAGCAGGTTTACGGCAGCGAAGACAACATGATCGTCATCAACATGTCCGAGTTCAAGGAAGAGCACAAGCTCTCCCAGCTGGTGGGTTCGCCACCCGGCTACGTGGGATACGGCGAAGGCGGCGTGCTGACCGAAGCCGTGCGGCGCAAGCCCTACAGCGTCATTCTGCTGGATGAAATGGAAAAGGCCCATCCGGGTGTGCAGGACATCTTCTACCAGGTGTTCGACAAGGGCCAGCTGCGCGATGGCGAGGGCCGGGATGTGGACTTCCGCAACACTGTCATCCTGATGACCTCCAACGCGGGCTCCGGGATGATTACGGACCTCTATGCCGACGAACTCACGGCTCCGGAACCCACGGCGCTGAAGGAGGCCATCTGGGATGAGCTACTGACCATCTTCAAGCCGGCCTTCCTGGGCCGCACCTCGGTGCTGCCCTACAAGCCGCTTGAGCGCACCCAGCTCGGGGAGATCGCCCGCATCCAGCTGGGCCGGGTGGCCGAGCGCATCCAGCGCCACCATGACTCGACGCTCAACTACACCGACGACGTCATCGAGGCCATCGTGGACCGCTGCACCGAGAGCACTTCCGGCGCGCGCAACATCCAGCGCATCCTCCAGCAGGAAGTGCTGCCAGTGATGTCGCGCCGGGTACTTGAGTGCCTGGGTGACGAGAAGAAACCGGGGCCGGTGAGCCTGTCGGTAGCCGGTGATGAACTGAAGGTTGAAGTTGCTCAGTAAAGGGATTTTCGAATGTTCACAAGAGCAAAGATAAAGGTTTCGATTGGTAGAATTCTGGAGCTTTCCTACTCCAAGAATAAAGGCGTAACAACAAGCCTTGTTACGGGCACGAAGAACTTCAAGGTAAAAGTCACTGAGAATGGCAAGGTCAAGGTTGAAGGGGCAGCAGGTGTGGTGACCTTTAACGGTGACCCTGCCCTCCAGGGGCTGGGAGCAAAGCTCAAGGCAGCCTCCATTACCTTCCGGGAAGCTGAGAATGGTGATATTGCCTATGATGCTTCTTATCACTTCTACGGAGCGGGAAGTATAACGCTGTCCGGAAGCTTCGATCCGTTTGAGCTGATCCAGGCGTGTTCAGGATTGTTGTGTAGGGCGGCAAGGGCCCTTAATGCAGACAGACGGAAAAATAGAATAATGAAGGAGGTTATGGTTGATTAAAGCAATGCGGAACAGTGTTCTTTTGCTTCTTCTTTTTGTTGTCTCCTGTGCCGCTGTTGGTGAGCGGGAGGTGCTTCATGAGCGGTTCAAGGAGTACGCCAGGCTAGTGGCTGCGAAGGAATATGACGCGATAGTGGAGAGCAGTATCTCAGCGGATAACAGGACCGAGTTCCGTAAAGGCACAGGATCCTTCGGAGAGCAGTTCCCTGTTCTGGCCGCGCTCCCCGAAACGCTTTCAAAGCGCATGGGTCAGCATGAACGGATTATCAACGGGAAGAAGGGTTGCCTCACAATCAATGGCCTTGATGAAAGCGGGGGTCCCACTTCACTTCACATTGAGTATGTCAGAGAGGAAGGGAGCTGGCGTCTTAATTATGCCGAGATTGCATACCTTGAATCGGAAAAGGAGTTCAGCAGGACCGGAAAGTGTCCGGTCAAGCCTGAGTAGTATTCTGGGGCCCTTGGATAAGGGCCCGGAATGTATGCCCGGCGCTTCGGCAAAGGGCAAATCGCCACTGTCCTAGTTACAGGACGTAACGCAATTAAGAAAGGAGCTAATCAATGCAAACCAATACCTACCTCGAATATGGTGGCCTGAAGGGTGAAGCAACCGCTGAGGAATACAAGGATCTGATCACAGTGGACACCCTGGACTTCAACGTCCATCGGGAAATCGCGGCGCCGACTGGTACCGCGATGGATCGTGAAGCCTCCGCAACCCGTCTTGGTGATATCACCATCACGAAGCGGCAGGACAAGGCGTCTCCCGACCTGTTCAAGGAAGCCACCATTGGTAAGGGTAAGCCGGCAACGTTTTACCTCACCAAGCAGGGCGACAAGATTGAAGAGATCATGAAAATCGAGCTTACCGATGCCATGATCTCGGACTTCAGCGTCTCTGTTGATGGGGATCGTCCGCAGGAGTCCATCACGATCAGCTACACCGAGATGACCATGTCCGTCACACCGACTGACGACACCAACGCGGCCACAGCACCGCTGGTCTACGGTTACAGCGGCGTGAAGGGCCAGCAGATGTAAGGATGGCACTAGCCATTGTCGACAGGAGAGGGCCGAGCCCTCTCCTGATTCTGTTAGACCGACCAGGATGGTTCAAAGATTCATGGCAACGGAACAGCAGCATCACCACATCAAGATTGAAAGCTCGCTGGGCAAAGACGCCCTGGCCCTGGAACACGTGCGCGTGAACGAGGGGATGTCCCGGCTCTTTGAGATCCACGCCCGGTTTGTAGCCAATTCCCGCATTTCGGATGTTGAAGGCCAGGTCGGTGAGCCGGTAACGATTATCCTCACGCTCAGCGGCCAAGCAGGTGCCGAGGAGCGTTATTTTCACGGCCACATCAGAACGATCCGTGAGCTGGGCAAGCCGATGCATAACAGCGACGGCCAGCGTTATGAAGCGGTGATCGTTCCCCGTGCCTGGTCTGCGACCAACCGAACCAATTGCCGAATCTTTCAGGACGAAACCGCGATGGACATCGTGGAAACCGTGCTGGGAGAACACAGCGTTGCTCTGTCGAAGAAGATCGAGTCCACGCTGCATACCTACAAATACTGCGTCCAGTTCAACGAGACCGACTGGATCTTTGTGTGCCGACTACTGGCTCAGGAAGGCCTGTTTTTCTTCTTTGAGCATTCCAGGTCCGCCCACAAGATGGTGATCACGGACAATGTGAACGCCTACCAGCCCGCGAAGGAAAACCAGGTGGTATTCCGTTCCGGCTACACTGGCGATTGCCAGATCTCCAATTGGTATACCGGGTTCCGCGCGACCCCTAATGCCATGGTGGAACAGAGTTTTGACTTCACCAAACCCAAGGAAGATGTAACGGATAGCACCCAGGAAAAGGTACCCGGCAAAACATTCGGGCAAAGGGAACTCTATCGGTACATCGGTGAAGACAAACCGTTGAACCAAAACACCAAGCTGGCGGAGACGCATCTTCAGGGGCTGACCCAGGAGGCCAAGATTTTCAGGGGCGTTTCGGACTACGCCTCTTTTGGCGTGGGCCTGACGTTCTCCTTCAAGGAACACGAGGACGAGATTCCCTCGCCCAACGAGTTTGTGATTACCCGGATGCTGCTTGAAGCGAGCGCGCCGATCAACAGCGAAGATGGCACAGCCGGGGAAGGGGTGAGCTTCCACAATAACTTTGAATGCATTACCACCGAGGAGCCCTACTCCCCCAGGCGATTGAAAAAGCCCCATATTCCGGGCGTCCAGACTGCGACGGTTACCGTTGCGCCCGGCGAGGAAATCCACGTGGACGAACACGGCCGGGTCAAGGTGCAATTCCACTGGGATCGTGAGGGCAAGTATAACCATAAGAGCTCCTGCTGGATCCGTGTTGCCCACAGCTGGGCTGGCGAGGGCTTTGGAGCCCAGTTTCTGCCGCGCGTGGATCAGGAAGTGATGGTGGAGTTCGTCAATGGCGACCCGGACCAGCCACTGATCACCGGTGCCGTCTACAATGGCGACAACCGGATGCCCTATTCGCCCGAGGACCAATACAACTCCTCTGGTATCCGCTCCCGCTCCACAACCAAAGGCGGGAAGGCGAACTACAATGAGATCCGGTTCGACGATGATAAAGGCGAGGAACTGCTGGTCCTCCATGCCGAAAAAGACCATGAGTTGACGGTTGAGAACGATGAGACCGACGACATTGGTAATGACCGGGAAACCCAGGTCGGCAATGACGACACCCTGACGGTCAAGAATAACCAGACAGTGGATATCACCGGTGATCAGACAGAAGATGTCGGCGGTAACCAGACAGTGGGGATCGTCGGTGATCAGGCAACGGACATCGGTGGCAGCCAGACGGTCAAGGCAGGCCAGACCATTACCGTGAGCGCGGGAACCAGCATCACCCTTCAGGCCGGCGCTGCCAGCATCACTCTGGAAAGCTCCGGAAAGATTTCCGTCCAGGGTACCCAAATCAACCTGCAGGGCACCACCATCAGTCTTCAGGGTTCCGCCATCAAACTCAACTGAGCGCAGGGATCAAGGAACAACGGATGTTAGGCACGAGAGAGCACTTTCTGACGGACTGTCTGGGTCGTATCCACGTCTTCACCACTATGTTGCAGCGCGAGGAAGCGGGAGGATCCCGCTGGCCGGATGTCCCGGAGTGCTGGGCGTATGCCCGTTACATCCTGGAAGACATCGCGGATGCCTGGGAAGACCCGTTCAACTATAAGCTGCTGGATCTATGGATGGACGTCTACCGGTCTCCATGGGAACAGCCACAGGACCTTGAGGACCTCATCAATGACCTGGCCGAGGCGATCAGCTCTGGCGATATCAAGGTCTATGTGGATTACGACCCCCTTGATCATGTTCCGGGATTTCTGGGGGCAGCCCATGGGAAGACCGGCTCCAGGAAAAGAAGGTAGCCCGGCGCGCGGCATCAAACAGGGACGCATCACCAGGACCCGTCGAATATGGAAGACGAACTAGCGCTTTACCTGGGCCAGAGGGCGGAGCTGATTGCCAGTGATTACGCGGACCTTGGCCATCTGAGGCAGCACGACCGCAAACTGCTTGCTGCCATGGATCGAGGGGCATTGGAATCGCCCCTGGTCCAGAGAGAGGGGGCTGATGAGGCCTTGGTGGCAACGCTGGAAACGGATCCTGAACAGCATGCTCTCTTGTTGGAGGCACGGGATCGCTTCTGGCCGGGGGAACTGGCCCGGGTACAGCAGTTGCTGCTTGAGCGCGAGGGAGGCAAGGCGGCCGCGTGGTGGCTGGCCGCGCATTACGCCAGCCTCCCCTGCCCGGAAAGCTTCCCCTCAGCCTGGTTTTCCCAGGTGTGGGCAGCGCGGGCCCTGTATTGGCGCAACCGGGCCGATACGTTACCAGAGCCGTGGACAGCCTGGGCTCGGGCCCGGTCGGAGGGAGTGAATGCCGTGGAGGTGGCGGTTGAGCTCTGGCAGGCCGGGGAGGGCGCGCTCTGGGAACACTGGTTGCCGCCCTTGCTGGTGTGTTGTGCCCCAAAAGGAGCTTCCTCACTGGTTAATGCTTTGGCGCCCTACATGACGGATGAAGAAGTCATCAAGCTGATGGGTATGAGCTGCCAGAGCCGCTTTGTGCCATGGCTCACCAGCCTCCAGCACGATGAACAACTCAAGGAGACGGCTCACAGGGAAGTCCGTTGGCTTACCGGGGATCAAGAGAAGCGGCATCGGGAGCCGCAATGCTGGGGTGAGGCCATCGCGCAGGCGCCGTGGCAGCAGCTGTTCCATACCCTGCCGCTGGGCTTCCGGGGCCGGCTCTGGCACTGGTGTGCCGATGCCGTTGAGGGTGCTGCGACCTCGTTACAGGGAGGCCAATGGTGCGCTGGGCACTGACATCGGTGGAAGGGCAGCTGGGGAGCTGGCCTGCTGCCGATCTCCTGGCGCCCGGGCTCACTGCCTCGCCCCTGGAGCCGGATGAACAGGGGCAATGTCTGATCGAGCCGCGCGCGGACGAGTCGAATCAAAGTCGTCTGCTGAGACGCGTTCGGCCGTTACTGGATGCCGACAAACCGAACTGGGTTGTGCTTCCAGAAGGTGAGCGGGCTGAACGGGACTGGTGGCGCGCCCAGTTGGCAGATGTTGCCGAGCCCGGGTTCGGGCGTGGGACTGTGGCGCTGGCATTGGGCCAACTCAACCGATTGGCCACTCCCGGCCGCGTTATTGCCGCCTACGCCCCTGAGCCAGGCGAGGAGGGGGTTGAAGGGGCACTGGCCCTGGAATGGGCGCCTTCCGATAAGGGCATGACGTTTGAGCTGGCCCGCATGGACGGGCGTCTCGATGGTAAGACCGATGTCGGCAAACTGCTGAACCTGGGACGCGAGACCCTGGCCAACCCGGAAGCCCTTGTCTGCCCGGGCACCGGGGGCGACAACAATCTGGAACGACTGCTGCCTTTTCTGGGAGAGCTGGGGGGCTGGGCTGGGGCGCAAGTGCGTTGGGAATTTCCCGAGGCGCCGCTGGGACAACTGGGGGTAGCAGGTAGCCTCTACAACTGGGCCTGGCTGGAGGCGGGGTATCGGTTGCGGGATTGGACCGGGCCCTGCGCTGTCCTGGAGATGGATGAAAGCCACCTGGTGGGGCTTTCGGCTGTCAGTTGGCATGGATGAGGCCTTGAACGGATGGATTCGGGTCAAATGAAGAATCAGAGCTGAGCAAGGGAACGCATGAGCCAATCGAAACCTATTGAACTGATTGCGGATAACGGGGACGCCTTTGCTTTCGCGGTCTCCCAGGCGGACGGGGCCGGGGATGGCATCAAGCAGGAATCCCTGCAGGGCTGGCGGAGCTGGTTGCATGAACGTTTCCGGTTCAAGTTCTCCGAACAGGCCCCGGATTGGGAAAACCTGCTGAGAAGAACCGGGGACCGTGTTCCCGCCCAGGCCCCGGGTATGACCTTCCAGCGCGTGGCCCGCCTGCTCAATGATGGAACCATCCAGGTCCGGCGCGGTTCGAGGCCGGCTACCGCCTCAGCTGGTCAGAGTCAGTCGGCTGAAGGTGAGCCCGCCTCGCAAATGCGCTCGCAGTCCGCCGCTGGGACTGGCAGTGGTGCAGGCACTGGTGCCGGGGCGGGGCAGGCCGGCTCCGCGCCCAGCCCGCAGGGTGCGGCCCGGGAGGATACCGGTCCAACGACTGATCAGATGCAGTGCAAAGGGGATCCCGTCGCCCCCGTTACGGGGGAAGAGATCCTCATTCTGGAAGACTTCTCGGTGGCGGCGCCCATGCCGTTCCACTGGCGGCGTCGTTATCGTTCGCGCCAGACAGCCCGGGACCTGGGCCTGGGGGCTGGTTGGTTTGCTGACTGCCTGCGCGTGATCTGGCAGGACGAGGAGGCCACCTGGGCCCTGGATCATGAGGCCCGTCCCATCCGGTTCCCCTTGCTTTCGAAAGGAGGCATCGCCTGGCAGGCGGCCGCCGGCCTGCGCCTGGAGCGTAAACAGGACGACCGGATGATGCTGACCGAGCCTGACGGCTGCGTCTGGATCATGACCCATGGGGGGGACAGCACCTGGCGGCCTACCCGTGTTCAGAACCGGATGGGGCACCAGTGGAACCTGGCCTATGACGCCCAGCTTCGTCTGGCCCGGATTGAGCTGTCACCCCACAAGCGCCTGGCGTTCATTTATGAGGGCGGCGACCGAATCCAACAGATCGAACTGCACCAGGACGAGAGCCGGCAGGTCCTGGCACGTTACAACTACGATCAAACCGGCAACCTGATTACCGCCGGTACCGGCAGCGGCACCGAGCGCTATGGTTACAACGGCCACCAGATCGCCAACCGGGAACTGCCTACCGGCTACCACTTCCTTTTTCACTGGGACGGCGAAAGCCCCGAGGCCCGGTGCCTACGCGCCCACGGCGAGGACGGCCACTACGATTTCCGGTTCGACTATCAGCCCGAGCAGTACCTGACCCGGGTGACCGACGCCTTAGGGAACACCCAGGTATTCCACTACGATGAACGCGACCGCATCGTTGCCCGGCAGGACCCGGACGGCGGTGTGCATCAGTGGGCCTACGACGACGAAGGCCGTCTCACCGGCTCCCGGCTCCCGGATGGCCGCACCACCCAGTACGTCTATGACACCCGTGGCCAGCTGGTGCGCGAGCACCTTCCCGACGGCCGCGACCACCGCTGGTATTACAATGAGCTCGGCTTCTGCGTGGCGGAAACCCTGCCCGATGGGCGCGAGCTGCGCCGCCGGTTCGATGCCCTGGGGCGCCTGCTCTGGGAAGCCCGTGCGGACGGCAGCCAGTGGTATTACCACTACGACGCCAACGGCTGGCTCAGCGAGACCGTCAGCGATACCGGCGAGACC
>NZ_JBXAYL010000021.1:0-54850 GCF_056783195.1 Salicola sp. AFF1
TAGGAGAAAGGCCTCCGTGCAGAGGGATGGGATCGCATCTGCTAAGCAGCTAACGCTGCCCCTGGAGTCACCAGGGGATGAACCCAGGCCTGGAAAAGGGAGCGAACCTGACTCCGTTCAACCGTCGCCGTTGATGGCGCGCGTACTGAGCCGGGACAACCTCAGTCGCGCCCTGAAACAGGTTCAACGTAACAAGGGGGCGCCGGGCATTGACGGCATGACCGTCCAAGCCCTGCCGGATTACTTACGCCAACACTGGCCCGGGATTCGGCAACAACTGCTCCAGCAGACCTACCGGCCGCAACCGGTCCGTAGGGTTACGTGTGGAAGCAATGGGACCGAAGAGGGTATCGTGAGCTGAGAAAGCGTGGTGTCTCGGTCAAGCTGGCCTGGAACACCGCGAAATCGGCCCACGGTCCGTGGCGGCTGAGTCATTCGCCAGCCCTGCGGCAAGCCCTACCGGCCCGGTTGTTCCGGAGCTATGGACTGCCCGAATTGGCAGCACGGTAACGGGTTGAATCAAGCCACTGAATCGCCGTGGTACGTGATCCCTATCCCGATTATGCCCATCTCAGCTGCATCATCTTGCCATAATCACGCTTTACGTTAATAACGCGACGCGTTACCCTTAGGTCATGATCATCTCGTTCAAGTGTAGGGATACCGAGAAGCTGGCCAGCGGGCGGCGCGTCAAGCGTTTTGTGAATTTGGAGCGGGTCGCGCTGAGGAAGCTCCGCCAACTTCAATTAGCAAACCAGCTGGAGGACCTTAAAGTGCCGGCCGGCAATAGGTTGGAAGCATTGAGTGGTGATCGCCGAGGCCAGTACAGCATCCGGATTAACCAGCAATTTCGACTGTGCTTCCGGTGGACGAAAGCTGGCGCGGAAGATGTCGAAATCGTTGATTACCATTAGGGGGTGATTTATGCGCGATATTGATCCTGTAACGCCTGGCGAGTTACTGAAGGAAGAGTTCCTTGATCCTATGGGGATCTCTCAATATCGCCTCGCGAAAGAAATTGGGGTACCGGCTCAGCGTATTGGGCAGATCATTGCCGGGAAGCGCTCTATAACCGCGGATACGGATCTGCGACTCTGTCGTTTCTTTGGGCTATCCAATGGCTATTGGCTTCGGGCACAAGCTGCTTATGACACCGAAGTGGCAGAAGATGCTCTGGCCGATCAGTTGAACAATATTCGGCCTTGGAATTCGGGTTCCCCCGCAGATCGCAGGGCATAACCAGTCGCGCCACACGGACGCGCTAAAGCGCGCCGGTGCGCTTGGCCGTTGAATCAGTAGTGATATCGAACCTGGGCGATAAGTAAGGCGTCATCCGTGACCTTGTAAACCATTCGGTGTTCCTCATTGATTCGGCGAGACCAGTAACCGGCGAGGCTGTGCTTCAGGGGTTCTGGTTTACCAACACCTTCGAACGGTTCTCGTTTGGTCTCCTTGATCAGCTTGTTGATTCGGTTAAGGATCTTTTTGTCGGTTTTCTGCCAGTACAGATAATCTTCCCAGGCGTTCTCAGAGAAGATGAGTTTCATTCAAGAAGTTCCTTTTCTTGACCCCCGTCTTGCTCCAGCTCGGCAACAGATTCCATCAAACGCCGGGCGTTTTTGGGTGCGCGCAGAAGGTAGGCAGTTTCTTGCAGCGCCTCGTAGTCCTCAAGGGAGATCATTACCACGGACTGCGACTTGCTCCGGGTGATGATCACAGGGGAATGGTCCTCACAGACCTGCTCCATGGTTTTTGCTAGGTTGGTTCTAGCGGCTGTGTAGCTAATGGCATCCATAAGGCGCCTCCTGTACAAAATGTTGATCCTGTACAGGATACCGTACGCTAAAGGATCTAACAATCGGCTGCACAGCGACCGATTTTCCGGCGCTTCGCGGCTCCAAACCGGCGCGTGAGCAGAGGCGTTAACATGCAGGATAAGGCCATGGAGGGAGAGTTGCTTACTCGGGACGAAGCAGGGAAAGCCTTGGATGTTTATCCGTGGAATGTGGTGGGATTAAGGAGGTCAAAGTCCTCCTGCCAGGCTCAGTCAATCTCCAGCCGGGTATCCAGAATGGGCGCATCAATCCGGTCAAGGATCGTCTTCTCAACCTCCTGCAGGCGGTGTTCCTGCAGCCTCGGATCCGGACCGGTGGTGATCACGCTCCATGTGGCCAGCCCCGGGTCGTCCTGGTCGGCAATCTCGGCCACGGCCAGGTCGGGTTCCTTGCCCCAGACCCGGCGCATGGCGGCGAAGACGCGTTTCTTGTCCCTGACGGTGTCGCAACCATAGACCTGGAAGCGCAGGGTCATAACGGCCACATGGGGGTGTTCCATCAGTCCTCCACGTTGGGCGTTGCGCGCTCAATGATGGCGGCACAGTCCACGTCGTCCGGCAGGTTGCCGAACTGGAAGTGGTCGCGCTGGCGCAGCCGGCCGGCGCAGAAACCGTGTGCCACCGTCTGGCTGCCGCCCCGCAGCAGCAGTGAGGCCTGGATGGCGAGCGCCATGCGGTCCGTGAGGTTGCGGGCCCGGTATTCCAGGTTGTCGCTGTGGCGGAATTCGCTTTCCAGCTCATTGGTGAACGCATCGAAGTCCGCATTGGTGCCGCGGGCCTGATTCACTTCCGCGAAGAAGCTGTCCAGCACGCCGGGTTCCTTGTTCATGGCCCTTAATACATCCAGGCACTGGACGTTGCCGCTGCCTTCCCAGATGGCGTTAACCGGGGATTCGCGCAGTAGCCGGGGCATGATGCAGTCTTCCATCAAGCCGCTACCGCCGATGCATTCCATGGCCTCATAGGCGTGCTGGGGGGTGCGCTTGCAGATCCAGTACTTGCCAACGGCGGTGACCAGGCGCACGAGGTTGCGTTCTTCCGGGTCCTCCTGGTTGTCCATGGCCCGGGCCATGCGCATGCTCAGGGCTACGGAGCCTTCGCTTTCCAGGGCGAGGTCCGCGAGGACGTTCTGCATCAGTGGCTGCTGGTTCAGGCGCCCGCCAAAGGCGTCCCGGTAGGCGCAGTGGTGCAGGGCCTGGGCGGCTGCCTGGCGCTGGCCGGAGGCGGAGCCGATCATGCAGTCATACCGGGTCATGGCCACCATTTCAATGATGGTGGCGACCCCCCTGCCTTCATCCCCCACCATCCAGGCGTGGGCGCCGCGCAGTTCCGCCTCACTGGAGGCGTTGGCCACATTGCCCATCTTGTTCTTCAGGCGCTGGATCTGGAGGGCGTTCTTGCTGCCATCCGGGTGCCAGCGCGGCATGAGGAAGCAACTGAGGCCACCGGGCGCCTGGGCCAGTACCAGGAAGGCGTCGCACATAGGCGCTGACACGAACCATTTGTGGCCCACCAGCTGATAGGCCTGCCCGGGGCCTTCTTCCGCCACCGGGTAGGCCCTGGTGGTGTTGGCTCGCACATCCGAGCCGCCCTGTTTTTCGGTCATGGCCATGCCGATGGTGACGGCCTGTTTCTCGGAATCCGGCACGTTGCGCGGGTCATACTGGCGATTGAGGATCTTGGGCAGCCAGTATTGCGCCAGCTCTGGCTGTTTCTTCAGTGCGGGTACGCACGCGAAGGTCATGGTCACGGGGCAGCAATGGGCGGCTTCCACCTGGCCGTGCAGGTAGTAGCGCGCAGCCCGGGCCACATGCGCCCCCTTGCCGGGCTCGGACCAGGGCGCGCTGTGGAGTCCGCCCTCCAGCGCCATCGTCATCAGCTCATGGTAGGAGGGGTGGAAGCGGACTTCGTCAATGCGATGGCCAAAGCGGTCGTGGGTATGGAACTCAGGCTTGTTGGCGTTTGCGCTGAAGCCCAGTTCGATGACGTCCTGGCGCCCGGTAATGGCGCCGTAGACGTCGAGTTCGCCTTCAGCCCAGCTGCCGCCTTCGCGGTGAACGGCTTCCTGAAGGGCAAGGTCTTCGCGGTAGAGGTTGTAGTTTTCCAGTGCCGGTGGCTGGTTGAAGACGTCATGGGTGTCCGCCAGGAAATGGTTATCGGGGTTGTTCTCAAAAGGTGCGTTCATTGTTATTGGCCTCCGGGTGCCCGTACGGACTGAAGACAGAATCGTACGATGTCATGGATTAACTGTTCCGCCTGGGACTCTTTCAGCCCCTCTGTCGCAGGCGACAGGGGGCCGATCAGTGCCTCGGCAATGGCACCTACTGTGGCGGCACTGCTGAGTTTGGGGTTCTGTTCCGGGTGGAAGCGGCCTTCGCGCATGCCCCGGACCAGCGTCTGTTCAAAAAGTTCCGCATAGGCCTGGCGGTAGCGAAGGCGTGCCTCCTCGACCAGGGGATCCACGGGTTCCGCAATCAGCGCCCAGGCCATGGTGGGGGCCCGGATGGCGCGTCGCGCGAAGACCTCCAGCGCGGCCTTAAGAGCCTGGTCCGCAGGCGCCGTGGAGTCCAGCGCTTCAGCTACCCGGTTGACCTCCACCTCGGTGGCACGCTGGAACACTTCCGCAAAGAGGTCGCCCTTGGAGTTGAAATACCGGTAGACGGAGCCGGTGGCGACTCCGGAGGCCTCCGCCACGCGGGCCACCGAGGCAGCACCAAAGCCGCCCGAGGCAATCATCTCATGGGTGGTTTCCAGGATGCGTTGGCGGGTAGCCTCCTTGCGGGCCCGCATCCGGGGTGTTTCGCGATAGGCCATGCTGTTCCGCTGTCACCGTCATTTCAAATAAGTGAATCACGGTTCAGTTTTTGGGTCAAGACGCATGACCCGCCTTCGGTAGCGGCAAAAAGCCGGGCGCGAGGCCCGGCTGAACAGTGGTTCAAGGGATAAAGGCCCGGCGCTGGGTGGGCACCCGACCTTGATTCAAGTCTAGATGGTGCAGGCGGGATGGGCCTGTGCAGCAACAAAATGTCACATGCCGGGGTGGGGAGCGATCCTGCCCGGGATCTGCCCCGGATCTGGCATAATGACGTCTGTAACCGGACCAACAGCAACAGGAGGCAAGCCGTGAGCCGCCATAGCCGAGAGTTTCCCGCGACCCGCATGCGCCGCAACCGCCGCGATGAGTTCAGTCGTCGGCTGGTCCGCGAGTCCCGGCTCGGTGTCGATGACCTGATCTATCCGGTCTTTGTGTTGCCGGGCGAGGGCCAGACGGAGGCGGTTCCTTCCATGCCAGGGATTGAGCGCCACAGCATCGACCGCCTGTTGGTTCACCTGGACGAGGTGGTGGAGCTGGGGATACCGGCAGTGGCGCTGTTTCCGGTGACCCCGGCTGAGCTCAAGAGCGAGGATGCCGCCGAAGCCTGGAACCCGGACGGGCTGGCCCAGCAGGCAGTGCGGGCCATCAAGGAGCGCTTCCCGGCGCTCGGTGTTATGACCGACGTGGCTCTGGATCCGTTCACGAGCCACGGCCAGGACGGAATCATTGATGACAGCGGGTACGTGCTCAACGATGAGACGCTGGTGGCACTGGTTCGCCAGGCGGTATCCCATGCCCGAGCGGGCGCGGACGTGGTGGCGCCGTCAGACATGATGGACGGGCGCATTGGTGTGATCCGGGAGGCACTGGAAGATGACGGTTGTGTGAACACCCGGATCATGGCCTATTCTGCCAAGTATGCCTCCAGCTACTATGGCCCCTTCCGGGATGCGGTGGGCTCGGCCTCCAACCTTGGCGGGGGCGATAAGCGGACGTACCAGATGGACCCGGGGAATCTGGACGAAGCGCTGGAGGAAGTGGCCCTGGATCTGCGCGAGGGCGCGGATATGGTGATGGTCAAGCCCGGCATGCCCTACCTGGATGTCATCAACCAGGTGCGTAATGAGTTTCGTGTGCCGGTGTTCGCCTATCAGGTGAGTGGCGAATACGCCATGCACATGGCGGCTGCCGAGAAGGGTTGGCTGGATGGTGATGCGGTCATGATGGAAAGCCTGAGCGCCCTGCGCCGTGCTGGGGCCAGTGCCATACTGACCTACTTCGCCGTCCGGGCCGCGCGCCTTTTGAGGGGCACCAATGAATAAGGACGTAGCATGAACCAGGCGGTAACCGATACCAGTGATCTGCAGCTGCCGGACCTGAAAGCGCCGGAGAATTACTTCAATCGCGAGATCAGCGACCTGCAGTTCAATTACCGGGTCCTGCGCCAGGCCTGTGACGAAAACCATCCCTTGCTGGAACGGCTCATGTTCTGCTGTATCTTCAGCAGTAACATGGACGAATTCTTCGAGATCCGCGCCGCTGGCTTGCGCCAACAGCTCAAGTATGGCCGGGAGGTTCCCGGGCCCGACGGTCGGGCCCCGCAGCAGACCCTCAACGAGATCTCGGACGTTGCCCACCGTTATGTGGCGGAACAATACCGGATCCTGAACGAACGGATCATCCCGGAGCTGCGCGAGCAGAACATCCACTTCGTGCGCCGCCGTGACTGGACCCGCGAACAGGCGGACTGGGTGGCCCGCTATTTCCGGGATGAGATCATGCCCGTGGTTAATCCCATTGGGCTGGACCCGTCGCATCCACTGCCGCGACTGGTGAACAAGAGTCTCAACTTCATGGTGGAGCTGGAGGGCAAGGATGCGTTCGGCCGGGAGACCGGTATGGCCATTGTGCCGGCGCCCCGTTCCCTCCCCCGCCTGGTCCGGTTGCCGGACGAGGTGTGTAGCAGTGGTGACAACCTGGTCTTTCTGTCATCCATGATCCATGCGCATGCCGACCTGCTGTTCCCGGGCATGCAGATTAAAGGGTGTTACCAGTTCCGCCTCACGCGCAATGCGGACCTGGAGCTGGAGGACGATCTGGAGGATCTGGCCTCGGCGCTGCGCGGCGAGCTGCTGAGCCGGCGGTTTGGGGATGCGGTGCGCCTTGAGGTGGCGGACAACTGCCCTCGGCACCTGGCGGATTTCCTGTTGCGCCAGTTCGGTCTCACCGAGCGTGAACTCTACTGGGCGAACGGGCCGGTTAACCTGGCGCGGCTGACCGCTGTCAGCCAATTGGTGGATCGTCCGGATCTTCAATACCCGGCCATGACGCCGGGGCTGCCCAAGAGCCTGAAGGGGCGTGACAGCACGCTTGATGCCGTCCGCCAGCAGGATGTGCTCCTGCTCCACCCTTATGAGAGTTTTTCGCCCGTGGTGGATTTCCTGCGCCAGGCGGCCCGTGATCCGCAAGTGTTGGCCATCCGCCAGACCCTCTACCGAACCGGGGCGGACTCTGAGATGGTGGAGGCGCTTGCCGAGGCGGCCCGTCGGGGCAAGGAGGTGACCGCCGTCATCGAGTTGCGGGCCCGCTTTGACGAGGCGGAGAACCTGGAGCTGGCGAGCCGGCTCCAGGAGGCGGGTGTGATCGTGGTCTACGGCGTTGTGGGCTACAAGACGCACGCCAAGATGATTCTGATCGTGCGCCGGGAGAACGGGCGCCTCAAGCGCTATGTGCACCTGGGTACCGGCAACTACCACGCCGGCAATGCGCGCCTTTACACCGATTACAGTTTCATGAGCTGTGATGACGCCCTGGGCGATGATGTGAACAAGATCTTCCAGCAGCTCACCGGCATGGGCAAGACGCTGCGCATCCAGAAGTTGCTGCATGCGCCCTTTACCCTGCACCAGCGGGTGCTGGAACTCATTGACCGTGAAACCGAGAACGCTCTGGCTGGCAAGCGGGCGCGCATCATGGTCAAGGTGAATGGCCTCACCGAGGCGGCCGTGATCCGGGCCCTCTACAGGGCGTCCTGTGCCGGTGTGCAGGTGGATCTCATTGTGCGCGGCATTTGCTGTCTCCGTCCCGGGGTTGAAGGGTTGTCGGAGAATATCCGGGTGGTGTCCATTATCGGGCGCTTCCTGGAGCACAGCCGGGTCTACTGGTTTGCGAATGCGGGGGAGCCGGAGGTGTATTGCTCCAGTGCCGACTGGATGGAGCGTAACCTGATCAATCGGGTTGAAACCTGTTTCCCCGTTGAGGACCGGCGCCTGGCCCGGCGGCTGCGGCGCGATCTGGAAGTGCATCTGCGGGATAATGCCCAGAGCTGGGAGCTCCAGCCCGATGGCCGTTATGTACAGCGTGAGCCCGCTCCGGGTGAGAAGCGTGTGGCCTCACAGCAGGCGCTCATGCGGCGATTGACGGGGTCGGGTTGAATCATGCGCTGGTTGCCCCTGATAGCGCTGGTGCTGCTGGTGGGGATTGCTGCCGGTGCGCCCTATGGCTTGGGCGCGCTGGCGGAGTCCGAATTCCGCTCGGCGGTGGCTGAGCTGGACGACCCGCAGCGTGACTGGCGAATCACCAACCTGGATTACGAGCGCGGCTATCTCACGGCGCTTGCCCGTTATGAACTGCGCTGGGCTTCCAGCGACGGGGGCGAACAGGTGCTTCCGCTGGAAACTCACTTTAATCATGGCGTTACGGATATCCAGACCCAGACCCGTCTAGCGGACCAGGCGCTTGATCCGCTGCGCAGCCTGATGCCGGAAGGCCAGCGCCCCAAGCTCCAGGTGGAGGTGGGCGTGGGGGGCAACGCCGATATCCGGCTGAGCGTTCCCGAGCTCAGGTGGGAACCGGATACCGACGTGCGCTGGCTGGCCGGCTCCAGGGGCCAGGTCTCGCCCATTGAGCTCACGGGCGCCTGGTCCTGGGGCGGTGAGCACCACCTGAGCACGGAGTGGCCGGGGCTGACCATGGACCTGGGGGATGCGCGCATCAAGGTGGGTAAGCTCAGCCTGAACCATAGACTCAGCCCGCTGGAGGACCACCTGTGGCAGGGCGAAAGCCGGCTCAAGGTGGATCAGCTCTCCCTGGATCCCGTGCTGGATGACCCGATTGTTGCCGATAACGTCCAGCTGCGCTTCCAGGCGGGAACCAGTGATGGCTGGCTGGACGCTGGCCTGGAGGGTGTGATCGGGGAGCTGCGTAATGCGGGGCGTTCCTTCGGCCACCAGGCGCTGGTGCTGAAAGCGCGCGAACTGCACACCACAACGCTGGACGCGGTGGTGGACAGCGCCATGGCGCTGAATGCGGCGCAGGCGCGGCACGATGGCGGCTCCATGGAGGCGCCCATGGCTGAATATGAGCGTCTTTCCGACAACCTCCAGGCGCTCTCTGCCCGCGGTGGCCGGCTGAGTCTGGAGGAACTGTTGCTGACCTTGCCGGACGGCACCGTGGAGGGGGAAGGGTTCATCGAATACCCTCGGCTGCCGGAGTCGGAATGGGAGGAGCCCGTCAGCCTGCTTCGCCACGCCAGGGCGGAGGGCGTGTTCAATGTGGACCGGGGCATGGTTTGGGCGCTGCCGCGCGTGGCCCGGCGTGTGCTTGAGCGGCTGGAGCGCGAGCAGGTGGTGACCCCCCGGGAGGGCCGCTACCATCTGGATCTACGCCTGGAGTCCATGGAGCTCCGGGTTAATGATGACCGCTTTGAGGTGCCGCCCCTACTGTGATTCTACCGCCTGGTGCGTGAAACCGGCGCGCCCGATGCCCCTGGGGTCGGCCGCTCCCTGGATGGCTCCCGAGCGTCGCTTCCTCTGGATCAACTGCATATTGCCGTAGGTCCGGTCCACGTCATGCAGGTTATGCCCCATTGCCCGTAGCGCCTGTTTTTCGGCCTGCGAGAAGGTTGTTGGCTCGTGCTCGATCCGGTCCGGCTCGTACTGGTGATGGAACCGGTCGCGCTTGACCACTGTTCGGGGCGCCTTGCCCTCAAGCACATCCAGGGCCGCCAGGAAGTTCATGGTGATGATCCGGCTGCCGCCCGGTGCGCCCAGGGCCGTGATGCGCCGGGGAGTCTGGATGATCAGCGGGCTCATGCTTGAAAGCGGGCGCTTGCCGGCTTCCACCTGGTTGGCAGCACCGCCAACCAGCCCCCAGGCGTTGGCGTGGCCGGGGCGGATACTGAAATCATCCATCTCGTTGTTGAGTACAACCCCCGTCTGCCTGGACGTTACCCCAGAGCCGAACGGGTAGTTGATGCTCAGGGTTGCGGAGACAATGTTGCCCGCCGCATCCATGACCGATAGGTGGGTCGTGTGGTGACCGTCGGTGCCTGGGCCGTTGAGATCCGCGCTGGGCGTGGCCTTGGAGGGGTTGATGCTGTTGGCCAGGGTCCGCAGGTAGGCGGGATCCCGCAGCCGTTCACGGGGGATGTCGGTGTAGGCCGGGTCGCCCATGTGCACCGCGCGGTCCCGGTAGGCCCGCCGCATCATCTCGGCCAGCCAGTGGACGCGGCGAACCCGGTCCGCGCCATCGGGCACGGGCCGGTGTTCCAGCATGCCGAACAGCTGGGCCAGGGCCATGCCGCCTGACGAAGGGGCTGGTGCGGTCAGCAGGGTGGCGTTGCCGTAATCAATGCGCACGGGGTTGCGCTCGATCACCTTGTAATCAGCCAGGTCTTGCGCGGTCCAGATCGCGCCGGCCTTACGGGCATCCGCCACCAGCTGCTGCGCCACCGGGCCCTGGTAGAAACCGGAGCGCCCTTCGCTGGCCAGGGTTGTCAGTGTCTGCGCCAGCTCGGGCTGACGGATTTCATGGCCTTTCTCCGGGACCTCGCCGGCATCCAGAAAGCGCTCACGGGTCCCCGGGTATTGCTGCATCACCTCCAGCCGGAACCCGGCCAGGTTGCGGTAGCGCTCGTCCACCGGAAACCCCTCACGGGCCAGGCGGATGGCCGGTGCCAGGCTCTGGCTGAGCGCCAGCTGGCCGTAGGCCGAGGCCATGTGGGCAAAGGCGGCTGGTTGCCCCGGAATGCCCGCGGCGAGTCCCCCGTTCAGCGAGGGCTTACCGTCTTTCACCTTGCCTTCTTCGTTAAGATAAAGCTGGGGATGGGCCTTGCTGGGGGCTTCTTCACGGGCATCAATGACGACGGAGCTGCCGTTGGCTTGCTGGATGACCCAGAAACCGCCGCCGCCGATGCCCGAGCTGTAGGGCTCGACAACGCCCAGCGCGGCGGCCGTGGCGATGGCTGCATCCACGGCATTACCGCCGTTTTCAAGCGCCTCAAGCCCGGCCTTTGTAGCCATGGGGTGGGCCGAGGCCACGCCAGCATTGGGCTCGGAGGGGCCCGTCAGGGCGCACCCGGTAATGAACAGCGCTGTCAGCGCCATGGTGAACAGGCTGCTGATGCGGATCATGGGGTAAGCCTCAGTCGTTGCGTTGCTGGAAGTGGCGGTGGAGGCTCCCGGAAACCTCGGGGTCCACAAAGCCGCTGACATCCCCTCCGAGGCCGGCAATTTCCCGGATCAGGCTGGAGGAGATGAAGGACAGGTGATTGGCCGGTGTGAGGAACAGGCTCTCCACGCCCGGGGCCAGCTCCCGGTTCATGTCCGCCAGCTGGAACTCGTATTCAAAGTCCGATGCCGCGCGCAGGCCCCGCAGAATGATGTTGCCGCCCTGCTCCCGGACAAAGTCCGCCAGCAGTTTGCTGAAGCCGACAACGCGGATGTTGGGGAGATCTGAAAGGACGTGTTCGCAGAGCCGGACCCGTTCCTCAAGGGGCAACAGGGGGCCCTTCTTGGTGCTGGCCGCCACGGCGACCACCACTTCGTCAAAAATGCGGGATGCGCGCTGGACCAGGTCCGTATGCCCGTTGGTAACGGGGTCAAAGGTGCCTGGGTAGATGGCAGTGTTCATCAGCGTTTCTCCAATGCCTTATGCGTTGCTCTGGAGTCGCCCAGCCTTGGTGTGACTGTTGCGTGCTGCCAGAGCATACACGGTCAGCTTCGGATTCGCACCCACGCTGGTGTGGCAGGTTAAGGCATCGCGAACCGGGAGGCTGCGTTCAGGAATCAGTCAGCCAGGCCTGTTCTGTATTCATCATAATCGTCGTAGTGGTCGTAAAGCTCCTGCATCCGGCCGGATTCCACCAGTTCGGGGAAGCGTTCGTCGTAGATGTCGCGCAGTTTCTGGCCCCTGGGTGTGCCCTGGAACGCTGGGTAGAGGGGTAAATCCAGGACCTTGATCAGTGTCAGGTCGTCCCCGGTCAGGTCCACGCTTTTCATGGCCTTTGTAATCTCCAGGCCATCGTCCAGGACGGCATCGATGTGGCCATGTGCCACCATCCGGAGGCCGGACTCGATCCGGGGCAGTCTTGTGGGGTTAACGCTTACGTCCAGGTACTGGTTATAGGCATAGCCGCGAACCCAGCCTACGATTTCGCCCTCAAGGCTCTCTTGTCCTGTGAAATCATCGCTTCTGGCGGTCCGGACCGCGGCCTTGACCGTATCCGCATCAAAATAATGGTCTGGCTCGGGGTAAAGGGCCGCTTCTTCCTCATCCAGGTAGGAGCCTACCCAGAAATCCGCGTGTTCGTTCTTGACCATGTTGACCGCCCGGACATAGGGAAAGACATCCTGTTCCAGATTGTAGCCTGCGGGTTCGTAGATTTCGCGCATGACGTCCCAGTAGAGGCCGGTCCCGTCGGCATTGGTGACCCCATCCCATGCTTCGCTCACCATGTAAATGCATTTACCGTGAACAGGCGCGCACAGCAATAGAGTTAGGAGGGAAGCAAGACAGCGCTTGATCGGTGGACTCATCGAAGCTCCTTGGGCACGGGGGGAGGTGCGTTTCCAAAGCGGGCGCCGGTGGTGGGCGATCCGTGTGCCATAGCGGAGTGGCTCCCGAACGTTAGTTGGCCAGTCCTGTCCTGTATTCGTCGTAAGCCTCGTACTTGTCGTAAAGCTCCTGCATCCGGCCGGAATCCACCAGTTCAGGGAAGCGTTCGTCATAGATGTCGCGCAGCTTCCGGCCCCGGGGGGTGTTCTGGAAAGCGGGATAGAGGGGCAAGTCCAGGACCTTGACCAGTGTCAGGTCGTCCCCGGTCAGATCCACGCCCTTCATGGCCTGCTGGATTTCCCAGGCATCATCCATGACCGCGTCCACGCGCCCGCCGGCCACCATGCGCAGGCCCGTTTCAATCTTGGTGAGTTCCTTGTGCTTCACAGTCACATCCAGGTACTGGTCATAGGCGTAGCCACGGACCCAGCCCACGACCTTGCCCTCAAGGCTCTCTTGTCCTGTGAATTCATTGCTTCGGGCAGTCTGGACCGCGGCCTTGACCGTATCCGCATCAAAATAATGATCGGGCTCGGGATAAAGGGCCGCTTCTTCTTCGTCCAGATAGGATCCCACCCAGAAATCCGCGTCCCCGTCCTTGACCATGTCGACCGCGCGAGCGTAGGGGAAGACATCCTGTTCCAGGTTGTAACCTTCGGGTTGGTAAATCTCGCGCATGACGTCCCAGTAGAGACCGGTGCCGTCAGCGTTGGTGGCTCCCTCCCATTCTGCGCTTACCATGTAAATGGACTCACCATGGGCAGGGGCGCAAAGGCACAGGGCCAGCAGGGCGGCAAGACAGCTTCTGATCGGCGACTCCATAGAGGCTCCCAGTACGCTGGTTGGAGGACTCATTTAGTTTTAATGTAGTTCGGGAATGCACCTATTTCCAGTCGAGGCTCTGGGAATCTGACCGTTCAGACGTTACTGCAGGGGGCATGCCGCGGCCTTGTTGACCGGGTTCAGGAAGCGTTGGATCCGTGGTCTAGGTGTGCAGAGCCTGTGGAGCCCCGCACCCGCCAGAGAGCTGGCTGTTTGGGGGTTGGGGCTCGCTCCTTGAATGCTCTCAGCGGATGAACAGCTTGTAGATCACCTTGTGCATCAGCGTGCCGTGTGGTGCGTGGATCACCTTGCCGCTGTTGAGCCGCTGTTTGCGCATGATGCCCCTGGCATTGCTGAAGGTGATAAAGCCCTCGCGGCCATGGTAGTTGCCCATACCGGAGTGGCCTACGCCTCCGAATGGCAGGTCATCCTGGCCCACGTGCACCAGCGAATCGTTGATGCACATGCCCCCGGAGTGGGTCTGTTCCCGCACGTGGCGCTGCTCGCTGCGGTCATAACCGAAGTAGTACAGCGCCAGAGGCCGTGGGCCATTGTTGATGTAATCAAGGGCATCCTCGAGGCGGTCGTAGGGCACAATCGGCAGCAGGGGGCCAAAGAGTTCGTCCTGTAGCGCCTGCATATCCGTGGTGGCGTTAAGGATCAGCTGGGGGGCCAGTTTACGGGTGTCATGGCCAAAGTATTCGTTGCCTGGATTGACCTGGATGATGTCCGCTCCCTTGTCCCGGGCGTCGCCGAGAATGCCCATGAGGCGCTCATGCTGGCGTTCATTGATGATGCTGGTGTAGTCCGGGTTGTCCTTGAGGGTGGGGTACATGGTCGCTACCGCGCTGCGGAAGCTGTCCACGAAACTGTTGATCCGGTCACGGGGGCAGAGGACGTAGTCCGGTGCCACACAGGTTTGGCCGGCGTTGATGCATTTGCCGAACGCAATACGCTCGGCGGCATCCTTCATGGGCACCTCGCGTGAGACGATCGCGGGCGATTTGCCGCCCAGTTCCAGGGTTACCGGGGTCAGGTTCTCGGCGGCCGCCTTCATCACCATGCGACCGATGGGCGTGGAGCCGGTGAACAGAAGGTGGTCGAACGGTTGCGACGAGAAGGCCTGTGCCACGTCCGCCTCGCCGTTGATGACGGTCACGAGGTCGGAGGGGAAGGTCTCGTGCAGCAGGCGTTCCAATAATGCCGAAGTGGCCGGCGTGTATTCGGAGAGCTTGAGCATGGCCCGGTTGCCGGCGGCCAGGGCCGCGGTCAGCGGTCCGGCGCCGAGGAACAATGGGTAATTCCAGGGCACCATGATGCCGACCACACCCAGTGGCTCGTAGTGAACCTCGTTACGGGCTGGCTGGAAGAGCATGTGCACCTTGCGCTTCTCGGGCTTCATCCAGCCACCCAGGTGGCTCAGGGTGTAGTTGATGTTCTGGACCGAGGGCATGATCTCCGCAAGCAGGGATTCGTCCCGCGAACGGCCGCCAAAATCCTCGCTGATGGCATCGCACAGCGCGTCCTGGTTGGCGAGCAGCATGCGCTTGAGCCGCTTGAGGTGCTCGCGGCGTTCGGTAGCGCTGGGCATGGGGTGGGCCCTGAAGGCCTCGCGCTGGGCATTGAAGGCCCGGTTGATCTGCTGGATCTGTTTCCGGTTATCCGTCAGATGAACAACGTTGGCGACCATGGCTGGTTCTCCTGTATCGTCCCGGCGGTCTGCCGTGGACCTTGTCGCAGAGTCGCACTGGCAGAATTAGAGTATGAACTCTAGTATCAATGTTAGAGCATAAACTCTAGCAGTCAATACGCTAATGCCGCTGAAATGCTCCGACAGAGCCCAGGAAGCCCATGAAAACCCGTGACCGGATTCTCAAAGCCAGTCTCCAGCTGTTCAACGAGCAGGGCGAGCGCAATGTAACCACCAACCACATTGCCGCGCATCTGGGTATTTCGCCCGGCAATCTCTATTACCATTTCCGCAACAAGGCGGACATCATCTACACACTGTTCCGGCAGTACCAGGGGCTGGTGGACCGTTACCTGAAGGTGCCCAGGGATCGCGCGCTCACGCTGGAAGACAAGATGTTCTATCTGGAGTCCGTGTTTGACGGACTCTGGCATTACCGGTTCTTTCACCGTGACCTTGAGTACCTGTTGACCATGGACGAGCGGCTGCGCCGTGATTACCGGGCGTTCACATACCATTGTCTGGGCGAGATCCAGGCGGTGCTGAAAGGGCTGCAGGAGTCCGGAATCCTCAGGCCGCATTCAACGCATGAGCATGAACCCATGGCCCTGAATGTGTGGCTGGTGGTTACCAACTGGATGGCTTTTCTCAAGACGGCGAGTACCGAGGGCGCCAATGACGGCAGCAGCCAGCGGGAGCTCAAGCAGGGCATCTACCAGGTGCTGACCCTGGAGATGCCGTACCTCACCGATGAATACTACGAGCGCGTGGCGGCGATCCGTGAGCAATACCGGCCAGACATCACTATTATGGAAGATGGAGGCGAGCTGGCGCCGGATCCGTCAGGCTGATGCCGTCTGCGCATCAAGCAGCCAGTCACTGAGGTGGTTGCGGGCTGGTTCCACGCCCTGGCACTTGAGCGCTGAAAACGGCAGTATATGCTGAATGCATTCAATGCCTTCCAGGTCCTGTCGGACACTGTCGAGCTGACGCCGTGCCGGGTTGCTCTTGAGCTTGTCCGCCTTGGTCAGCAGCAGCATCATGGGCAGGCCGTGGTGTTCGCACCACTCGATCAGCATGGCATCAAACTCCGACAACGGGTGGCGCAGGTCCATGATCAGGGTCATGCTCACCAGTGACTGGCGCTGCGCCAGGTAGTCACCCAGGTGTTTCTCCCATTGCTGCTGGGTATTGCGTGAGACCCGGGCGAACCCATAGCCAGGCAGGTCTACCAGTCGTGCGCCGGGCGTGCTGAGTGAGAAAAAGTTGATCAGCTGGGTACGGCCCGGGGTCTTGCCGGTGCGCGCCAGGCTGCCGATGCGGGTAATGGCATTGATGGCGCTGGATTTGCCGGAGTTGGAACGCCCGGCAAAGGCGACTTCGCGCCCTGTGTCCTCCGGGCACTGGTCGAGCCGGGCGGCGCTGGTCAGAAAGCGCGCGCTGTTGAAGGCGATGCGATTGGGATTTCGGGTCATGGCGCGGCCTGCGTCCATTGATTTCAGTAACGGGTGAAACATGTATAATACCACACCAGTTTGCGGGGCCGGTTCTGTTTTGAGGACCGGTCGAACGGACAATGTGTAATCCGAGTGGTGTCACGATGAGAAAACTGCTGACCGGTCTTGTACTGACGTTTGGCCTGGCTGGATTGGCCCAGGCGGCCGACCCCAGTGCCGGGAAAGAAATCGCCCAGAACCAGTGCGTGTCCTGCCACGGCCCCAAGGGCGTTGAGCCGCTGCAGCCGAACTACGCGCGGCTCGCCGACCTGGGCGAGGATTACCTGTTCAGGCAGCTGAAGGCCATCAAGAGCGGCGACCGGAATGTGCCGGCGATGATGGGGGTTGTGGCGAACCTGGATGAGCAGGACATGCGCAACCTGGCGGCATACTTCGATCAGCAGGAAATGCCCCGTGGTGAGGCCGATTCGGAGAAGGTTGAGGCCGGTGCCTCCTTGTACCGTGGCGGCGATCTTTCCCGCGACATAGCCGCCTGCATTGCCTGTCATGGTCCTAAAGGGCTGGGCAATGAGCCTGCGGTTTATCCGCGCCTGAGTGGCCAATCCGCCGGATACGTGGTCAAGTCACTGAAGGACTATCGCTCCGGCGCTCGTGTTTATGACGAGCACAGCCAGATCATGGGCGACATTGCCAGCAAGCTCAATGACGAGGAAATGAAAGCGGTTGCCGAGTACGTTGAGGGGCTCTACTGAGCGCCAGTGGAGGGCTTTATCCAGGCCCTCCCTTGCCGGCTCCTGCAAAGTTCGCTTCAATAGGAGGCGTTTCAATGGACCCTGACCGCAGGAGAACGGCATGCTTTACCGCAGTCTGATCGCTTTGATCGCCTTCCTAGCCCTGGTGCCTGCCGCCCTGGCAGCTGAATGGGAGGAGGGCACTCATTACAAGACCCTTTCCAACCCGGTTGAAACCCGCTCAGGTGATCAGCTCGAGCTGGCCGAGGTCTTCTGGTACGGCTGCCCGCACTGCTACCGCATGCAACCCTCGATAGAGGATTGGAAGAAGGATAAGCCCGAGGATGTGAATCTTCGGCACGTGCCCGCATCCCTGCGCAGTGACTGGGAACCCCATGCCAAGGCGTTCTATGTGGCACGTGAGCTTGGCGTTGTGGAAGAGATTCACTCCGAACTGTTTGAGGCGCTGGCGGGCGAACATCAGGACTTGAGTGATGTCGATGCCATCGCCAGCTTCTTTGAGGAACAAGGCGTGGCGAAAGCCGATGCGGTCCGCGAGGCCTGGAACAGCTTTGCGGTGGATACCGCCATGCGTCGCGGCCGGCAATTCCAGAAAGGGGCCAGGGTCACCGGTACCCCGACGCTCGTGGTTGAGGGTAAGTATGTGATCTCCGCCAGTGCTGCGGGCAGCTACGAGAATATGCTGGCCATTGCGGACTACCTCCTGAGCAAGGAACGCACCGACGGCTGAACCGTGTATCCGAAACTGCGCGACCAGCTCTGGCGATTGGCAGCGCCGGAGCGGCCCCGAGGGGTAGCCTCGGACGCCGAACGAGCCCCGTCCCTGGCCGAGGCAGGCCGTATACGGCTGCTCACTTTCAATATCCAGGTGGGCATCGCCACGGCAGCCTATCGCCACTATGTCACGCGCAGCTGGCAGCATCTTCTGCCCCATTCCCGGCGCCGGGAAAACCTGGACCGTATAGCGGAGCTGTTGTGCGACTACGACGTGGTGGCCCTCCAGGAGTGTGATGGCGGCTCGTTGCGCAGTGGGTTCGTTAACCAGGTCCAGTACCTGGCCAGCCAGGGTGGGTTCCCGTACTGGCGCCAGCAGCTCAACCGCAACCTCGGACGCATCGCCCAGCACAGCAACGGTATCCTCAGCCGCTACCAGCCCCTATGGGTGGAGGAACACCGCCTGCCGGCCCTGCTCCCCGGGCGTGGCGCCATGATGGCCTTTTACGGCAACCCGGATGATCCGCTGGTACTGGTGCTGATGCACCTGTCCCTGGGCAAGGGAGCCCAGAATCGCCAGCTGGACTACATCCGGAAGCTGATCGCCCCCTATCAGCATGTGGTGTTGATGGGCGACATGAACGCCCATGCCGAGCAGCTGCTGACGCATTCGCCACTGCGTTCCGCCGAGCTTATCCCGCTGCCGGACTCGGCGATGAGCTTCCCCAGTTGGCGTCCCGAGAAAGCTCTGGATCATATCCTGGTCAGCCCGACGCTGGATGTGCATGACACCCGGGTGGTGGATTATCCAGTGTCCGATCACCTGCCCGTCAGCATGGAGATTGAGGTTCCCTAGTCCTCATCGGACAGAAGGATGAATCCCTCCTGGTCCCGTTCCACCCGGGTAATCCCCGGGGCTTCGGATTCCAGCCGGTCCAGTTCCTTTTTCTGGCTTTCCAGTTCGCGCCGCTGGCGCCGGACGGTTTCCGCCAGGCGCCGGTTCTCCAGAGCCATTGCCTTGTAGCGCAAGGCTTTATCCAGAGTGATGAGCAGGTCATCGTTGGACCAGGGCTTGAGGATGAAGCGGTACACTTCCGAGTCATTGACCGCCTTGATGACCCCTTCCAGATCCGCCTGCCCACTGAGCACGATCCGCAGGGCATCCGGATGGGATTGCTTGAACTGGTTGAGCAGCGACACTCCATCCATCCCCGGCATCCGGTAGTCGGAAATGATCAGGTCAAGCGGGTGGTGCTTGAGCTCGGAATGCGCTTTGCGAGCGTCGTTGCAGGTCACCGTGATCCAGTCCCGTTGACGGAACAGGCGCACCAGGGCATTCAGGATATCAGATTCATCGTCGATCACCGCGATGGTCGGCTTCTGCTCGTCCGACATGGGATCACTCCTCGTTGGCGTGGCCGTCAGTTGCCGGTACCGTGACAGACACCTTGAGGTGCCTGCGGTCTTCCCGGTTCATTCGCTGCAGATGCTTGATGGCGCTCTCATTGAGCACGGTCCCCTTGACCATCAGGAGGATGCCATTGGCGTTGACCACATCCCGGGTCAGCTCCATACCCGGCCGCAGGTCCGAAATGGGCAGGACCCTGCCGGTTCCATCGTCCTGCGGTTCCAGGCTGAACTGGCGGACCAGAGGCTCCAGCGCCGTCAGGACTGCCGGGTCGTAGCAGCGTCCGGATTGTTCCTTCATGCTGGCGTAGGCCTCCGAAGGGGAAACGGGGGGCTCCCTGAGCAGGGGCGTCTGCTGGCCCACAAAATCCCGTGCTACCCGGATGATACGGGCCCCCAGGGGCACCTCGTTGCCGCTCAGACCGTCCGGGAAGCCACTGCCATCGAGGTTTTCCATGTGCGCCCGGATCAGCTCGGCGCAGGGACGCAGCGCCTTGATCGGCATCAGGGTCATCTCGCCCAGCGCCGGGTACTGGCGGTATTCCGGAAGGTCGCGGAAAGTCAGCCGGGTTTCTGAGCGGCCCAGAACGTCGTCATTGAGGCTCAGCTTGCCAACCTCGTGCAGCAGCGCGGCGTAGTAGATGTAGCGGGTCTGGGCGGTTTCCAGCTCCATGCGCTGGGCAAGGCGCCGGGCAAGGTCCGCCACCTCCCGGGAGCGGCCCTTGACCAGGTGGGGGCGGGAGGCGATGACTGAGGAGAAGACGCGGACAAAAGCGTCATAGCTGTTCTCGAGCTGACGGAAGGCCTTCTGCAGATCGGCGGAGCGGGACTCCAAAGCACGCGTGCGTTCATTGACCCGTTGTTCCAGCTGCTGGTTGAGTTGCTGGAGCTTACGGTTGTTTTCCCGGCTCTCGTCCAGGAGTTTCTTTTTCTGGCGCTCCAGTTTGCGGATGCGCAGGCCTTCCTCGATAGCCTCGATCAGCGCGTCGTTATCCCAGGGTTTGGAAACATAGCGGTTGATCCCGCCCTGGTTGAGCGCATCGATGGTAGCGCTCATGTCCGCATAGCCGGTCATCAGAAAACGCACAGTGAAAGGCCAGCGCCGCCGGACTTCGCTGAGAAAGTCGGCGCCGTCCATCTCCGGCATGCGCATGTCGGAGACCACCAGGTCGATTGGGGTCTCTTCCAGTATTGCCAGGCCCTCGCGGCCGCTGGTGGCGTACCAGCAATCGTACTCATGGCGGCGCAGCAAGCGCCGCAGGGAACTCAGGATCGCCTCTTCATCGTCAACGAACAGGAGGCGGAAGCGATAGTCGCTCATCCTTCGCTCTCCTGCGAAGTCTGCTGGATGGGCAGGATGACGTGGAAGCTCGTGCCCTCGCCCGGAGTGCTCTCGACCTGCAGCTCACCCTGGTGGCTCTGCACAATGCCGTAGGACAGGGACAAGCCGAGGCCCGTGCCCTTGCCCACTGGTTTGGTGGTGAAAAACGGCTCAAAGAGACGATCAAGGTTCTCGGCGGAGATGCCCGGCCCGTTGTCGGTAATACGAACCGCGATCCGGTTGTCGTCAAAGCGCTCCGTGGTGATGTGGATCAGGCCTTGCTCCTCAATGGCCTGGGCGGCATTCACCAGCAGGTTGAGGAAGACCTGGCCCAGCTGGGAGTCCACGGCTGTGATCGGGGGGAGTTCCGCTTAATGGGTCTCGACCGTGGCCTTGTATTTGATTTCATTACGGGCAACGGACAGTGCCTTGTTCAGGCATTGATGAATGTCCAGCGACTCCATCTCGCCAGTGTCGGTGCGGGAGAAATCGCGCAACGACCGGATGATCTTCTCCACGCGTTCAATGCCCTCGCTGGATTCCTCCAGCAGTGAGGGCAGGTCCTCGCGTATGAACTCAAGATCGTGAGTGCGGCACAGGGCCTGGAGTTCCGGCGTATTGAGGTCCTCCCCCAGGGCCTTGGCGAACGCGTCGTTGAGCGTAAGCAGGGATTCGGTGTATTCCCGCAGCGAGGAGAGGTTGGAACGCACAAAACCGATGGGGTTGTTGATTTCATGGGCCACGCCGGCCGCCAGTTGCCCGATGCTGGCCATTTTCTCGGACTGCATCAGCTGGTCGCGGGCCTGCTTGAGTTCCCGGATCAGCGTATCCTGCTCCTCCTGGCGCTGCTTCAGGGCGGCATTGCTTTGTGCCAGTTCCTCCATCAGCGAGTTGCGCTCCATGGCGCTGATCGCCTCATGGATCAAGCGATGGGCGTTGAGTTCGTTTTCATGAGTGAAGGGCTCGCTTGCGGCGCGGCGTACCAGAATCAGCGTCAATTCCTGCTGCTCCCCGTGGCGGTAGGGAAGCGTCATCACCGGGACCGTGACCCCGGCCAGCGACAGAGTGCTGCTGTGGGGCGTCTCCGGCGCGATCAGCTTGTAGCCCTGCTGCTCCCAATCGCGGACCTGTTCAAGCGTCAGCTCATGCCCGACCCAGGAGAGCTGGTGCGTTGGATCGCGAGCGATACCGCCTGCCTGCGCATTACACAGAAGGCAGGCCCGCGTCAGGATCTCGTGAAAGACATTCGGCTGTTCCCTCTGGACGTTACGGAGCCACTCATGAATCTCCGACCAGAGGTAATGCTGATAGGTGCTCATGGGTCCGGTGTCCATTCGCTGGTTAGGATCTGCTCATCCTCAGTTTAATTGCTTTTGCGCATTATGCCCGCAGTGGATGTAACGCCTTTGTTTCCGCCAGTGAGTTTTTGCGTTTGGCGGGCATGAAATCGGCACAGTGGCTATGCTCAGGGAAAAGCAATGGAGATGGTCGCGATGAAACACTCCGCAGCGTTCCCTCGCCTGCTGCTGTGGGGCCTGGATGAGGCTGAATGCGACCGGCTCGCCAGCGCCAGCTCTAGGATCGGGTTCCCCGAGGCCGAAATGGTATCCGCCGTGACGTCGCCCGACGTGGAGGCCCTGCTGGAGGCCGGGGACGTCGATCTGGTTGTGATGCGCGGCGATGGCGGCGGCCCAGGCGCCTCCCAACCCACAATGACTGACCATCTGGTGGCGCGTCACCCCGGCACCGGCTTTCTGATCCTGGGCGTCGATGACGGGCAAGCCCCGGGCAACGGGCGCTTCAACGTTCAGGTTCTGGCGGAGTCCGACGCCCGGGGGCAGGCCTTTGAGCGGGCGCTGGGGCAGCTGCTCAACCAGGTCTGGTTCTGCCAGCGCTCGGCCCTGTTCCACGCCTGTGTCGAGGCCAGCGTGAACGGCATTCTGGTTGTTGATGCCGGGGCCCAGGACATGCCGATTGTCTACGTCAATGAAGCCTTTTCCCGGATTACCGGTTATGAGCTGTCGGAGGTCTATGGCTTGAACTGCCGTTTTCTCCAGAGCGGCGACCGCAAACAGCCCGGGGTTGATCAGCTGCGCATGGCCGTGCGCGCGGGGCAGGAGGCAACGGTCCAGCTGCGCAACTATCGCAAGGACGGGACCGAGTTCCGTAATGAGCTCCATATTTCGCCGGTGTGGGAGAGCGACAACCGCATCAGCCACTATGTGGGGGTGATCAGTGACGTCTCCGCCCGTGTGCGGGCGGAATCCACGCTCGCCTACCGGACCCGCTATGACGTGCTTACGGGGCTGGCCAATTTTGAGCACTTCAAGGGCCGCCTGGGCGATGCCTGCAGGGAGTCGGAGCATCATCACAACGCCGTGGCCCTGACGCTGTTGAATATTGACAACTTCAAGGCCATCAATGCGACTTTCGGTGCCGCTGCCGCGGACCAGCTGCTCCAGGCGGTGGTGGAGCGGGTAGCGCCATTGTTGGGGCGCGGTGACCTGCTGGCCCGCCTGAGCGCTGATGAGTTTGGGATTCTTCAGACCGAGGTCCTGGGGACCCAGGATGTCAGTTCGGTGGTGGAAGAGGTTGTAGCGGCCATGGCCATCCCGTTCCGGGTGGAGGGGCATGAATTGTTTGTGACGGCGAGCGCCGGTATTGCCTGGACCCAGGAAAACGCGGTTGGGCCTGATGATTTGGTGAGTCATGCGAGCCTCGCACTGCGCAATGCCAAACAGGCGGGAGGTGGCAGTTATCGCTGGTACAGCGAGTTTCTCGCGGAGGAAGTGGAGTGGACACTGAGGCTGCATAATGACCTCCAGCACGCGCTGTCCAATGAGCAGTTCGAGGTCTATTACCAGCCGGTTGTCGAATCGCTCAGCCAGGAAATCGTGGGCGTTGAGGCCTTGCTGCGCTGGCAGCACCCCGAGCAGGGGTTGCTGTACCCCGGCGATTTTCTACAGGTGGTTGAAAGTGGCGGGCTGATGGTTGAGCTGACGGATTGGATTCTGGACCAGGTGTGCTCCGACCTGCAGCGGTTCATGGAGGAAACCGGGCGCGTGCTGTGGGTGTCGGTTAACATCTCTCCGAATCACTTTGTTCGCGGGGATGTGGTGTCGTCGGTCAAGGGTGCGCTGGAGCGCACCGGCCTGGCGCCGTCCTGCCTTAGCCTGGAGCTTGTCGAGTCCACGTTCCTCTCCTTTGACGAGCCGGTGCGCCGGGCGCTCGACAATGTTCGCGCCCTCGGTGTGGGGTTGATCATTGACGATTTCGGGGCGGGCTTTTCCAGTCTGAACTACCTGAAGCAGGTCCCCGCCTCCCGGATCAAGATTGATCGCTCCTTTGTCCGCGATGTGGTCTCGGACAGTGCGGATGCGGCAATCACGCGAGGGGTTATTGCGCTCGCCCATAAGCTGAACCTGAAGGTTGTTGGCGAGGGCGTGGAGGATCAGTACCAGTTGGCGTTTCTATTGCGCAATCATTGCGATCTCGTTCAGGGCTTCCTGTCCGGGAGGCCGATGCCGTTTGAGCAGTTGCTGACATTTGATCTGAGCGCCGAGATCCGGGCCGCTTTTGCCGAGGTGAACGGTGGTGAGTCCGGTAATCAGGCCGCCCGGCGCCTGTTGATTCTTGACGATGAGCCTAACATTCTCCGGTCGTTGAAGCGGCTTCTCAGAAGGGATGGCTATGAGATCCACACCGTAACCTCGGCGGAGGAGGCGCTTAACCTGCTCGCTCTGTACGAATTCCAGGTGGTGCTGTCGGACCAGCGCATGCCCGAGATGACGGGGACGGACTTTCTGAGTCGCGTCAAGGATCTCTATCCGGATACGATCCGCATCGTCCTGTCCGGCTATACCGATCTTGATTCCGTTACCGATGCCGTAAACCGGGGGGCGATCTATAAGTTTCTGACCAAACCCTGGGATGATGAGCAGTTACGGGATCAGATCAGGCAGGCTTTCCTGCATCATGCCGCCGCCCTGGAGGATAGGGGGCAGTAGTATCGAGGAGCGCCCCACCATGGGGTGGGGCACGCGGGAGCCGGCTTACTTGAGCTTGGTTTCCCGATAGGGAACGTGCTTACGCACAACCGGATCGTACTTTTTGATCTCAAGCTTGTCCGGTGTGTTCCGCTTGTTCTTCGTTGTGGTGTAGAAGTGGCCCGTGCCGGCGCTGGATGCCAGCTTGATCTTTTCGCGCATGGTTGTCTCCTCAGACCTTCTCGCCGCGGGCACGCAGGTCTTTCAGGACCGTCTCGATACCCTTCTTGTCAATGGTGCGCAGACCCTTGGTGGAAACGCGCAGTTTTACAAAGCGCTTTTCGCTTTCCACCCAGAAGCGGTGGGTCTGCAGGTTGGGCAGAAACCGCCGCTTGCGATGGTTCATGGCGTGTGAAACGTTGTTACCGGTGGCCGTGCGCTTACCGGTCACCTGACAGATTCTGGACATATTCGGCCTCCAACTGAGCGTTGGTCATAATGATTGAAATCGAATCCCGCGCCCGGTGGTGCCCTGCCGCCTTTGCATGCATCCGCTGACAGCTCGCGCCCGACGCTCCCGGAAAAGGCCGGTTTTATACCAGAAAAGGCCGCCTGACGCAAAGGTTTTCGTTCTCAGAGGTGCCCCGTTTCCGCCATGGAGGCCACCTCATCATGGCCCACGATCATGTGGTCCAGTACGCGCACGTCAATCAGTCCCAGCGCGGAACGCAGCCGTTCCGTGAGGGTGACGTCCGCGCTGCTGGGTTCGGCCACGCCCGAGGGGTGATTGTGCGCCAGGATCACGGCGGCCGCGTTGGTCTCCAGGGCGCGGCGGACCACCTCACGGGGGTAGACGGCGGCGCCGTCGATGGTACCGGTGAACAGCTCTTCATACCGGATCACCCGGTGCCGGGTGTCCAGGAACAGGCACGCGAAGACCTCGTGGTGGCGAGTTACCAGTTTCGTCTTCAGGTAGCTCCGGGTAGCTGCCGGCGAGGTCAGGGGCTCGCCATTGATCACCGGTGATTCCAGCACGCGCTGGGTCATGGTCAGAGCCGCCTGGAGCTGGGCGTACTTGGCGGTACCCAGCCCGGGCGTCTGGCAGAAGCGCTCCGCCGAGGCCCCCGTAAGGGCGCGCAGGCTGCCAAAGGCGCTGAGCAGTTCTCGGGCCAGTGTCATGACCGGGCGACCGGCGCTGCCCGTGCGCAGGAAGATGGCCAGCAGTTCCGCGTCGGTGAGGCTGTCGGGACCGTGGTGCAGCAGCTTTTCCCGCGGGCGTTCCGCGGCGGGGAGGTTTTTCAGTGACATGGCGGCTCCTTCGCTGATGGGCCTGATCCTTCAGGGCACCGCTTAATGGCGATGTATCTCAAAGTCTAGCGCTGGCAGGGCCGGCTGCCAATACCGGGGTGGGATCTGGTATCTTTAGCATCAAAACAGTTCCCAGGGGCGACAGTGGGTAAACGGATTCTTCTCGGCGTTACCGGTGGCATTGCCGCCTACAAAAGCGCGGATCTGGTGCGCGGGCTGCAACGCCAGGGGCATGAGGTGCAGGTGGTGATAACCCGTGGCGCCCGTGCCTTTGTGCAGCCGCTCACCTTCCAGGCCCTGAGTGGCCATCCGGTGCGGGAGAGCCTGCTTGATCCGGAGGCGGAAGCCGGCATGGGGCACATTGAGCTGGCCAAATGGGCGGAGCTGGTGCTTATTGCTCCCGCCTCGGCGGACAGCCTGGCCAAGCTGGCTACCGGCCTGGCGGATGACCTGCTGACGACGGTCTGCCTTGCCACCGAGGCCCCGATTGCGCTGGCGCCGGCCATGAATCAGGCGATGTGGCGCAATGCGCGTACCCAGCGTAACCGGACGCTGCTGGCGGAGGATCCGCAGTTCCGGGTATGGGGCCCTGACGCCGGGGACCAGGCCTGTGGTGATACCGGACCGGGGCGTATGCTGGAGCCCGACGTGCTGGTGCAGGCAGTAGCTGACCTGGCGGAGCAGCCGCTGGCCGGGCTCAAGCTGGTGGTGACCGCTGGCCCCACCCGGGAGGCGCTGGATCCGGTGCGCTACATCTCCAACCACAGTTCCGGTCGCATGGGCTTTGCATTGGCCGAAGCGGCGGCGCAACAGGGGGCGGAGGTCACTCTGGTGGCCGGCCCCGTTGAACAGCCCACACCAGCGGGAGTGACCCGCATTGACGTGACCTCTGCCCTGGAGATGAAAGACAGGGTGGACCGCGCGGTTGCGAACGGTGCGGACTGGTTCATTGCCACCGCGGCGGTGGCGGATTATCGGCCGCTGGCGGCTGCCGACCAGAAAATAAAGAAGCAGGCGGAAGGCGAAACGCCCTCCATTGAGCTGGTGGAGAACCCGGACATCCTGGCTGGCGTGGCCGCACGCCAGCAGCAGCGCCCTTTGACCATTGGCTTCGCCGCCGAGACGCGGGACCTGGCCGACTACGCCCGGGACAAGCTCAGCCGCAAGGGCCTGGACCTGATCGTGGCGAATGACGTCGCCGCGCCCGGCCTTGGCTTCAACAGCGACCGTAATGCGGTTGAGGTGTTCTGGGCGGGCGGCAGTGAACGGTTCGAGGCGCGCCCGAAGCGCGAGCTGGCCAGGGACCTGATGCGTTTCTTCCTGGCCTGTGCCACACACCGTTAATCCCAACTCTAGAGGAGTTCTTCCCTGTTATGGCGAATCCGTCCATTGAAGTCCGGGTGCTCGACGAACGACTGGGCGACAGTATCCCCATGCCCGATTACGCCACGCCCGGCTCTGCCGGGCTGGACCTGCGCGCCTGCCTCAAGGCGCCATTGACGCTTGAGCCGGGCCAAACCGAGCTGCTGCCAACAGGGATGGCGGTGCACATCGCCGATCCAGGGTTGGCGGGCATGATCCTGCCCCGCTCCGGGCTGGGCCATAAACACGGCATCGTGCTGGGCAACCTGGTCGGGTTGATCGACTCGGATTACCAGGGGGAACTGATGGTTTCCTGCTGGAACCGGGGGCATACCACTTTCACCGTGGCCCCCGGGGACCGCATCGCCCAGTTCGTGGTGGTGCCTGTGGTGCAGGCGGATTTCCGGGTGGTTGAGTCATTCGGCGCCTCCGAGCGGGGCGAGGGAGGCTTCGGCTCCACGGGCGGCCAATAGGATGCAATCCCCGGCCAGCCATCTATACTGGCGTTCACAGCCCATCCAGATCCAAGGATAACACCATGAAATTCCGACTCAGAAAGGCCGACTCAGGGGCGGGATCCGAATCGGGCGGCGCCCGCGCTTTTCCGCTGTTCCGGGTGCCGGCGCTCCAGTCGCTGGTTGTTGTCGCCGGCCTGGCTCTGGCGGGTGTCCTGCTTAATGCCCTGCTGGTCTCGCCGGCAGAGCATCAGGTCCTCAAGGACCAGGCCCGGGAGCGCACTGAGGAGCTCAAATCCCGCTTCGACCAGCACCTGGGCTATCTCCACGATGTGGTGGCCGGCTTTGCGGCTCAGGAATCCACCCATGAGGCGGCTACCGGCAGTGGTGACCAGAAGGATACCGCTCGCGTGCTGCAGGCTACGCTGCCGGCGGCAAAGGCCGTGTTCCTGTTTGAGCCCGGGGATGTCAGCCAGCCGGAAGGCCGGAGCTGGGAGCTGGGGTTTGCCAGTATCGATCTGGCGCGCCAGGCCGAACGCTCTGGTGAGCCCAGTATGGATGCGTTCCAGCGTGATGGCAGCTGGTTTGTTCAGGTTGCGGCGCCGGTTGCCGGCTCGGAGGGCGGTAGCCTGTTGGCGATTTTTGATGACTCGGTCATGGCGCCGGTGTTCTCGGCTACAGGGGAGCTGGCAGGGCGCGTGACGCTGCGCCAGCGGGTGGACGGGCGCGAGGTGCCTGTTTTCGCCCGGGGGAGCGCCCAGGGCGATGGCGTGGTGCGGGATCTGGCCGTCAGTGGCTGGTCGGTGCGTTATGTGCCGGCTTCCCGGGAGCCGCAACTGATCTCGCCGGTGGCATTCTGGGGGGTGCTTGCCGTTGTGGCCTTGCTGACCATAGGCGGGATCTGGTCGGTCTTCGGGCAACTCCAGAAGCAACTCCGGCAGGATGTATCCGGGCTGAGCCAGTGGGCCCAGAAAGCCCTGGCGGGTGAACGGGTGGCAATCCCGGAACTCCGTATCCCCGCAGCGAGGGCCCTGGCGGAGACCCTGCAGCGCCTGGCCCGGGAACGCCCGGCGGCAGCCCATGGCGAGAGCCGTTCGGCTGGGCCCGGCACGGCGTCGCCGGGCACCCCGGCAACGTCGTCCGCCACCGGAGCCGCACCGGCTGCGCAGGAAGAGGCTGGTGGTGACAGCGAACCGCTGTTCGGGGATGATGCGCTCGACATTGACATGCTCAACGGCGACGAGGATGTGCTTGGACTTGGAGACAGCCCTGAAAACAGCGGCAGCAGTGAGGACAGCATGAGCATTGAAGAAGACACAACGCCACTAGTGGAGGTTCCGGATTCCATCTTCCGGGCTTATGACATCCGGGGTGTTGTGGGCGAGAGCCTGACTCCGGAGATTGTGGAGGCGATTGGCCGGGCCATAGGAAGCGAGGCGCTGCAGCGGCGCCAGAACCGCATCTGCGTTGGCTATGACGGGCGCCATTCCAGCCCTGAACTGGCCGAAGCCCTGGCAAGCGGCATCCTGGCAACGGGTGTGGACGTGATCAGTATCGGCCGGGTACCAACACCGGTGCTGTATTTTGCGACCCATTATCTGGAGACGGGCTCCGGTGTCATGATCACTGGCAGCCACAATCCCCCCGCCTACAACGGCCTCAAGATGATGCTTGGGGGCGAGACCCTGGCGGGCGATGCCATCCAGGCTCTGTTGGCCCGGATTCGTAACCGGCAGCTGGAGGAAGGTCAGGGGCAGCGCAGTGAGCGGGATGTGCGCAAGGCCTATATCGAGACCATCGCTGGCGATGTGGCGGTGGCCGCTCCACTGCGGGTGGTCGTGGATGCCGGTAATGGGATCGCGGGTGAGCTTGGCCCGGAGCTGATCCAGGAACTGGGTTGTGAGGTGACCCCGCTGTATTGCGATGTGGATGGCGATTTCCCCAACCACCATCCGGATCCGGGCAAGCCGGAAAACCTGGAGGCGCTGGTCCAGACGGTGCAGAAGGAGGGCGCGGACCTGGGCATCGCGTTCGATGGCGATGGTGACCGCCTGGGCGTGGTCACCAACAGTGGCAAGATCATATGGCCGGACCGGCTGTTGATGCTGTTCGCGCGTGACGTGGTCTCCCGCAACCCGGGCGCCGACATCATCTACGACGTGAAGTGTTCGCGCCGGCTTGCCGGGGTAGTGAACGAGTACGGCGGCCGGCCCGTCATGTGGAAGACCGGCCACTCCTGGATCAAGGGCAAGATGAAGGAGACGGGGGCGCTGCTTGCGGGTGAGATGAGCGGTCACATCTTCTTCCGGGAGCGCTGGTACGGCTTTGATGATGGCCTCTATGCGGCGGCACGACTGCTGGAAATCCTGGGGATCGAGGACCGCGAGGCGGATGCCATCTTTGCCGAGTTCCCCGAGGACGAAAGCACCCCCGAGATCAACGTGGCGGTTGCGGATGAGGACAAGTTCGCCCTCATCGACCGTCTGGCCAGCGGTGGTGACTTCGGCGAGGCCAGCATTGCCGACATTGACGGTCTGCGTGTGGATTACCCGGACGGTTGGGGGCTGTGCCGTGCCTCCAACACCACGCCCAACCTCGTTTTGCGCTTCGAGGCCCAGAACGCCGAGGCACTGGAACGGATCCAGGGCGTTTTCCGTGACCAGCTGCAGAAGGCGGAGCCCTCGCTGCAGGTTCCATTCTGATTTCAGGAGCAGAGCATTCCATGACCATGGATCGTGACACGGCCATGCAGGTGGCCTCGGTACTCAGCCGGGGGCTGCCTTACATCCAGCGTTTCACCGGCAGGACCATCGTGGTCAAGTACGGCGGCAACGCCATGGAGAACGAGGAGCTGAAGAACACCTTCGCGCGGGACATGGTCCTGATGAAGCTGGTGGGCATCAATCCGATCGTGGTCCATGGCGGTGGGCCCCAGATCGGGGATCTCCTGGAGCGGCTCGATATCCACTCCGAGTTCGTGAACGGCATGCGCGTGACCGACAGCGAGACCATGGATGTGGTCGAAATGGTGCTGGGTGGCCGCGTGAACAAGGAGATCGTTTCGCTGATGAACCAGCATGGCGGCAAGGCCATTGGCCTGACGGGCAAGGATGCCGGACTGATCCGGGCGCGCCAGCTGGAGGTCCGGAACCCCTCGCCGGAAGTGACCCGTTCTGAGATTGTGGACATTGGGCATGTGGGAGAAGTTGTCTCCGTGAACACGGACGTCATCAACATGTTCACTGCCAGTGACGTGATCCCGGTGATTGCGCCGATTGGCGTGGGGGATGATGGCGCGGCCTACAACATCAATGCCGATTCCGTCGCCGGCCATGTGGCCGAGGCGTTACAGGCTGAGAAGCTGATTCTGCTGACCAATGTGGAGGGGCTTCAGGATGGAGACGGTGAGGTTCTGACCGGCCTGAGCGCTGAAAGGGTGGATGAGCTGATTGCGGATGGCACGATCCAGGGGGGCATGCTGCCCAAGATCCAGTGCGCTCTGGATGCCGTGAAAGGCGGGGTGACCTCGGCCCACATCATTGATGGTCGGGTGGCTCATGCCACCCTTCTGGAGATCTTCACAGATGAGGGCGTGGGAACGCTGATTACTCGCTCCTGACCGTTTCCGAATCCACTGGCGCGAAGTAGGGGGCATACTGGTGGATCCACTCCGCGGCCGCCTGATCCAGGGTCAGGTAACGCCCCTTCTGGATGACCTGATCCAGGCGGTACTGCTGGATGTGGCAGGCCTGTTCAACGAGTCGCATCCGGTACGCGTCCGTTGTGTCCTCGAAGGCCACCCCCACTTCGTAATGGTCACTGCAGGCCTCGCACCAAGCGACGTGGCCGTCCATGCTCGCAGTGGGTGTACAGCAACTGATGCCAATGCGTACGGGAGTGCCCTTTTCCCAGGGCTGTTCCGAGGAGAACGCCACGCCACCCAGGCTCAGGTTGCGCATTTCTTCCCGGTACCGTTCGCCCTGGCGAGGCTCCACGTCAATCGGCATATCGATGGGGTGCCGGATAAAGGTCCGGCCTGAATATTGGTGCGCGTTCATGGCGCCTCCTGTAACCCGCGGCAGTTATCCTCTGCCTCTTACCCCTACTATAGTGAATGTCATACGTTTTGCCCGGCTCATGCTGCGGTGTGTGCGATGGTTGCCGCATTATCGCGCATGGATCAGGTACGATAGGATGTTCATCACGTTTTGTCCTACGCCATGACCCCGGACGGTCGACTATGAAAAGACTAACAGGCGCCCTGGTGATCCTGTTGCTGCTCGGAGCGAGCGCCTTCTATGCCTCGCTCTGGTACGGGGCCCGGTCTGCGGCCCAGGAGTTGGGCCAGGCGGTCAGTCCGTGGGGCAATCTTCGCTGGGATGTGGTCCGCCCGACATGGGATGGCAACGTGATGTTGCAGGGGGTTCGGTGGCACTGGTTTGACATTACGCGGCCGGTCAAGGCGCAGCGTGTCATCCTTGAAGCACCCGGGCTGCTGGCGCTGCCAAAGTGGCTCCTGCGGGGCGAGCAGCCGTCTCGTTGGCAACTGCAGGTGGATAACCTTGAGCTGGTGGTGGAACCCGATCTTTTCCGACCCTGGGCCCGTACCCAGCGCGCCCTGTCGCTCAAGCGCCACCCCCTGCATTTCCACGGCTGCGGCAAACAGCCGGCGCTGACACCCGCGGACCTGTTGCGCATGGGAGTGGACCGGGCCAGTGGCGACGTGGAACTCGTGGATCGTGGCAGTGGGGCGGATGGCTACCGTTACCATGCGGCGGTGGATGCCGGGCGTCTCGGGAGTCTGTCACTGGACTGGCGTTCGCAGCCGTTGCGGCTGCCGGTCCTGTCCGACGACTGGACCCGGCCCGCGTTGCCCACGCAGGCGCGATTGCTCGTCCGGGATGCCGGACTGATGAGGCGCCTTTCCTCGTTCTGTGCGGCGGCCGAGGATGAGCCCGTGGGGGAGTGGGTACGCCGTGCGTCGCGTAATTGGGCGGCCGGGATGGCGGAGCAGGGACTGGTTCCAACCGGCGCCACAACGTCGCTTTACCGGGATTGGCTCGCTGAAGGGGGGGAGTTGGCGCTCGAGTGGGCGTTGAAGGGAGAAGCATGGCCCGGCACTGGCACGTCAGCGCCTCAATGGCAGCAGAAATCAGGGCTCCGGGTCATCCACAACGATCACGAGCTGGAGGGTATTGGTTTCAGCGTGCGCGAACCCCGGGAACCGTCCGCCGAGCCGGAGCGTTCGCCCCTGGTGTCCGAGGACGGGCCCAAGCCGGAGCCGGCATTCCGAGAGTCGGATACGGAAAGGGCCAGTGCCTGGATCGACCGTCGTGTGCGTTTGGAGCTGAGCTCGGGACGACGGATTGAGGGCCGGCTTGTGGCGCGCGAAGGGGACCAGCTGCACATCCGGCGCAGGCTTGAGGGCGGTACAGTGGTGGCGCCGTTCCAGGTAACGGCTATCGAACAGTTTGAGGTCTGGCGGCGCGCTGATGATATGGGTCGTCCGGTCTCCGATGGCGAACGTGCGCCGGGGCTGGATGATTTTCTGAACCCGGACCTTGGTCAAATACACCCCATACCGCCAGAACCAGGCTCTCGGGAGAAGTAGAATGCAACGACCGATTCCGGATATCCGGACGATGCTGGGCGAGCTGGTGGCCATGCCCTCCGTCAGCAGTGTGAGCCCGGCCTGGGACCAGAGCAATGAAGCGGTGGTGGCACGGTTGGCGCAATGGCTGGGCGATCTGGGGTTCAGCGTGGAAACCATGCCGGTGCCCGGGGCGCCGGGCAAGTCCAACCTCATCGCGACCAAGGGCCAGGGCCCGGGTGGGCTGGTTCTCTCCGGCCATACGGACACCGTTCCGTTTGATGATCAGCGCTGGCAAAGTGACCCGTTCGCGCTGACCGAGCACCAGGACCGCTGGTACGGCCTTGGCACCTGCGACATGAAAGGTTTCTTTCCTCTGGCCCTGGAGGCGGCCTGGCGGATGCGCGATCAGGCGCTCGCGGCGCCCTTGGTGATTCTGGCCACGGCCGACGAGGAGAGCGCCATGGGCGGTGCCCGGGCCCTGATTGAGGCTGGGCGCCCCAAGGCCCGGCACGCATTGATCGGCGAGCCCACGGAATTGCGGCCCGTCCGGATGCATAAGGGCATCATGATGGAGCGCCTCATTTTCCGTGGCCAGTCCGGCCATTCCTCCAATCCCGCGCTTGGTCGGAATGCACTGGAAGGTATGAATGAGGCACTGGGACGGATCCTGGCGTACCGGGACGAGCTGCAACGCGACCACCGTCATCCCGGGTTCCGGGTGGCGTACCCGACCCTGAATCCGGGCCATATCCATGGGGGCGATAACCCCAATCGCATCTGTGGCGAGTGCGAGCTTCACTTTGACCTGCGTCCGCTGCCGGGAATGGATCCGGCCGCACTGCGCCAGGGCATTCTCGAGCGGGTGCAGCCGGTGGCCGAGCAGCGGCAACTGAGCTGTACCTTCGAGCCGCTGTTTGACGGTGTTCCGCCCTTCGAGGAACCGGCCAGCGCCCGCCTGGCAGGCATCTGTGAGCGCCTGACCGGCCATGCGGCGGAAGGCGTTGCCTTTGCCACCGAAGCGCCCTTTCTGCAGCAGCTTGGCATGGAGACCCTGGTGCTGGGGCCGGGCTCCATTGATCAGGCCCATCAGCCGGACGAGTTCCTGGCCCTCTCCCAGATCGAGCCCATGGTGACTATACTGACCGGCCTGATCGAGCAATGCTGTAGCAAGGGAGGAGCCCAGGGTGAGTGATCACGACTGGCTGTACTGGTTTCGTCATTCCGCCCCCTACATCAATGCCCACAGGGGACAGGTGGTGGTCATCAACCTGGGTGGCGAGGCGCTGGCCCATCCCAACCTGACCACCATTATCCATGACATGGCCCTGCTGGCGAGTCTCGGGGTACGGCTGGTGGTGGCCTTTGGGGCGCGTCCGCAGATCCACCAGCGCCTGTACGAGGCGGGCGAAACCTCGGGCTATCAGGGGGGACTGCGGGTGACCACGGAATCTCAGCTGCCGCTGGTGCTCGAGGCCGTGGGCCGGGTCCGGGCGCTGCTTGAAAGCCGTCTGTCGATGGGACTGGCCAACTCGCCCATGCATGGGGCCCAGATCCGGGTTGCCAGCGGTAATTGGCTGACCGCCCGCCCCATAGGCGTTATTGAAGGGGTAGACCATGGCTATACCGGACGGGTGCGCCGGGTGGACGCGGCCAGTATTCAGGAACAGCTGGCGCTTGGCCAGGTGGTGCTTCTGCCGCCGTTGGGGTATTCCGCCACGGGGGATGCCTTCAACCTTTCCCACGAGGAAGTGGCCGGCGAGGCCGCGGCAGCGCTGGAGGCGGATAAACTGATTCTGTTCAGTAACCGCAACGGCATCCCGGATGCCTGTGGCGGCCTTATCCGGGAGCTCAGCGTTGCCCGGGCCCGGGAGCTGCTCAACGCAGGCAGCCTGGACGATGATGATGCTGCCGCCCTCGGGGCGGCAGCCAATGCCTGCGATCGCAACGTGCGCCGTGCGCATGTGATCAGTTATGAGCGCGAAGGCGCCCTGCTGGAGGAGCTCTTCACGCTTGATGGGCTCGGTACCCTCGTGACCGATGACGATTATGAGCACATCCGCATCGCCACTCCGGAAGACATCAACGGCATCCAGGAACTGATCCAGCCCCTGGAAGCCAGGGGCATCCTGGTCAGTCGGCCCCGGGACCTGATCGAAACCGAGATCGACCGGTTCCTGGTGGACGAACGGGACGGACAGGTGGTCGGCTGCGCCGCGCTCTACCCCTATCCCGCCAGCGCCATGATGGAGCTGGCCTGTTTTGCCGTGAGCCCGGATTACCAGGGCGGCGGGCGTGGTGACCGCCTGCTGGCGATGGTTGAGCGTTATGCCCGTGCGGAAGGACTTGGTGAACTCTTTGTGCTCACTACTCAAACCTCTCACTGGTTTGCGGAACGCGGCTTTGCGTCGGTTGGGGCGGATGCTTTGCCGCCTGAAAAGCGTCGTGACTATGATACAGGCCGCAACTCGCGGGTTTTCGTAAAACAACTCTAGACTACGGATTACCGTGATGCGGAAACCCGTAATGGTCTGTCCATGTGGTATCGCCGTACGCTGCTACCGGTATCGGAAATGCAGGGAAACCTCATGGAAAGGGGCAACGCAGGACTGCTCAGCCGCAACGCGGGACGGCGGGATACGCGCCGGCACAACATCCGCCTTGCTGTAAGAGCGGTGACATCGCATGGCCTGTCCTGGCTTTGCCAGGTAACCGACTTCTCCTCGGAAGCGGTTTCCGTGCGCTATCCCGCCTCGCGCGAGCCCGCAGTCCGTCACTGGCTGGATGCGGGCGGGTATGCCCTCCGCCTCCAGTTTCACAACGGAGGGCTAGACCGCTGGCAGACCATCCATGGTTATGTCATCCGTTCCGCTCCCGGGGCTCTGGTGATCCGCTTTGCCGACGATGCCCTGAGGGGGTTCGAGACACTGCTGGCCCAGGCCGGTCTGGCCCCCTCCCATCAGTACCAGGCTCCAGATGTGATCCCGAGTCGAGCCCTCTCCGCAAGGACCCGTGGCCATCAGGCGGAGGTGGCGGTGCAACAGGCCGTGATTCCACCCGTGCCGTCATTGATCGAACCGGCCAATCTTCGTCCGGACACCCGGAGCGGGCCTGCCCTCCAGGAAGCCGTTGCCCAGCTTCATAATCCCGGCCAGGCGGATGGCAGTGCTTTCCCCGCGGCGCTGATTCCGGGGCTGGTCCGCGCCATGGCGGAAAGCCCGCGCATGACGGGGCGTGGCCGGGCATTGCTGGAATGGCTGATGCCAGTGATTGAACGCTGCCTGGAACGGACACCGGAGGCGCTGAGCCGCAGCGGGCATCCGTTGCGCCGCCTTTTGAACCGGCTCGGTGATCTCGAGACAGCGGACCATGAAAACCCGGGGCCCTGGCCCGAGGCGCTGCTGCGCGTACTGCGGTCCTCGCCGGTTCTGGATGAAGAGGCGCTGACCGAGGCGACCCGGATCCTTGGGAGCGAACTCCAGCAGCGCGATGAGGTTCATCGGCGCAATCTGCGGCGTGTGACCAAGGCGGTGGCTGGCAGCGAACGTCTGCGGGAGGCGGAGGCCGCGACGGACAGGGCGCTGGATGAGCGGTTGCTGGGAGCCCCGATTCCGCTCGTGGTACTGCGCTTTGTGGAAAACGACTGGCGCAACCGGCTGGTCCTGCTTCATCTGCATGAAGGCGCAGCCGGACCCACCTGGCAGAAAGCGCTGGCTCTCCTGGATGCGCTCCTGGCGCACCATGAGCACGCTGGAACAACCGCTACCGACGCCATCAGTGAATGGCTTGAGGCCATTTGCACCGACCCGGGCGACTTCGAGGCGGCCCAAGCCATGATCGGCAACTGCCTGGATCAGACCGGGGAACAGGAGCGTGTGCGCCTGAGTGAGGGGTTTGCGCAGGCGGAAGAAACCTCCACAGAGGACGAGCGTTTGCAGCAGTGGCGCCCGGGCCTGGAAGCACTGCCCGTGGGCAGCTGGTTCACTGATGAGCACCATGGCCAACCGCCGGTGAGGCTGGCTTGGACCAATGCCAGCCGTGGACGTTTCGTGCTGGTGACCCCCTCAGGGCGCAAGCAGTACGACCTCAGCCTGGCCGAACTGGCCCATGAAGTGGCGGAAGGGCGCCTCATCCCGGTGACCCGTCAGGACCATTACCTTGTGGATGAAGCTCAAGGCCGGCTACTGGAACGCCTTTATGAACAACGCATCCAGGAGACCATCACCGAGGCCGACACGGGGCTGGTTCATCGGGAGGCGTTCCTGGGATGGCTTGAGCGCACGCTGTGCAATGCGCCACTGGACCGGAAACATGCCCTGGTGATCCTGGGGTGGGATGGGGGCATGGAGGCGTCTGCTGTGGCCTCGGAAGTGCGCCGGGAATTTGGCAGCGGCGATATGATCGGCCGGGTCGGCGCTCGCCGACTGGCGTTCCGGTGCCGGCGGGAGGGCCTTGAGCCCTGGCTGGTGCTGCTGATGCAGCGTTGCAATGCACAGGTCGCGGAAGCCGGCAATCACGTCTGTGCCGGCGTTGCCGTGGGTGATCCGGCGATCGTGACAGCGGCCCGGTGGTATCACCTGGCGGAGGCGGCCCTCAGGCAGGTGTCGCTGGAACACCCGCCCGCCTTCCGTTTTGCCAGTGTTCCCGCCGAACGGAGTCACTACATACGCCAACTGGTGGACAGGCTGGCGGGCAACGGCGCGCTGCGCCAGGATGAACTCGTGCTGCAGGCGCAGCGGCTCATTCCGCTGCATGGCTCAACCCGGATGGCGGCCCAGTATGAGCTCCTGCTGACGTTGCCAGATGAGCACGGCAACCTGATGACCGCCCGGGAGCTGATCCCGCTTGCGGAGCGTTTCGCCGGCGCCAGGAACCTCAATGATTGGTTGATGCAGTCGGTTCTGGATTGCCTTTCCAGCCCCATGCAGGCGTTGCCGGAAGCCAACCCGGGGCTCGGGATCCCGGTGCTTGGGTATACATTGACCGAACCTGGGCTGGTGCGCTTCATACAGGAAGTGTTCCGGATTCATCCCTGTCCGGTGGAACGTCTCTGGTTCTGTATCTCGGAAGTCGATGCGTTGGCGGATCCGAACAAGGTTGCGCTGTTCATGCGCGAGGTGCGCGAGCTGGGGTGTCGCGTCTGTCTGGATGCGGACGAGACGGGCGCCGGGCTGGCTCAGCTGATCAGGCGGCTGCCCGTGGACCTGGTCCGGGTGCGCCCCCGGGTTCCTGAAGAGGATGGCGGGGGTCATGAGTCCAGGATAAGGGCGGTTGTAACGGCGGCCCACCAAATGGGGGCCGAGGTGATTGCCTCCGCGATCAGCCGCCCGGAGCGTATAGAGCGGCTGCGTGAGCTGGGCGTGGACTATGCGCAGGGCAGTGCCATTGCACGGCCCCATCTGCTGCACTACTGAGGCTTGTCAGCGGGGGGTGCCCCGTGCACCATAGCGGATTCCCGATGGGGGGAATACCAGCGCAGACCGGGCCAGTCGATCATGTCCAGCCAGTACCCAGTCATAGCGGTTACCGGGTCCTCCGGGGCCGGAACTACCACTACCGGGCGGGCTTTCAACAAGCTGTTTGCGAGTGAGGGGCTGCGTGCGGCCACCGTCAGCGGGGACAGCTTCCATCGCTACACCCGGCAGGAAATGGCGCAGGTCGCCGAGCGCGGTGACTACGGCGACTTCAACCATTTCAGCCTGGAAGCCAACCACATTGATAAGCTGGAAGCGCTTTTTCAGGACTTTGGCAGTACCGGCACCGGACAGTATCGGGAATACGTGCACGATGACGACCGCGAGTTGATTGCCGCCGGTCATGAGCCCGGCAGTTTCACGCCCTGGCAGAGTCTGCCGCCGGAGTGTGACCTGCTGTTCTACGAAGGATTGCATGGCGGGGTCCAGAGCGAGCAGCATGACGTGGCCGGCCATGTGGATCTGCTCATTGGCGTGGTCCCCATCGTCAACCTGGAGTGGATCCAGAAGATCCATCGTGATACCCGGTATCGCGGGTATCACCAGGAGGAAGTGGTCGAGACGATCATCAATCGCATGGACGACTACGTCCAGGATATCGTGCCGCAGTTCTCCAATACCCACATTAACTTCCAGCGCGTGCCCACGGTGGATACCTCTAACCCATTTGTGGTGAGCGAGGTCCCGTCCGCTGACGAGAGCATGATTGTGGTGCACTTCCGGCATTACGCGGATGTGGACTTCCAGCGCCTTTTACGGATGATCGATGGGAGCTTCATGTCGCGTCAGGACACCATCGTGATTCCGGGCCCCAAGTTGCCATTGGCCATTGACCTGATTCTCAGGCCCCGGATCCTGGAGCTGATGGAGCACAAGCGCTACGCGTGGTAGCGCTGCTTTCAGCCGTGCTTGCGCATAAAGCGCCTTACCACGCGAGCGGTCCGGAGGGGGGCTTCCAGCATCGGCAGGTGGCCAACACCCCGCAGTATCGTTACTTGCGCCCGTGGCAGGAGGGCGCCGTAGTGATGGGCGCAGGAGACATCCACCACCTGGTCGCGTTCCCCCCAGATCACCCGGGCCGGTGCCTGGACGCGCGCCAGCAGTTCCGGGATGCGCTCGCGCGGCTGCATCATGTCCATGAACAGATGCTGGTTGACCGGGCGCCTGTGGCGCATTTCCGGGCCCATGGCCAGGGGCATGACGCGGCTGAATACTGCTTGGCCGCGCCAGGTTGTATACCGGAAGAGCGAACGGGTTTCGGATGCGTCACCCGGAATCAGTGGATTGCGACCCTGGAGAAGCTGGCTTTCCATCGGGCTGTGGCGGGCACTGCCCATGCCGGCGGCGTTCATCAGCACCAGCCCGGCCACCCGCTCCGGGTGATTGGCGGCCAGGGTAGCGCCAATGGCTCCGCCCATGGAGGAGCCCACCCAGTACGCCGGGGGGAGAGCCAGGTGACGTGCCCATTCACCCATGCGGTGAGCCTGGACCTCATAGGTGTAGCGGGCATCCGCGCGATAGTCGCTCTGGCCGAATCCCGGCAGGTCTGGCAGGTAGAGGGTCATGTGGCGCTGCAGGATGGCTGGAATCAGACTGGCCCAGGTCTCCTTGCTGGCGCCGAAACCATGGAGCAGCACCACCGGCGTGCCATGGCCGGATCCAATGCGCCAGTAGTGGATTCGGTGGCCATCAATCTCCATGCGTTCCTCATGGATCCCCGGGATCCAGCTGCTGGCCGCCTGGAGCTTCTGCCAGGCGCTGGGGGCGGGTTGCCACTGCTCCAGTGAGGCTGGGTCTGGCTGAGCAATGGGGGCCTTCAGGTAGGTGTCGCTGACTTCCTGCAGCGAGTCCAGTATCGCATTGAAAGTGGTCGCTTCCATCAGGTTCTCCGTGCGGCGCTCTGGCGTTGACGCTTGCGTTTAAGGGCTCCGGTCACAAGGCGCTGGTAGCCTGCTGGCAGCAGCCGCTGCATCCAGTCCGCTGCATGGGCTTCGGCTCCGATCAAAAGCCGGCGCCGGTCCTGTTTGACTGCCTTCAGTATAGCTTGTGCCGCTTCATCCGCGGTGGTTCGGAACAGCGTTTCGAAGTGGGCCTGGAGGGCCCCTGTGTCCTCGCCCATGAGCTGGGCCATGCTGTCATCCATGCGCGCTGTGCGGGCAATATTGGTCTGGATGCCGCCGGGGTGCACACAGGTGGCGGAGACGCTGCTCTCTGCCAGGTCCAGTTCCTGGCGGAGGGATTCGGTGAACCCGCGCACGGCGAACTTGGTCGCGTTGTAGGCGCTCATGCCGGGCTGGGCAAACAGCCCGAAGATGCTGGAGATGTTCACCACATGCCCTCCTTCTGGTGCCGCTTTCAGGTAGGGCAGGAAGGTTTTGGTACCGTAGAGTACGCCCTTGAAGTTGATATCCAGGATCCAGTCATAGTCGCTGTAGCCAGAGTCGGCCACCAGCCCCGCATGGGCCACCCCCGCGTTGTTGATGATCAGGTTGATGGCGCCATGCTCCCGGGCCGTGGCCTGTGCCCATTCTTCCACTTCATGGCGGTTGGCCACATCGACCGTGGTGTGGGTGACGTGGGCGCCGTGCTGTTCACACAGTCGGGCCGTCTCGGCCAGCGGTTGCGCGTCCACATCACTGAGGGCCAGGTGACAGCCCTCGGCAGCCAGGGCTCGGGCCAGGGCGCGACCGATGCCGGATCCGGCGCCGGTGATGGCGGCTACCTTGTTGGAAAAGGACTTCATGCGGGCTGCTCCTCCGGCGTCGCGGTGGAAGGGCGTGGCTGCTCGGCGGTGCCCGCCGGTGTCTCTGCCTTGCCGGCCTGATAGGCTGAAGCGTCAAACTGGCGGGTCTGACTCCTGAACCGGAAGGTGAAATCCGGCCACAGGGCCACGTTCTTGCCGGTCTCGGGGTGGATGTACCAGCTGGTGCAGCCGCCATCATTCCAGATGGAGCCATTCAGCCGGCTTTGCAGCCGCTTGTTGTAGGCGTTCTGGGTTGCCTCCTTAACCTCGACCCAGTCCATGTGCTTCTGTTCCATGGTATGGATGGCATCCATCACATACTGGATCTGGGACTCGATCATATAGACCATGGAGTTATGCCCCAGCCCAGTGTTCGGACCCATGACCATGAACAGGTTGGGGAAGCCGGCAACGGTCGAGCCCTTGTAGGCCTCCGGGCCATCCCGCCAGGTTTCATGCAGGTCCTGTCCGTCACGGCCCCGGATCAGCCCCTTGGGAACCGGGTCCGTGGATTTGAAGCCGGTACCGTAGATGAGCACGTCGACCTCCCGGTGCTCGCCGTCGCGGGTCACAACGCCGGTTTCGGTGATTTCCTGGATGCCCTCGGTAACCACCTCCACGTTGGATTGCTCCAGGGCCGGGTAATAGTTGTTGGACATCAGAACCCGCTTGCAACCGAATTCATAATCCGGTGTCACCTTGCGCCGCAGTTCTGGATCCCTGATCTGGCGGTGGATGTGGGAACGGGCCAGGTGACGCGCCACCTTGAGCAGCTTCGGGTTGATCAGCATGGGCACGATCCGGCTCTCCAGAAGCCAGTACAGGGCGTTGCGCTGCAGTATCTGGGCGCTGGGCAGGCGCCGGAAGACGCTGCGTTCGGTGTGGCTGATCGCGCGGTCCGGCTTGGGCATGATCCAGGGCGCGGAACGCTGGAACAGGTACAGCTGACCGGCTGCCTTCTGTACTTCGGGCACGAACTGGATGGCTGAGGCGCCGGTGCCGATCACGGCAACGCGCTTGCCACTGAGATCGTAGTCGTGGTCCCAGTCCTGAGAATGAAACGCCTTGCCCTGGAAACGGTCCATACCGGGGACATTGGGGTAGGCCGGGATCGACAGGGCGCCCATGCCGGAGACCAGGACGCTGGCCGTGAAATCACGGCCGTGGTTGTCCCTGAGCTGCCACAGGGCCCGGCCTTCGTCCCAGCGCGCCTCGTGCAAGGCTGTGTTCAGGTGGATGTGGGGGCGGATGCGGTATTTGTCGGCACAGTGCTCGAGGTACTGGCGGATCTCCTCCTGGGGCGCGAACATCCGCGTCCATTCCGGGTTGGGCTCAAAGGAGTAGGAGTAGACGTGGGATTGCACGTCGCAGGCGCACCCCGGGTAGTGGTTCTGGCGCCAGGTGCCGCCAATGCCGTCGTCTTTCTCGAAGATCCGGAAACTGTGCCGGCCTTCGCCCTTGAGCCGGATGGCCATGCCCAGCCCGGAGAAGCCGGAACCGATGATGGCCACCTGGGTGTGTTGGGTCGCAATGGTGCCGTGTTGTTGTTGGGCCATGGGATGTCTCCGTTTCTTCAAGGTATACATCTGTCTACCAACGTAGACGAGTGTATACCTCGGTGTAAAGACTTTCAGTTCAGAAAGTGACATTACCCAATGTAACGGTGTGCAATGGTGTTCCATTGGCGCCCGTGACCGGGCGCCGGGTCAGGAGGGATAACGCTCAGGGCAGGTTGCGGGAGTAGAAGATCTCCAGCATTTCCTTCTGCAGGCGCTGATGGATGTCTTCGGCTTCCTGTTCGTCCAGATCGGAGGCGTTGACGCCGAAGACGTAATTATCCAGATTGAACTCGCGCAGGATCATCTTGGTATGGAAGAGGTTATCCTGATACACGTTCACGTCCATCATCTGGTACGCCGCCCGCGTGTCCTCGGTGAGGTAGTCCTGGATGGAGCTCATCTCGTGGTCAGTGTAGTGCTTCTTGCCGTTCACATCCCGGGTGAAGCCGCGAACACGGTAGTCCACGGTGACAATGTCGGAGTCGAAGCTGTGGATCAGGTAGTTGAGCGCCTTCAGCGGCGAAATAAGCCCGCATGTGGAGACGTCAATGTCCGCCCGGAAGGTGCTGATCCCCTCGTAGGGGTGGCTTTCCGGGTAGGTGTGGACGGTGACGTGGCTCTTGTCCAGGTGGCCTACCAGGGTTTCCGGCAGCGGGCCGGGTGAGGCCTCACTGGTGTCGCCCTCGGGCGCTTCCTCGTGCTCGGCGATGAGCATGGTAACGCTGGCGCCATGGGGGTCGTAGTCCTGATGCGCGATGTTGAGGATGTTGGCGCCGATGATCTTCACCACGTCGGTGAGGATCTGGGTCAGGCGTTCGGCGTTGTACATCTCGTCGATGTATTCAATGTACGCCTGGCGCTGCTCCTCGGTGCGCGCGTAGCAGATGTCATAGATGTTGAAGCAAAGGGACTTGGTCAGGTTGTTGAAGCCGTGAAGTTCCAGCTTGGGTTCCATCGGCGCGCACCTCCAGTCTCTTGCTCGTGGGCCGGTAAAACCGGGCATTATGCCTGTGTGTGGTGCGGGTGAACACCATTGGTTGGCTCAGGGATTTCCCGGAGTGAGTGATCCATCCTCGTACCAGGATTGACAGTCTGGTTCTGGCAGCGACGTCGCTGGTATGGCTCTCCGGGAATCGCTATGAATCCAGGAGCCCAACCACCAACGTCGCTGCCCATGCGCCCCGCAAACGGGAACCTTACTCCCGGAAACTCTTACTCTTCATAGATGGTGTAATCATGCGTGATCTCAACCCCGGCCTTTTCCAGCATGATGGAAGCCGAGCAGTACTGCTCCGCCGAGAGCTGGATGGCGCGGGCCACGCGCTTGTCGTTCAGGCCCTGGCCGGTCACGTGGAAGTGGATGTGAATCGTTGTAAAGACTGACGGGACCGCGTCGGCGCGCTCCGCCGTGATCTCGGCGCGGCAGTCGGTAACGTTCTGGCGGGATTTCTGGAGGATGCTCATCACATCGAAGGAGGTGCAGCCGCCCAGGCCCACGAGCATCATTTCCATGGGCCGGGCGCCGTGGTTTTCGCCGCCGTGGTCGGGCGGGCCGTCCAGCTGGATGTCATGGCCGGAGCCGGTGGTGGCTTTAAAGCTGGCGGCGCCGGTCCAGTTGATTGTGGTGTTCATGGCCATAATCGCGGCAATCTCCCAAAGCGTTGAATGGAGGTGTGGTCGGGCGGTGTTATCCGGGAAGCTCGGTCGCCAGGGATGGCGACCGCGCAAGCGTCCAGGGATGGATTCATAGCGTTTCCCGGATGACACCGCCCGACCGCGCCTCCCTGCAGCACAGTGGCAGGCTACCACAGCGGCAAAACAAGAGGGTATTGCACCGGACGACGAACCCCTTGTGCTGATTTACATTGGGTGCTATCAAAAGGGTATTGTCCCTAAGGGCCAGAAAGGAAACATCAATTGCAGAATCAGGATGCCAAAATGAGCAGTATTGCCCGACCCGTTGATAACAAAACCAAGCACCTGGACTACTTTCTCTCCCAATGCCATCGGCGGCGTTACCCGGCCAAGAGCACCATCATCTACGCCGGTGACAAAAGCGACTCGCTGTTCTACATCGTCAAAGGCTCGGTCACTGTCATCATCGAGGATGACGACGGCCGGGAAATGATCATGGCCTACCTCAATGCCGGAGACTTCTTCGGTGAAATGGGCCTGTTCGACAACATGGACTCGCGCAGCGCCTGGGTGAAGGCCAAGACCGAGTGCGAGGTTGCAGAGATCAGCTACACCAAGTTCCGCGAGATCTCCCAGGAAGATCCCGGCGTGCTTTACTTCATCGGCGAACAGATGGCGTCGCGCCTGCGCCAGACCACGCGCAAGGTCGGTGACCTGGCCTTCCTTGATGTGACCGGCCGGGTGGCGCGCACCCTGCTCGACCTGTGTGAGGAACCGGACGCCATGACGCACCCGGACGGCATGCAGATCAAGATCACACGCCAGGAAATCGGCCGCATTGTGGGCTGTTCCCGCGAGATGGTGGGCCGCGTCCTGAAAACCCTCGAAGAGCAGGGCCTTGTTCAGGTCTCTGGCAAAACCATGGTGGTGTACGGAACCCGATGATGAAAATCTACGAAATGCAGAAAGCGCCCAATCCGCGGCGCGTGCGTATGTTCATGGCCGAGAAGGGCATTCTCGGCCAGGCCGAGTTCGTGCAGATGGACCTGGAGAAGGGCGACAACCTTACCCCCGAGTTTGCCCGCAAAAACCCGATGAAGAAGGTGCCGGTGCTGGAGCTGGATGACGGCACCTGCATTGCCGAAACCATGGCCATCTGTCGCTATTTCGAGGAGCTGTATCCGCAGCCCCCGTTGCTGGGCAAGGATGCGCTGGATAAGGCGAAAGTGGAGCAATGGCTGCGTTGGCTTGAGCTCTATTTCTTCATGCCCACCGGGATGTGCTTCCAGCACACCAGTGGCCATTTCAAGGACCGGATGAACCCGATCCCCGAGTGGGGCGAGGAATGCCGGCAGGGCGTGGAGAAGTTCATGCACTTTCTGAACAAGCACCTGGAAGGACGGGAATTCCTCGTGGGGGACCACTTCACGGCAGCGGACATTACGGCCCTTTGCACCATTGATTTCAACAAGGTGAACAGGATTGGCATCCAGCCGGAGCAGACCAACCTGCAAGCCTGGTATGACCGCATTGCTCAGCGGGAGTCCGCATCCGCCTGATTGATGGCGCTCCCTGGATGGGTCAGGGCACTATCACTCGGGAGGCGCCCTCAGTGGCGCTTTCGGTACCGAGACAATGTGGTCATGGAGAGGCACGAGCCGGGCTAGCAGACGGTTCTGGGCCCAGGTCGGGATGCCCTGCTTTTCCATGATGAGGATCAACTGTTCGGCCAGCGCATTGAACTCGGTTTCGGTGATTGCCATGCCGGCGTGCGCGGAGCGCATGGTTTTGCCCTCATAGGTGCAGGGGCCGCCGCTGAGCTCGCACAGCTGGTCCGTCAGGTTGTGGTGGAAGCGCCTTACATCAATACCACGGAACTGGGGGGCGAGGCGTCGGTCGTTGGCAATTCGCTCCAGAAGTCCGGTTACAAGGGTTTCAATGCCGGCGCGTTTGCCCAGGGCGTTGTAAAGGTTGGCTTTTTCCGCCTGCAGGGGCAGTGACGTCAGCAGCAGGGCGCTGACAGCGCAAACGCTCAGGATGATTCTTGCCCGCATGATCAGAAGCTCCCTTCGATGGACAGATAGGCGCCGTCCTGGGATTCGAGGCCGGCGATGTCGCCCAGGTTGATGTAGGCGGCGGTTATCGAGAGGCGCCGGTCCGGGATCCAGGTGACATAGAGATCCCACCAGTCTTCTTCGTCCGCAAAACTCAGGTTGTCGGGCTTTTGCCGGTATTCCCCGCCCACCAGCCAGTCCCGGCGCAGGAAAAGCCCGGCGCTGGTTTCCGCCACGGTTTCATGGCTGTCCCGCCGGTCGCCGCCGAAGCCGAGCAGGCCGCCCTGGTTGGCCCGGGTGGCGCGGAGCGTGCCGTTCACCACCAGGTTGCGGTCAAAGGGCCCGGCAAGGAATAGTTTGCTGCCACTGAGGTAAACATCGGTGCCGGTATCATCCCTGGCGCCTATGGCCGCCGGGATCTCAGAAACCCGGTGGCGCTTGTGCTGGACTCCAAGGCTCCACTGGCCGTAGGGGCTGTAAATGAGGTCGCCGGCGAGCCGGGCTTTCACGCCGAAGACATCCTGGGTCAGGTCGGATTCCGTCAGGGGCAGGAGCGCGGGTGAGAAAGCCAGGGTATCCAACGCCAGTTCCTGGCGGGCAAAGCTCACCTCAATGCGGTTGCGCCAGTTAAGAGCGGCGCCCTGGACGTTGAGCGTGTAGTCCTGGGTATTCGCCCTGGATAGCGCGACGGTGCCACCCCACTCTTCGTCGCTGGCATAGCCGGCGAGGGTGGCCCAGGGACTGATGCCGCCGCCAGCGCTGCCGTCAATGCTGCTTACCCCGCCCGTGCCCCATAACCGGCTCCCCGGCTCACTGGCAACCGTGGGGCATGCCAGCAGTAACAGGGCCATGATACCAAGATGCAGCATTGGGGTTATGAAGGTCATGTGCCATCTCCACTGTTAAGCAGCCCATGCTCGGCCGCCCAAGCCCGGTACCGGTCGGCCCACTCCGGGATGGTTGCTGCCGGCATTGGCCGTGCCATGAAAAATCCCTGGGCCTGCTCGCAGCCCCACTGCCTGAGAAGGTCCCAGGAACCCCGGTCTTCGATGCCCTCGGCGCACACCGTCAGGTTAAGCCCGTGTGCGAGGCTGATGGTGGAGCCCACGATGAGCTGGTCCTGGTCGCTCCTGGCGAGATTGAGCACAAACGACTTGTCGATCTTGAGTTCCTGCACGGGCAGGTTGCGCAGCTGGGACAGGGACGACTGGCCCGTTCCGAAATCATCGACGGAGATTGAGGCCCCTAGCGATCGCAAGGCTTCCAGTGTTTGTTGGGCCAGCCCGGTATCATTCATCACCGCGCTTTCGGTGACCTCAAAAGTGAGCCGGGACAGTTGTTGCGGCTCGTGCTTGAAATGCGCCCGGACTTCTCCGGCCAATCCCGGGTTGCCAAGATCCAGCGCCGACAGGTTGATAGCAAGCCGTGGCTGCAGGCCCTGAGAGCTCCAGTCGGCACAATCCGCGGCCGCCAACGCCAGCACCAGGCGCGTCAGTGCCAGCGTCTGGCCGGAATTCTCAGCGAGGGGGATGAATTCCTCCGGGCTGATGAACCCCAACTCCGGATGTTGCCACCGCACCAGGGCTTCCACGCCCACGAACTCGCCGGTTGCCAGGGCCACTTTGGGCTGGTAATTGAGGTGCAGGGCCTGTGCTTCGATGGCCTCGTTGAGGTCCCGTATAAGGCGGATCTCGCGCAGGTGCTCCTCGTCGCCACCGGGCTTGTAGGAGGCCACTCGGGCGGGCGTGTGTGACGCCTGTTCCAGCGTCAGGCCGAGACGACGCTGGATTTCATCAATGGTCTGGGCCTGGTCCGGTATCCGTAGCACGCCCAGGTTGACTTGGAGCTGAAGCGGGCTGCCCAGAACCTCCACGGTGGTTTCCATCTGGCTTTTCAATGTCACCATCGCCTGGTGCAGTTCGTCGTCCGGCGCCCACAGCAGGACGGCCATGAACTGACGCCCGCCGGTCCGGGCCAGACTGCCGGGGCGTTTCAGAATCCCGTTGAGGCGCAGGCCAGTGGCGATGAGGGTTTCGTCGCCAAACCGGAATCCCAGCATTTCGTTGATGGGCTTGAGGTTGGGGAGGTTGGCGGCGAGGACTGTGGCTGACTGGTCCTGGACAAGGCAGTCTTCCAATTGCTGGCGCAGCGCGCGCCAATTGGGCAGGCCGGTAAGGCTGTCGTGGGTGGCGGCGTGCTCAATCTGTTTCTCGTGCCGGATGATGTTGTTGCGCAGCTCCAGAAGCGATTGCAGGAGAATCCGCGGTTCGCCGGAAACCCGTAGCGTTGGTGGTTGAGCACTCCGGTCTCGTCCCAGGTCCTGAGCGAACCGGGCCAGCCCGAAAATGGGGCGCCCCAGGGCTCTGGCCGTGACCAGTACCACGCCAGTCGCGATCGCCAGTACCACAGCAAGCACCAGGCCCATTTCCAGCGCCAGGTTGTAGTACCGCGACAGGGCGCTGGCCCGGTCCTTGAGCAGCCAGAGCCGGGCTACCCTGGTGTTGAGACCGTCGATAGGGACCGCCCGCATGAAGTAGTCGCTTTGGCTCCGGAGCGAGGTCTGGTGCGCCGTGGAGTCGGTGGGCTGAAGTGTGGGGGTGTCCTCGGGAGCCAGGCTGGATCCGAGGACGGGCCTGGTATCGCCCCCGGTCATCTGGAAGACGGCTTCGGTGGCGGTGAGGTTGGCAATATGCTGGGCAAAGCTGTCGTCCAACCTGAAACCGGCAATCAGCCAGGCCCGAAGGCCCGCCCCCTTGAGCGGGACCACCAAAACCTGGAAGACGCTGTTATCCCACTGTCCCATGGCCACGGAGGTACCCGATTTGGCGCGGGCTTCCCGCACAATGGCCTGGAAAGGAGCCGGGCTGCCATTATTCAGGCCCGAGAGGTTGGCGATCAGACGGCCCTCAGCGTTCACGATCATCCCCAGGTCTGCATTGGCCCGGCGGCTGAGATTGCGGAGGGCGCTGGTAATGGTGGGAGTGTCGCGGGAGCCGATGGCTGACTTGAAGCCGTAGTCCCGTGCAACCACTTCAAGATTTGATACCAGAAGCTCAGTGCGTGTCTCGATAACCTGGTTGGCCACCCGCTGGGCCACTCCGAGCTGCTCCTCCGCCCGGGCCTGTTCTTCCTCAAAGAGGTTGTAGAGCATCACACCGGCCACGCTGGCACTGCTGAGAATGACCAGGGTCAGCATGGTAAGCATCAGTCTGGCCCGGAAACCGGTTGCGTGCAGCCATCCCATCACAGGTCGTTGAACTCCTGCTGGAGCTGGTCCAGCTTATCGCTGGTGTTGGGCTTCGGCGGCAGTGCCAGATGGATCTCTGTCGCTGCCCCACTGAAGGCAGCCTCCCGGAACCGGGTTTTATTCCTCAGCCTGGGATGCCATACGCGCGCCGTGATGGGCTGGCCTTGCGGTGCCGCACTGCGTTTGAAATGGATACGGCCAGTCTCGTCGGTACGCCCGTAATAGGGCCGGTCGGTGACGATCACAAAGCCCTGCATGCGGTCGTGAATGTTGCAGCCCAGCTCAACAATGCCGGGTTGATCGAAGCGGATCGGGGATTCCGGCTCACCCGCGTAGAGCTCAATATCAAAGGTTTTGGCCTCGGAGAAAGAATAGACGTGGTGCTGGGTATCATCCTTGTTGGGAAAGTTGACCTCGGAGCCGGCGGGCACCGTTAGAACGCGGGGCTGAAAGGCGCGGTCTTGCTGCGCAATGCGGTACGTTCCCGGGCTGGGTTCACCAGCACCCGGCAGGGTGACCACCGCGCCCGGGACCGGGGTGCCGGATTGCTCATCCAGCACCGTGACGGTCAGTGTCTCTGCGGGCGCGCACACACAGAGCAGAAGGCTTGAAAGGCCGGTGAGCCGGAGCAGCGGTAGTGGAACTGCGGGCATGGATGGGACTCGTTCGGCTCGGTATACAGACTGACGATAGCAGATTTCCGTTATGGGTGAAGCGCAGGACTGTATGGAGGGAGGCGCGGTTGAGTCTTTCTCCCTCGAAACGGCAAACCGATTTGCGGGCTGACTGGTTCGGGACCACACTTAATACCGGAACCAGTTGACACTCAGAGGGGCTCGTCATGCAAATTTTCAAAGCGTTTCTAACAGCGACAGCGTTTCTGGCAGCAAGCTTTTTCGCAGCAAACAGCCTTGCCGAACTCACGGACTACGACATCATGACGGAGACCTACCCGCCGTATAACTTCAAGCAGGATGGCCAGCTCAAGGGTATTGCGGTGGAGATGCTGCTGGCGGCCTCCAAGAAGGGGAACCTGGGGCTGAGCCGGGATGATGTTCGTCTTCTGCCATGGGCACGGGGTTATGAAAACGTTCAGAACGATCCGAAGACGATGCTGTTTTCAACCACCCGCACCAAGGCTCGTGAGGATCTATTCCGGTGGGTCGGCCCGATCACCGAAACCAAGGTGGCACTGATTGCGCAGAAGGGGTCCGATCTGTCATTCGAGAGCGAGTCTGACTATGCCTCGCCCACCATCGCTGTGGTTCGGGACGACGTGGCGGAGAGCCTTGTCCGCAAGCAGGGAGCGACTGATGGCAATCTGGATATCACGTCCCAACCGGAACCGGCCATGCGAAAGCTCGCTGCCGGTCGCGTTGATGCGTGGGCCTATGAGTCGAATGTTGCGTTCTGGCTCCTCAACAGCGAAGACTTTGACACGGATAACTATGAGGTCGTGGATGTGCTGAGTGAGTCCGAACTGTACTACGCCTTCCACAAGGAGGCACCTGATCAAGTGGTCAACAGCCTGCAAAAGGCAATTGATGCGCTTTCAGAGAAGGAGCGCCAGAAGATTCTGGATGAATACCTCTGAATGGCGATGGTCTTTATGAGGAAGTATAAGAAAGCTGTCTGGTCCCGGATGATCGATAACCTTTTTGTGAAATAATCCGGGCCGGTCAGCTTGCCATTGTTTCATCGCCTGTATGGGCGGCTGATGGTTCAGGGCCCGTTGAGGGATCTGGTGATTGTAAAGCCAGTTGTAGCGCTTGAGGGTGGTCTCCAGATCCTCGCTGGAATCATAGCGCCGTGTGGCGAGTACGTCACTGATGCGCCTATTGAACCGCTCAACCATGCCGTTGGTCTGGGGCCGTTCAGGGGTAATCAGACGGTGCTCAATGCCAATAGCGGTTTACTGGATGGTTGCCACTGGGGCTGCGCTGACCGCCGCGTGAGAACCGATCTGTGAACGCTTTGCCGTTATCGGTGAGCAGCTTCTCAATCCGGAACAGGGCCTTGTCAGTGAGCTGGTGCAGAAACGCCTGGGCATCGGCCGCGGACTGGCTGTCACGCATCTGCAGAAAGACCCAGCGGGTGGCGCGCTCGATGGCCACGCACAGGTAGCGCCTCTGGTGCTCATCCGGCATCTGACGTTGTACTGAGCAGCGAGCTCGGCGTTGCTGACCGAAGCAGGTGCCTGCTGAATCTCAGCCCGGATTCGGGGCGTGGTTGTGGCCTGTTGATGCAGTTTGATTTCCATGGAGCCGCTCCGCTCCTGGATGACCTGATGCACAAGTTCACGAGCTACCAGTAAAGGATAACTCTTTCTTGAGATCTGATCATCCGGTGCCTGACACCAGTGAAACAGAGAGGGAGATTCTGATTATTCACGTTCAGCTTCAATACTGGGGTAATGCTTCGAGAAAAACTCCTGCATCGAAGGCGCCAGATGCATATAGAATTCCATAAGAAGCTCTGCTTTTTCAGCGACACGCGGATAGTCGGCCATCAATGACTTCATCCGACCCGGGTGCTCAAAAAGCAGCTCGGCATAGGTGTTTACATCGTCATCGATGCGCGTTGTGCCATGGGCGGATATAAAACCTCTTTGATGCAGGTCGGTTTTCCCACTGCCTGTTGGCGAATCCGGGATTTTTCCATGGTCGTAAATATCCGTCTGATATTGAAAATCAGTCGGATTCACGCTCGCCCAATCTGCAAAAGGGAACCCCCCTTCAAACACCAGCAGCGAAGAAAGCTCGTGATGTACGGTCTCAGCATGATACGTGGCCCCTCTTTCATGCGTAGCCCGATTGGCAACTAGATAGATTGCTCCTGCGGAAAGAGAAAAAGTGCCCGAGGCGCTGCTCCCCCGCACTGCCAAGCGCCCAACAACATGCACCCGTTCAAGATAATCCTGAATTAAGGACTGGGGATATCTGGACAATGCTCGTTCCAGGCCAGAAAGAGCTCGCGCAACGTATTGCCCCTCTGGCGCCTCCATCGTCAATCCCTGACGGTCCTGCTGCGGAATTCCTTCATAATACCGCTCTGGCTCAGAGGCATTGACGAGTATCCCGTACTGATCCTCAATCGCAGATATGCTGGAGTCCGGATGAACGGAAGTGGAGTCGAACATGGTCAAAAGTTGGGGATTCAGCCCAATCATCAATAACAGCCCACCTACGAGATAACCAGACCGGAGTATCCAGCTTAAGCGGTGCCGCGCTCGCCATTGGGGCAGATCACTGTTGCTCGGTTTCATTCAACTCGTTCGCGGTTTTTACGCTAATGCCCATCATTGCCAGACTGGCGGGGATCGTTACCGCGTCATCTGCTACACCTAGGCCGCCTGAAAAAAAGTCCGTAACAATCGTTCCTACAAAAAGCGAAAGCCCAGCCGCGATACCCAATACCGTTACTTGTTTAACGGTTTGTCCATTTGGAGCCACTACAGGCTCAGGTCGTGTACCGCGTGACACTCTTTTGGTATTCGGTTCAGGCTGTATCTCCACAACGACTTTAATGTTTGTGGCAAGGAAGGGTTTACCGTGTATCCGACCTTTGAGCTTCGGAAAAACCAGCTGGCCTCTGATCTTTGGAACGGGGCTATTGGAAGACAGTTCCACCCCAATAGTGGTCTTGGGACCGTTATTCCCTTTCGCCTTTAAGGTCAGGTTGCTGCTATAGGTAATCTTATTTGTTTTTTGATCCCAATCCACCTTGGCTTCAGACACAAGATCCTGCAATGCTGCCTTGGTCTCAGCTTTATAGGCGGTTTCCAGTCCACGATTTGAGACCGTGCTTAATGGCACTTTTCTGCCTAACTCAATCACAACATCGCCGGTCAACTTCAAGGTCATCCTAAAGCCCGACCCCCGCTGGTGTACTACCGGTAACTCATCAAGCTCGTACTTCACTGAAAACGGTACTTCAACCTGATCAAGTTGATCATTCAGGGAAGTCGGCGCGACCTCAGGCTCCTTTGACTCTGTTTTAGGGCTGGGACGGGTGCCGCGCGCAATAGGAATCATCAACTTCTGACCGGGATAGATAAGGTCAGGGTTTTCGATACGGGACTGATTTTTCCGGACTACTTCAGAGCGGTTGTTGTAGGCGTAAAGTCTGGGCCATTCACTCCCTGCTCCCAGATGCTGCCTGGCAAGATCCCAGAGCGTATCACCCTTGTCTACCGTTATTCGCTTCCCTTTCATGGTTTGCCTCCCTGTTTGTTACAGTCCATTGTCGTTCAGCGTCAACGCTGAAACCTCAATCGGATATAGATGCTACTTTCCAGCAATATCCAAATCAACTCAGAGCAGCCCGTTTTATTCACCGGCAACAGCTGAAAAATAAAATTACGGTTGGTAAACTACTGTCTGATCAATAAGTTGGCCAGATCCACCAACACCAGGAGGCCATCCGTCATGGGTGAAACCGTATCGAGCCTTACCCCTGCTTTCAACCGCTCCCCTCAACGGGTCCAGTATGGGAGCCACGGGGCGCCTGCGTTGAGCTCAAAGAAGCGACTATTGAATGATCACTCCAGGTATGCAAACCAAGCTACAGAGCAGCCCCTAGTCGAATCGCCGGGACTGATGAATAAAGCGGGGTCAACTGAGTCCTAATAGCGGTGGGCTTTTGGTTCCATCAAAACACCGAAAATTTCGTTCCAGTAACGTGGAAGCCAACCCTTCCTACCTTTAGTATAATCCTGAATCAGTGACTTCGCAGGCCAATATACCCCGCAAAGCGCAAGCTGGGCTAATACGGGCAAAATCTGAATAGA
>NZ_JBXAYL010000022.1:0-54846 GCF_056783195.1 Salicola sp. AFF1
CCGTTGTCACACCGGGTACGCTGAGCGCGGATATAGCTTGCTGGTGGGGGTGGTTTTGCTTAAGTTGATGGCATTGGCGACAGGGCACCGGCGGCTTATTGGGTCTTTGCGGAGCCTATTATGCTGGAGCTGCCTGAGACAGGGAGAGAGCGATTTAAATTGAATCGTTGCTGATAGAAAAGTAAAACTGAAATTTAATGATTTGCTCATTTTTGATTTCTGGTTATTGGGTTTGTGGTCAGGGTGGTTGCGGAGTTATAATGCTTCTAATTAGAATTGTTTTGTTGATTTTTGTTTTGTATTCTGATGTTGGTGTCAGCCATGCTTCAGCCTCCTGCTCATCGGGTGAGGTTGTAAAGAAAACACTTAAGAAGGATGGTATGACCCGCAACGTTGAAATGTCTCCGGATTGTATAATCGAAGGAAGAATGCAGTCCGATCTATCAAAAAAGAATAAAAATAACCTGAATCTCCTTGTAGAAATTCCTGGATTTAATAGGTGTGATTACAAAGATGTAGGTGTATCTTTTTTGGCAAGCAATAACTGCCATAGGCTGGTTCTGAGTCTAAAAACAAATTCAGGAAAAAAGCCTTTCGCAGATTCAAAAAAAGCTTGGAAAATTATTGGTGGCTCAGTTGAAAACGTGGCTTCCTATGAATCCTATGTTAGGAGTGAAGAAGGATCGGAAAGTCAGGCGTATTACCCAGAAGACTCTCATGATTTCTATGTCCAGTGCTTTTCGGAGCAAGAGTTTTGCGTAATGAAAGGATGGATTCAAAATTATAACATTTTTTATGTGACCTGGGTATCGAAAGGTGAGTTTCGGGAATGGCGGGGTATACATCACGAGATCGAAAAAGCGTTCCTCTGATATTTTGTATTGGATGATTTTGGTTAAATGGAGGTTTTTGTGTCTAATTCAAGAAATGGAAGTTTGGATATTAATTCTTCTGCTCGTGACCTTGTTGAGGTCGAGAAGAAAATGAATGAATCGCATCGCAAAACTATTGAAATTATGCGCACTGCGGTTGACAAGCTAGAGTCTGGGAAGGCTCTCGTTGAAGAGGGTGCTAGTTTGAGGGCGGGCGCCATTAAAGGTCTTTCAACGGGGCTAAAATTCTTTTTTACAGAGGTTATTGCTAAGGAGACCACAACTGTACCTGATGATGCTACATTTGAGGAAAATATAAAATATACTGAGAGGTATATAGAGCAAGCAGAACGTGCCATAGATAATAATGATATTTCGGATAGGGTTAGTCCAGAATCTTTTGATTATGTGAATTCTCAAATACAGAAGGCGACCATTAATAGACAACAAGAGCTTATCGAGCAGCAAGACGTCTCGAGCAAAATTAGTTTGGCGGTCGCGGAAAAGAGGTTTCAGGAAAAGAATCAGGCGTTTCATGACTTTAATGAAGACCTCGCAGGAGGTGAGATTACGAATGACGAACAATCAAAGAATGCGGAGCTGGCCCAGGAAGTCGCGGAAGCAAAGCAGAACTGGGTGGAAGCTCAGGATATTCGGAACACTATAGAAGATAGAAATAAGGACATTCAAAATAAGTTGGATTGGTTTAAAAACGAGGATGGGGATCTTAATCCGGATTCTTTGAATAATTATGAAAGGAATTATGTCCAAGATATACTTGACGGGTTTGATGAATACACGGTTGATAGTCAAAGCACGATTAAGGACACCGATGGTGACGGCGAAGTACTATTCGATGGCACTAGACTAGCAGGAGGGACCCGATCAGAAGACGATCCGGAAAACGTTTTTGAAAGCTCAAGCGGCCGCTATACTTACCGATTAGAGGGAAACACCCTAACCGTCAATAACGGTTTGACCATCGAGGGTTTTGAGAATGGTGAGTTGGGCATTCAATTGACCACCACGAGTCCGACCCCTGTTCCCGTTCCTCCGGTACCCGTACCCACCCCAGTGCCCACCCCGGCATCCCCGCTAACCCTGGACCTCGACGGCGATGGCGTAGAAACCGTTGGTCACGAAGCAGACATTCACTTCGACCACGGAGGCGACTCGTTCCACGAACTCTCCGGTTTCGTGGCTCCCGATGATGGGCTGCTTGCTATGGATCGCAATCAGGATGGCCAGATCAACAACGGCCGGGAACTGTTCGGAAGTTCTACCCTGCTTTCGGATGGTACGACGGCCTCCAATGGTTTCGAGGCGTTGAGCGAACTCGATTCCAACGCCGACGGTGTCGTGGATGCCAGCGACGATCTCTTTTCCGAGCTGGTTATTTTCCAAGATCAGAATCAAAACGGCGTTACCGACGAAGGTGAGCTGCAATCCCTGTCGGAAGCCGGCGTCGAAGAGCTGTTCCTCGATTACACTGAGCAGGCGTTTGAGGACGAGGCGGGTAACGAGCACAAGCAGACCGGTCGTTACACAAATGCCGAGGGACAGACCCTGACAATGACCGATGTTTGGTTTGATACCAACGTCACGGATTCTGTGGGTGAAGAGCTTGAACTTTCCCCGGAGATAACACTTCTGCCGGACGCCCGAGGGTTTGGGCAAGTGAACTCGCTGCACCAGGCGATGGCGCGTGATGACTCTGGCGAGCTGCAGGCTTTAGTTGAAAAATTCACCCAGGCTACGGAACATTCTGAGCGAATTCATCTCGTCGAAGAGGTCATTTTCAAATGGACTGGCCAGGAAGGAGATTACCAGAATCACTACCATTCTCCGGTGGATACGCGGAAAGTCCAGGCGATAGGCGATTTCCTTGGCATGGAGATTGATAATCCGAGAGGAACCGGTCAGGTGTACGCGAGAATGTATAAGGAAAAATTTGATGGTTTGGTATCCACTGTCTTCTTCCAAATGTCAGCGGATAGTCACCTCAAACCGTTCTTCGAAGATATTACCTGGACCGAGGATGCGTCCGGAATCTGGCAAGGGGACTTTTCGGAGGTTGTTCCGGAATTGTTTTCCTTCGCCGACGCCAACCCTGAGGCTGTGCAGGACACGATTGTTGGTTTTGTAAGGGCTGTCCAGGGTGTCAATATCAAAAACACGGTTAACCTTGAGCGGCTTCGCGATGCGGCCTCACAGTATGCTCAGGATCCCGCCAATGGTATTGATCTGACAAGCCCCACCCATGCTTTGGTGTATGCAGCGCTTAATCATGCTTCGAACGATCGTGATTCCGTTGATGGAGGAGCCGGCGACGACTACCTCTTTGGATTAAACGGAGACGATTCGCTTTATGGTCGTAGTGGCGACGACATTATGGTCGGCGGTAAAGGTGACGACGTCCTGAGGGGGCACTCAGGCAGTGATACCTACCGCTTTAGTGTAGGTGACGGACGAGATCGGGTGGTTAATAACGATTCGAGTGATGGCCGTGAGGACCTGGTTCACGTCTATGGTGGCTTGACGCCGGATGACGTTACCGTCTCCCGGCAAGGCAATGACCTTGTTGTTGAGCTCAATGTTGCCGATGACGCCATACGGGTATCCTCTCACTTTCGGGGTGAGGGCTCGGAACACCATCACATCGATGCGATCGTCTTTGATGACGGCAGCCGTATTGAAGTTGGACCGGATCACTTTGAGGAGATCAACGTCAAATCGCAGGCAATCACGGACGGTGACGATGAGCTCCATGGCACATACGTTAATGATGAACTTGATGGCTTGTCGGGGGAGGACCGAATCTACGGAAAAATCGGCGACGACCGCCTGATTGGAGGAGAAGGTGGCGATGAGCTCCACGGCGATGGTGGTAATGACACCCTGGTGGGAGGCCTGGGCGATGACCAGATCCATGGTGGCACCGGGAACGATGAACTTCGCGGTGGCAAAGAGCACGACAAAATCAAGGGCGGTGATGGCAATGACACCCTGATTGGTGGCGCTGGAGACGACCACCTGGTCGGTGGTGAAGGCGATGATACCTACCAGTTCAATCTGGGGGACGGCCTGGATTATATCGATAACCGCGGCAGTGACGACGATGTCGATGTGATCAAGTTCGGTGAAGGCATTCGGCCGGAAGATGTCCTGGTGCGTGGAACCGGCCGGGATCTGCTGCTGATGTTCCCGGAGTCGGGCGAGGAAATTCGGATTGCTGACTACTTCCGGGATGACGCTAAGAAGATCGACGCCGTGGTCTTTTCCGACCCTGACAGTTCGGCCGCTCAGTGGTCCTCGCAAGATCTGGACGTTTTGGCATTCACCGCCGGTGATGAGGATGACGAGCTTCATGGCGATGGGGAAGCGAATACGTTGGATGGCCTCGCGGGCGATGACAGCCTGTTCGGCCATAAAGGCAACGACACATTGATAGGCGGCGCCGGCGATGACACGCTCAAAGGCGGTGATGACAGCGATACTCTAAAAGGTGGTACCGGTGCGGACCAGCTCTTCGGTGGTCGGGGAGATGATACGCTCGAAGGTGATGCGGGTAACGATGTGCTCTCTGGCGGTTCAGGTAACGATGTCTACCTCATCAAGTCGGATGGCAGCCATGATGTGATTCAGGATTACGATGGCTGGACTACCGACATCGACAAGATCAAGCTGGAAGACGGGCTGACAACTGAGAATCTTAGCTATAGAAGAACAGCCAAGGATCTGGTCATTGAGATCACGAAGAACGGTGTGACGTCGTCGGTGACCGTCAAGGATGCGTTTGTAGATCCAGCGAATCTGGTCGATACGCTGGAGTTTGCAGATGGTTCCTCGATTCAGCTGATCGACGTCCTGCCTGAGAACGCGGAGTATGGAGGCAACAGCAGCGCCGAAGACATCTACGGCTACGCCGGCAACGACAAGCTTTGGGGTGCTGGCGGAGCGGACCGCCTTTACGGTCGTGAGGGTGACGACCAGCTGGTTGGCGACGAGGGTAATGACGCTCTGTTTGGCGAGGAAGGTGATGACCTCCTATTTGGGAAAGAGGGTGACGACTCCCTGAGAGGCGGCAATGGCCTTGATGAGCTCCAGGGCGGCTTGGGAAGTGACGATCTCAACGGCGGTGATGGCGAGGATAAACTCTTTGGTCAGGAAGGTGCGGATCGGCTCAAGGGCGGTGCTGGCAATGACAGTCTGAGCGGTGGTCTGGGCAATGATGACCTTTCTGGGGGCGCCGGCGACGACGACTATTACTTCACTCAGGGGCATGGACAAGACAGCATCCGTGACCATGAAGGCACGATCACCATCTATGTGTCCGAGATTGAGCTGGATGACGTGGTTTTCCGCCGTAACGGACTGGACCTGGACATTCTTTTCCAGGGATCACCGGACGACCAAATTACGATAGAGGATTATTACCCTGCCATCGGTCAACTGGCTTCCCGAGCTATCAGCTTCTATCAGTCGGGTTCGGACTACAGCCAGGTGTTCTCCGCCGAGGACATCAATAGCCGCTCAATGGACGCCACCGATCAAGACGACCTTATTCGGGGGGATTTCCAGGGCAACAGCATCGACGGACTAAAGGGTGACGATACCCTGTATGGCGGCAACGGAAACGACACCCTGAATGGAGAGGCTGGCAACGACACGCTCTTTGGTGAAACCGGTAACGATACTCTGAATGGGGGCGAAGGTGCGGACCATCTGGAAGGAGGTGACGGAGACGACACGCTCTCGGGCGGCGCCGGCGACGATCATTTCAGAGGAGGAGCAGGGAACGACACCTTCGTGGTCGGTTTCGGTGGTGGCGTGGATACCATCTATAACCGGGACATCGACGGTGCCGACGTCATCAGGTTTGCGCCGGGAGTGGCTCCGGCAGATGTGACCGTGACCCGGAGTGGTGTTGATCTGGTCGTCAAGCTGGGAGAGCAGGACCAGACCATTGTGCAACGGTTCTTCGTTAGCGAGGGCGTTAACGAGCACGTGATTTCAGCGATCGAATTCGAGGACGGCACAAGCTGGGATAAAGAGCAGTTGCTGGACATGGCATTGATCGGTCAGGAGTCGGACGACTTGCTGCTTGGCTACAGCACTGACGATCAATTGGCTGGCAATGGTGGAGCTGACGAGCTGCGTGGTGGTCAGGGCAATGACCGACTGGAAGGCGGCTCCGGGGCTGACGAGCTATTTGGTGGAGAGGGTGACGATACCTACCGTTTTGCCAAAGGCGATGGTGCCGATGTCATTTCTGATCTTGGAGGCCAAGACCGCATAGAGCTGGTTGATATAGCCTCAACGGAAGTCACTGTCAGGCGTGAAGGTGACAAGCTGAAAGTCATTGTGCCCGGCACCGCCGATAGCCTGCTAATTGAGAACCAGTTCGATGCCAGCGCTTCCGCTATCCAGTCGTCCAGCATTGAGACAGTTCAGTTTTCCGATGGTGTGTCACTGAGCTTTGAGGAGCTAGTGGCGCAGGCCACGGCAGGAACCGAAGCGGATGATGTCATCGAAGGCTTCGATTTAGGTGAGAGCATCAACGGCGGGGGCGGCGCCGATCATATCCAAGGCTTCGAGGGTGACGACACCATCCACGGTGGAGTTGGAAATGACACCGTGGAAGGAGGGCAAGGTCTCGACACGCTGCATGGTGATGCCGGTGACGACGAGCTGCATGGCGGCGGCTCCAACGATGCCCTGCATGGCGGTGAGGGCGTCGATACCCTGTACGGTGAAGCATCAGATGATGCTCTATTCGGTGAGCGAGGCCAGGATGCGCTTTACGGCGGTAATGGTGACGATGAACTCCACGGTGGCGTTGATGAGGACGAGCTATTCGGCAACTCAGGCAGTGACACCCTGTCCGGGGGAGAGGGTGCCGATACATTGCATGGCGGCAGCGGCAACGACTCCCTCAATGGCGACACCGGCAACGACCGGCTTAACGGCGACGGCGGTGTGGACCAGCTCTCCGGCGGCGGCGGCGACGACAAGCTGTACGGCAACGGAACGTTGAACGGCGATGCCGACCAGGACTACCTGGAAGGCACCGGCACCCTCTCCGGCGGTAGCGGCAACGACGAGCTGCATGGTCAGGGCTCGGATACCCTCCTCGGCGGCGCCGGGGCGGATACCTTGGTGGCCAATACCGATGCCTGGACCGAAACCATCAATACCCTGGCAGGAGGCAAAGGAAATGACACCCTCCGCGGTTCCTACGGCAACGATACCTACCGTTTCAACCTGGGTGATGGACAGGATACTTTGATTGAAACGCCGGAAGGCGAAGCCTACAGCAATGTTTCTCCATCGAAGGATACGTTGGAGTTCGGCCCCGGCATCTCGGCGCAAGACTTGTCCTTTGTCCGCTCCGGCAAAGAGCTTCAGATCAATCATGCCAACGGCACTGACAGTATCCGTATTAAAAACTGGTTCCAGGAGCCAAACGACCACTACAAAGTGAATCGTTTTGTCTTCACCGACGGAACAGAGTGGACGGATCTGGATGTGGAAAAAGCGTCCGTCACCGTCGGCACCGATAATGCCGACACACTGAGCGGCTATCGCAGCCTGAACGAAGAAGTGTTCGCAGGCGATGGTAACGATGAGGTCTGGGGCAGTGAAGGGAATGACATCCTTCGTGGCGAGGCCGGTGACGATTATCTCGACGGTGAAAAGGGGGATGATCGGCTGCTTGGTGGTGTCGGGAGCGACAATCTGGTTGGTCGAGCCGGCGAAGACAGCCTTGAAGGCGGTCTGGGCGACGACAAGTTGCAGGGCGGTGCTGGGCAAGATTCCTTGCTTGGTGGTTCTGGTGAGGACAGTCTGTTTGGTGGTGAAGGCAATGACCAGATCAACGGCGGTGCTGACAACGACTTCGTAGAGGCAGGTGGCGGAAACGATGTTGTTGAAGGCGGCGAAGGCGATGACCAGATCAACGGTGGTCTGGGTGACGACACTCTGACTGGTGGTAGCGGAGACGACAAATACGTTTTTGCGGCCGGTTCAGGTCATGACACCATCCATAACTCAGGCGGTGGCAAAGATGGTGTCTTTCTTTCAGGGGGAGCCACTGAAGATCGCATTAGTTTCACCCGCGAGGGGGACGATCTCGTTCTGCTGATCGACGATGGAGCTGAAGGTAGCCTCCGGGTAGTCAATCATTTCCTGGGGGGAGACGATGCCATCGACTGGGTACAGCCAGATGGCGGTAACATGATCCCAACGACCGAGATCAATCAGCGCGTTGCTGCTGGCGAGGCTAACGGTGACTTTGATTCGGTTGTCACGGGTACCAGCTCTGGTGAGGAGTTGGTCGGTGGAGGTAACAGCAACCTGATGGAAGGCCTCGAGGGTGACGATACGCTTTTTGCCATGGGAGGTGACGACCAGCTGAAAGGTGGAGCAGGTGCTGACCAGCTGTACGGTGGCAATGGTACTGGCTCTGGAAGTGGCAACGACACGCTGATCGGCGGTGGTGGCAATGACACTCTAGTTGGCGAAGACGGTGACGATTCGCTGGTAGGTGGCGCTGGCAACGACAGTTACTACTACAAAGCCGGGCAAGGAGTCGATGTTATCGATAACAGCGGCGGTGGTTCCGATGGCGTGTTCTTTCAGGACGGTCTCGACCGCAACCGCTTGAGCTACCATCAAGATGGAAACGACCTGGTTATCCTTGTTGACGAAGACCGCGGGCAGCAAGTCCGCGTTACCGATCATTTCCTTGGTGGTGAGAATGCCATCAGCTACATCCAGCCTACCGATGGCGGCAATGCCATTATGGCGAGCCAATTGCCAGAACTCCTGTCTGCAATGCCGGACGAGGACGGCAGCTCTGGCGGCGAAACGGGTGGTGGTTCTGAAGACGGTGATACCTCGGGAGGAGATGGCGATACCGGCTCCGGTACAGATCCCGGGACCACGCCGACACCTGAGCTTGGTGGTGACGATGTCCTGACGGGGGGTTCCGGCAATGACATTCTGATTGGCGGTGCTGGTGATGACACGCTCAGCGGTGCTCAGGGCAGTGACCGGCTTGAAGGCGGTAGCGGTACTGATACCTATGTCTTTACAGGCGGTCAGGATGTCATCACAGAAACAAGCGGTGCTGACACACTGCGATTCGGCGCTGGTATCAACTTTGATCAGGTTGCTTCGGATTTGAGGAAGTCTGGTGATGATCTGATTCTTAGGGTCAATGGTGGTCCGGATCAGGTGACACTGAACGACTTCTTCCTTGGTGGTGGCTCGGTCGTTGAAACCATCGAGTTCGAAACGGGCGGTCAGCTGACGTCGGACCAGGTTTTCGGCGCGTTTGGTATGTCGGAACCGACACCGGATTCTAGTTCTTTCCAGGTCACTGAGGGCACCTCCGGTGATGACAGTGCCTTAGCAGGTGGTGCTGATGCGGATTTGGTTCAAGGATTCGGGGGGGATGATAGCCTCTCAGGTGGTGCTGGCCATGACCAACTGGAAGGCGGTTTCGGCCACGATAGCCTCAGTGGTGGTGTCGGTGCCGACACCCTGATCGGTGGGCGCGGAAACGACACCTACTTGTTCAGCTCTGGCGACGGGCAGGATGTTATCGATAACAGGGGCGGTGGTGATGACACCCTTCGTTTTGAGGACATCTCCTTTAACCAGGTGGCTAGTAACCTGACGAAATCCGGCAACAACCTGGTGCTTGAGGTTGGCGGGGGATCGGACTCGGTCACCATCCGGGATTTCTTCAATGGTGGTGATCAGTCCATCGACCAAATTGAGTTCGGGCCCGGTGGCCAGATGTCATCGAGCGAGATCTTTAGTGCTTTCGGTTTGAGCAACCCCGATCCTCAGGGCTCGCCAGATGATCAGGATCTGCCTGACCAGCGTGGGTTTGGCAATCTGGTGAGTGGAACGGCATCTGCCGACAGCATTCTGACTTCATCCGATGCTGACTTTGTTGATGGCGGTTCAGGGGATGACGTTATCACTGCTGGCATTGGAGATGACTATCTACTCGGTGGTGATGATTCCGATACCTTTGTCTTCGAAACGACCAGTGAATTCGGGGATATTATTGGCGACTTCACCGTCGGGGGCACCGATGACGCTCTGGACACCAATGTTGCGGTCAGTGGTTCTGGCTTCAATACCGAAACCGCTGCTTCAGCCCTGGACTTTGGTACCAATGGCGTTAACGTTATCCAGGCGGATAGCGCGAGTGTCGGAAGCACCATGTCCGCTACTGAGGTGGCAACCGCCGCTATTAGTGGCTTCGGCAACATTGATGCTGATGAAGACTCCTACGTCGCCCTGACGGCCGACACTGATGCTGCTAGCCGGGTTGAGATTTACCAGATGACCGCGAACGCCGCCGGCGATGATATCGCAAGCGTTAACCAAGTGGTTACCCTGACCGGCGTGGTGGCGGATGACATCACTGCGGCCGATTTCGACGGTTTTTCCTAAACCAGGAAGGGAACTTTCCCTTGAGTAAAAGGTGAATGGCTTAGCCTATTAACCTCTCCGATACTTGAATCGGGGAAACCTGAAACGCCCCACTGCATCTGCGGTGGGGCGTTTTAATTGGTCACTAACAACGGGCAGCCGGAGAGCGAGTGCCCCGTAGGCCAGGATCAGAAGCGTGAGCAGGTTGCTGAGCAGGCGAATCGGCTTGCCAGGGCCATGTTGCATACCGTCCGGGTTGGTGTGTGCAGTCCAGCTTAGCATCGGCGCATCAGCCCGCCTAAGGCTGACGTGGCGCTACGCGCCCTTGTTGATCCCAAACCCGGCATGGCTGTAGAATCAAGAACCTGAGATAAAGCGGGCGTAGCTCAGTTGGTAGAGCATCAGCTTCCCAAGCTGAATGTCGCGAGTTCGAGCCTCGTCGCCCGCTCCATTCCTTCCTTCCCTGTTTCATTCATCCCCTTTGCCAAAAACGAATCGTGTCCCTGTGATAGGGATCACTGGAGCCGTCGGCGTTTCGACCAGCTCGGGGGGGGGGCGCCATTGGTGACTGATTGTACTGGGGCGTGGCATACTGCCGCTTCATTCTGCTCTGTGTCCTGACATGTCCCATACGCTCGTCAAACGTCTGTCCGGCCTGGCGATTCTGGGTGCCGCCGTGGTGGCTGCCCTGATTCTCGACAGTCTGGGCGAAGCGCAGCAGCCCAGCACCTACCGGGTTGGATTCGACGGTGGTGTGGACCTGGCCGAGGGAGCACTGCCGGAGATTGAGCGGGCGATTGAGGATGCCCTTGTGAGGGAACACGCGCGGGTGGTCATCAGTGGGCATACCGGCACGCGCGGCGATACCGCCGCCAATCAGGCGCTGTCTGAGAAACGGGCAGAGGCCGTGGCACAAAAGATGCTGAAAGCCGGGGTGGACGAGGACCGCGTTACCACCCTGGGCAAGGCGGGGAGTGAGCCCCTTGAGCAGCGTCCGGATGAATCCGAGCGGGCTTTCCAGCGCCGGCTCCCGCGTGCGGAAATCGTGGTGGCTCCGTAAGACGGAACTGGTGTGGCGATTCTGGCGATGGTGAGCAAGCTGTCCCCCGGAGTCGCACGCATGGCTTTATTCATCCTGCAAAGGAACTGAAAACAATGACGCGACAAGTAATCAGGCTGTCACTTCTGCTATTGGCCCTGGTGGCCGGCAAGGGGGTTGCGGTGGAGTTCATTACGCCCCAGCCGCTGGTTGACTCCGTGGACACGGCCGTCAAATCTTGCCGCCAGGCGGACCAGCTGCGGGTCCCCATGCGCACCTCGGGGATGGACCTGGTGCCGCTCTATGCCAACGACTACGCCCTTGAAACCCCCGAAGGGAGTCTGTTCGCGCGGAATGACCTGGACGTTAAGCTTCACCTGGAGAATGACATCCGCGCCCAGCTCGATGCCTACCTGAGCTGTGATGTCCCGATCATGCGCGGCAGCCAGAGCATGCTCAACGCCGTGGCCGATATCACCGAGGCGGATGCCCGCACCGAAATGGTGGGCATTTATCAGCACGGGTTCTCCAACGGTGCGGATGCCCTGGTGACGCGCGAATCCATCGAGAGCGTGACGGATCTTTCCGGCGCCCGTATCGCGATCCAGGCACATGGACCGCACCTGAATTACCTGAACCGGATTCTATCCGATGCCCGTGAGCAGGTTGAGGATGATGGCGGTGAATGGGAAGAGCCTACCCTGGCCTACACTGAGGAGCTGGTTGGCCTTTACGGCGATACGCCTGGCGCGGCCCTGCTGGAAGAGTCGTCCGTGGATGCCGCCGTGGTGACCGCCACCGATGGGCGCACCCTGACCAGTGGCGGCGAGGTGGGCACCGGCGCCGAAGGGTCGGTCAAGGGTGCCGAGATCATGCTTTCGTCGCGCTCGGCCAACCGGTTGATCTCCGAAGTCTATGTGGTGCGCGCGGATTATCTGGAACAGAACCGCGATCAGGTGCGGCGCTTTGTTAAATCGCTTCTGAACGCCGAGGAATCCGTACGCGAAGATGTGGTTAAACAGGTCATTGAATGGTCGTCGGTGGCCGGGGCGCTTCTGGAGGACCCCGGTGCCGTTGAGCCCGCGCGGCAGCTATGGCGGGATGTGGAAACCGTGGGGCTGCAGGGCAATATCGACTGGAATACCCCTGACAAGCGCCATTCCTGGAAGAACCTTAACGATTCGGTTCAGAGCACGCTGGTGGACAGGGGGCTGCTCAACAGCGCCTATACCCTGGGCTCGGCGGAGTGGAACTACAACGATTTCGCTGGCGGGATCTTTGACCAGCGGCGCAGTGAACTGCCGGGCTTTGACAATGACAAGGCCGCCTCCGTGGTTGAAGACATGCGTTCGGGGAAGGGCCTGGAAGAGAACGCGCTGGTGGAGTTCGAGATCCATTTCGAGCCCAATCAGACGCGCTTTGAAAGCGACGACTATCAGGACGAGTTCGACGAGGTACTGGAGCAGGCGGCGACCTATGGCGGCGCGGTCCTGATCGTGGAGGGCCATTCGGATCCGCTGAATTACCTCAAGAAAAAGCACAATGGTGCCAGCGCCCAGGAGCTGAAATCCATTCGCCAGGCCACCCGCAATCTGTCGATGAGCCGCGCGACCGAAGTGCGCGACGCATTGCTGTCCTATGCCCGGGAGCAGGGTGAGTCCATGGACAAAAGCCAGTTCGTGACCATGGGGCACGGCATCGATGAGCCCAAGACGGGCATGTGTGACGGCGATCCCTGTGCTCCGGAAACCAAGGCCGAATGGAAATCCAATATGCGGGTGGTTTTCCGGGTGGTGAACGTCGAAGCCGAAGCGGATACCTTTACGCCGGCCAATTCCTGGTAAGGAGAGACACGATGCGCCAAGGAACCGTGCTGCTTGTGCTTCTGGCTGGCCTGATGCTCAGCGGCTGCAGTGATAACAGTGGCACCACGGGTGAGGCTGGCAACAATAAGCCCGCTGATTTCACGCTGGCCAGCGCGAAAGCGCGCACCTGGCCGGAGGCCGGGGATCAGCCCGAACCCGAGCGGCTCGATACGCAGCTGACCCGAGCCAACTACATGGTGGTTCTGGATATGAGCGGCTCCATGTCCGCGCCGGAATGCGCTGGCTCGCACGAGTCCAAAGCCCATGCCGCCAAAGTCGCCATGGAGCGCTGGCTGGCCGGGGTGCCTGATGAGGCCAACCTGGGCCTGATTGTTTTTGGCCAGCAGGGCACTTCCATCCGCACACCGCTGGGGCGCAACAACCGCGGGCAGTTCCTCGAGGCCGTGAACGACGCCAGCCCCAAAGGTGGGACGCCGCTGCAGAGCGCGGTGGCCATGGCGCATCAGGAGCTTGAGCGCGGGGCCCGGCGCCAGCGTGGCTATGGGACCTATCGGCTGGTGGTGATCACCGATGGCAAACACAGCCGGGATGAGGACCCGCGCGAGGAAGTGGGGCTGATTGCCGGCAATCCCGCCAACCCCATTGAGATTCATACGCTGGGCTTCTGCATTGAGGATTCCGCGTTGAACCAGCCCGGGACCACCATTTACCGCAGCGCCCAGAACCCCGAGCAGCTTGCCCAGGGCCTTGACAGCGTGCTCGCGGAATCGCGTTCCTTTGTGCCGACCAAGGAGTTTGCTCAGGATGATCTTTAACACAAAGCGACTGACACAGAATCTCGGGGGCGTCGCGCTTGCAGCCACGCTGCTGGGCGCGTTGGCCCTGGTGCCGGCTGCGGCGCAGCAGCGCCAGCCGGATGTGGCCATTGGCTGGACCACCTGGGGCGATGCCGAGGTGGTGTCCAAGCTGGCTACAGTGATCCTGCAACAGGGCATGAACAAGGATGTGGAGCTGACGCTCGCGGACATTGCCATCCAGTACCGCGGCGTGGCCAATGGGGACCTGGACGCGATGCTGATGTCCTGGCAGCCCCAGACCCATAAAGCGTTTCTTGACCAGTATTCGGACCGGCTGACGGATCTCGGGCCGATTTATGAAGGTGCTGATCTGGGACTGGTCGTGCCCGCGTCGGTGCCGGAATCACAACTGAATTCCGTGGCCGACCTGGCGAAGGCGGGCGTCCGGGAAGAACTGGGTGGCCGGATCCAGGGCATCAGTAGCAACTCCGGCGTCATGGAGATGACCCGCCAGGCCGCCGAAGCCTATGGTTTTGACTATGAGCTGCAGACTGGAACAGGCCCCAGAATGGCCAAGGAGCTGGGCAAAGCGATCGACCGGGACGAATGGATTGTGGCTACGGGGTGGCGTCCGCACTGGAAATTCGACAGATACAAGCTGCGTTATCTCAAGGACCCGAAGGGCGTGTTCGGCGGCAGTGAATCGGTCCACGCCATGGTCAACAAGGGCTTTGAAGAGCGCCAGCCCCAGGTTGCGGGCTTTTTCCGGCGCATGGAGCTGAGCATTGCGGAAGTTGAGGCCCTGATGGCCTCAGCCCGGGAAACCAGCCATCGCCAGGCGATCCATGACTGGATCACGAACAATCGCGACCGGGTTGATTACTGGATGAACGGGGATCAGTGAGCCCGCATGGCCTTTGACGCAATGGATCAATGGCGGCCCACCGAGCTGCAACGCTCACTGTTGGCCGGTGCTGGGGCGAGCGTTGCATTCGGCGTGGCGCAGGGTGTTCTGACCATGCCATACCCGTCCATTCTGTATGCGACGGGGCTGGGTGTCATGGTGTTTGCGGGGCTGGGCCTGGTTCTGCCGAGACGGCGCAGCCTTTCCGAGGTTCTGGCGCAACGCCAGAATCTGGAAGGGGGCGACCTGACCAATGTGAGCCGCTTCGTGGAGGAGAACCGGGCCCAGGTTGCCCGCATGGAGGCCCTGCGCGATGACATGGACGAGCAGACCCGCGAGGTGATCGACGAGATTGTTGCGTGGGCGAACCGAATTATTGATGGTGTGGTGGACGATCCCGGGGATATTGCCCGATCCACGCGCTTTGAAGTCCATCTGGAAACGGCTGTGGAAGTGACCCAGAAGGTCGTGGACCTGCGGCGAACGGATAGCGCCAATGCCTCGGAAAGCGTTCAGGATGTGGTTGCGAAAAGCTACACGGTATTGTGCGACATAAGGGATCTGTTCATCCGGCAATACGAGAAGAATCTTGAAAACGACGTCCTGGATGTGGATGTGGATCTGGACGTACTGTCCAAGACGCTGAAAAGGGAAGGGTACTGAAAATGACGGAAGTGAGTGATGAAACGCTGCAGGATGTCACCGAGGCACAGACGGGCCTGGTTGATGACGAGGGCCAGCCGGGCAAGGATCTGTCGGAACTCAGCGAGGAGGAGCGCACCAGGGTCGAAGAGTTGATGGGCGAGCTTGTCCCAGGTGACTCCCATTCCATCGTGCACTTTGGCTCCGGCGCCCAGTCGGAGATGACCACCATCTCCCAGAACATGATGGAAGGCGTCAAGAACAAGGACTCCGGTCCCGCTGGCGACATCCTCAATGACATGATGACCAAGGTGCGGGGTCTGGATACCTCAGAGATCAAGGAGGGCAAGAAGCCGGGGTTCTTCCGCCGGATGCTGGGGGCCGTGGAGCCCATCGCCAAATTCATGCAGCAGTATGAAAGCGTTGAATCCCAGGTGGTGAGTGCCGAGAAACAGCTGCATAAGCAGATCCAGAAGCTCAGTGGCGATGTGGAGAAGCTGGATCGGCTTTATAACTCGACCCTGACCTATTACCGCGAACTTGAGTATTACATCATCGCCGGCGAGATGCGCCTTCAGAAGCTGGATGAGGAGGATATTCCTGCTGCGCGCGAAAAAGCGGAGCAGAGCGATGACATGGTCGACGCCCAATCGCAGAAGGACCTGCAGACCGCGCGTGACGACATCGAGCGCAAGATCCACGATCTCAAGCTGACCCGCCAGGCGGTGATGCAGTTCCTGCCCACGATCCGCATGACCCAGGAAGTGGACAAGTCGCTCATCAACAAGATGAACAGCTCCATCGTGAATACGCTCAACCTGTGGCGTACCCAGATGGCCCAGGCGATCGCTATTGCCAATACGCGCGAGGCAGCCGGGGTCCAGAAGACCGTGACCGATGCGAATAATGAGTTCCTCACGGCCAACGCGGAGAATCTCAAGGAAGCCAACGCCGAAGCGCGTAAGGAAATAGAGCGTGGCGCCTTCGACATTGAAAGCGTGGAGCAGGCGAACCAGACCCTGATCGACACCATTGAGGAATCGCTCGAGATCACCCGCGAGGGCCGTGAAAAACGCCAGGAAGCCGAACAACGGCTGGGCGATTGCGAAGTCTCGCTCAAAGAAGCGTTACGTACGGCCACATAGGACGCGTTTGTTTTCCGGGGGCACCGCGCACAGTGCTCCAGTTGGAGAGGGACACGTCCGCCAGAAGGTGGTATGACAGACAGTACCGAATAGTCACAGACCCAATCTGTTTGAGGTTCTAGAACAGTTTTTCCAGCAGGGCCCGCATCTCTGTGGCGAGCGATTGATGCTCACGGGGCGTGCCGGTGAGTTGGTTCTGCATCTGGCAACGGAAGAGCCCGTCAATGAGCGCGTAGCTGAACGTGCCGATGTCGGGGGTGGCTGTACCCGCTCTCTCGGCGGCTGTTTCGCTAATCTCGATCAGCGCGGCTTCCAGCTCACGCACCATGGGCCGGAAGGCCGGGTCGAACAGGGCCTGGCCTCGGATGTCGTACCAGAGGCGATGGGTGGAGGCGTCCTCGACGATGGAGGTCGCCAGCGCGTTGGCCAGCGTGTTGATGACCGGCTCCCTGCCACTGACGTCGCTGAGCGCCTCTTCCAGCCCGGAGATGAACGCGGCCTTGTAGAGCGAGACGCAGTGCAGGATCAGCTGGGTCCGGTCCTCGAAATAGTAGTGCAGCATGCCGAGCGACAGGTCCGCCTTGGCCGCGATATCGCGCAGGCTGGTGTTGGCGTACCCCAGCTCCTGGAGCGCCTGCATGGCACTGCGCGCGATCCGGTCCTTCTTCTCCTGGCGCTTGCGCGTCTTGCGGTCCGCGCGTGCCTGCAGTTTGTCGGGGGCAACCGTGCTCATGCGTACTACCTCGTCTGACCGTCCACGTGGAGCGCGGAAACTAGCCCATCAGCGCATTCAGGAAAATACCCGGAATCCGGTGCCAGGCCGGTCTGTACTCGAACTGGGTCAGCAGCTCGCCGAGCTTGTGCTGCCGGGTGTTGGTGATGAACCAGGGCGGCCGTGGCAGCAGGCTCCAGTGACCGGCGGCGACCGAGCGCGGGAAGGGCCGGAAGGGGGCTTCCACCACTGAGCGTTCGGCGGCGTCGAACATGAAGGTGTTGTGGACGGTGCCGATGCCGCTCTGGACGTCGTCCAGGGTGTGGCCGGGGAAGGCGCCCCAGGGGCAGACGGTGTTGAGGAAGCCCAGGCCCGTCCAGGCATTGATGGCGATGGTGCCGTAGTGCAGGTCCGCCAGCAGGGCCTCGAACCGCTCGCGGCCGATGGCTCGGATGGTGTCCGGGTGGATCACGATGTTGGCGCCCAGCGTGCCGTGGAGCTGGTTGTTGGCGAAGTCGATGGCGTTGCGCAGGTACTGTTCCGGGTCCGGGGCCTCCAGGTGCTGCACGGAGAGGGCCGGGGCGAACACCTCGTTCCAGCGGAACCGGTGGTGGTCTTCAAGGTTGTTGATCAACAGCTCCGGCGCCTGCCCCCGGCTGACCGCCTCCACCTCGCTGGCGTGCTCCCGGAACGCCGCCAGACGCTCCTCGGCGCCAGGGTAGTAGGTCGGGCGGGCGCAGTGGCGGATGACATCGCGGAGCTCGCCCATCAGCGCCTCTTCCTGGTCCCAGCCGCGCGGCATCAGCAGGGCCTGGCAGGCGACGCAGTTGAAGCCGGAGTTGTGCAGTTTCTGGGTGGCGATCTGTTCCGCCTGGAAGCGGATGTCCGCCTCTGACCAGTTGCCCGGGACCACGATGGTGGGGCAGACCGCGCCCAGCTCCGAGGTGATGCGTTTGTTCACGCGTGGCGTCCCGGCGGCGCGGCGCTGCTCGCCTTCCTCACCCTTGCCCCAGATGATCATGTCGTGGGTCGCCTGGGAGCCGGTGATGTGGATTTCCTCGACCAGCTCATGTTCCGTGAGCCAGGCGCCGACGTCGCCGCCGCCTTTCACGATGCGCAGGGCGTTGCGTTTGATCAGCGGGGCCAAGGCGGTTTCCAGGACCTCGGCGAGGTACTCGTTGACCGGGTTCATCTTGAGGATCACGACCTGGTGTTCCAGGAACAGCTTCTGGAAGACATCGAGCGGCGCGATGGCCGCGATGTTGCCAGCGCCCAGAACCAGCGAGACATGGCCCTGGCGCTGCTCGGCCGGGGTGTCGTAGGCGGTGGCGGTGTGCGCGGCGAGGTTGTCTTGGGTGATGCCCTCCTGCATCCAGACCTCGGCGCTGACGCCGGAGAGCAGGAGCCGGTCCCAGATGGTGTGGGGCGTGACGCGCGCGGCCACCTGACCGTTCGGCAGTGTCCGCAGGGGAATGCCGTCCAGGAAGGTCTTGCCCTCCATTTTGGAGAGCGTCTCGATCAGGCCGTTGCAGGCGCCCATCAGGGCGTAGGGGCCGGACATCCATTCCTCGCCCTCAAGAGGGGAGCCTGAAAGGCCCTTGGCGCTGGCGCCCTGCCGGGCCCAGTCACCGGCGACGCCCATTAGAGCGTCCTTGATTGATTCGAGGATGGTGATGCGCTCGTTCAGCGAGGTGCGGGCCCACTGGTCCTTAGCTGCGGCCAACGTGTCCAGTTGGGACTGCAGGGCCTCAAAGTCGGGTTGTGCGTTGTCATTGCTCATGTCCGGTGCTCCTGTGGTTCCTGCAAGACTACGTGGTCCGGGCGCTGCGGATCAGATCCGCCGCCTTTTCCGCGATCATGATGGTGGGTGCGTTGGTGTTGCCGCTTACCACGGTGGGCATGACGGAGGCGTCCACCACGCGCAGCCCCTGCATGCCCTGCACCTTCAGCTCCGGGTCGACCACTGCCATGGGGTCGCCTTCCGGCCCCATCCGGCAGGTGCCCACCGGGTGGTAGATGGTGTCGCCGCGCGAGCGGATCTGCTGTTCCCAGTCGGCGTCGCTCATGCCATCGCCCACCCCGAACAGCTCTTTCTGGCGCCAGGGCGCCAGTGCCGGTGCCTGGAGGATTTCCCGCGTCATCCGGGCGCCCTTGATCATGGTGTCCAGGTCGCGTTGATCGTCCAGGAATTTCGGGTCGATGCCCGGGTCGGCGAGGGGGTCCGCGCTCTTGAGGAAGACTTCGCCACGGGAGTGCGGGTTGAGGGCGCAGACATGGCAGCTGAAGCCGTGCCCCCAGTGCAACCGGCGTGCGTGGTCCTCGACGATCGAGATGACGAAATGGAGCTGGATGTCGGGCTTGTCCAGTTCCGGGTCCGTCTTCAGGAAGGCCGAGCCCTCGGCGAAGGGCGAGGCGAGCATGCCCGTGCCATCCCGGCGCCACTGGATCATGTGGCGCAGCATGTTGAGAAAGCCCGCTGCGCTGAAACCGAAGGTGTCGGTGTCCTTCGATTTGTAGGCCATGATCAGGTCCAGATGGTCCTGCAGGTTCTGACCCACGCCGGGAAGCTCATGAACCATCTCAATGCCATGGGACTGGATGTTGTCCGCGCGTCCGATCCCCGAGAGCTGGAGCAGTTGCGGCGAGTTGAAGGCGCCGCCCGAGAGCAGGACTTCCTGCCGCGCGTGGACGCTATGGTCCTGTTTACCCTGGCGGTACGCCACGCCGGTGGCGCGCTTGCCCTCGGTGAGGACGCGGGTGGCGTGGGCGCCGGTGATGACCGTCAGGTTGGGGCGGTCCATGACCGGATGAAGATAAGCGGCCGCCGCGGAACAGCGCTCACCGTTACGCTCAGCGCTGTGGAACTGGGTGACGGGAAAGAGAGCGATGCCCTCGTTGTCGCCGTCGTTGATGTCGTCCGTCTCCGCATGCCCGCATTCGGTGGCCGCCTTGATGAAAGCCCGGGTGATGGGGCGCGGCGATTTCTGGTTGCTGACGTGTAGGGGCCCGCTGTCGCCGTGGACGTCGTTGGCACCGCCTTCGTTGTTCTCGGATTGGCGGAAATAGGGCAGGACCTCGTTCCAGCTCCAGCCCTCGCAGCCCATCTCGGCCCACTGGTCGTAGTCCTTGCGGTGACCGCGCACACACAGCATGGCGTTGATGGCACTGGAGCCGCCCAGGCCCTTGCCCCGGGGCTGGTAGCCCTGGCGGCCATTGAAGCCGGCCTGGGGTTCGGTCCCGAACGCCCAGTTGTTGATTTTGCCGTGACCCGGGACCATGGCGACAACCGCCGCCGGCGTTCGGATCAGCAGGTGGTTGCCGTGTCCGCCCGCCTCCAGCAGGCAGACGCTCACGTCCGGGTCTTCACTCAGTCTGGAGGCGAGTACGGACCCGGCCGAGCCGCCGCCGACGATCACGTAGTCAAATGTCATGACCTCATCCTTCTCGCTTGTTTTGGGGGTTGAGGCTTGGTCTTCACGATCAAACTGTGATCAGCTAAGCATGAAACAGGACAGTTGTCCAAGTTTTCTGATTAATAGAATATAGAGCAACCCGCGCCATTTCCTCGCCTTCCGCCCCTCGCTATACTGCGTTCACTCTCGTGGATTGAGTGAGTTGCCTGATATGAACTCAATGGCCCGGTATGCGCTGCTGATCGCTGCGACAGGCGTTCTGGCGGGATGCTCGTTACTGGCCCCGGCACCGCCCTCGGACCAGGGCAACGTCTGCGAGATTTTCCGGGAGCAGCCCCAGTGGTATGACTACGCCCGCGCCTCGCAGCAGCGCTGGGGTACGCCGATTGCCACCCAGATGGCGTTCATCCGTCAGGAGTCGTCGTTCCGCAGCCATGTGCGTCCGCCCCGGCCCTGGCTTTGGGGCATCATTCCCTGGTTCCGCTCTTCCTCGGCCTACGGGTATGCCCAGGCCCAGGATCCGGTCTGGGGCGAGTACGAGGAGGCAGCGGGGAGTCTGTTTGCCAGCCGTACCGACATGGAGGACGCCACTGATTTCATTGGCTGGTACAACCGCCGGAGCCATGAGCGCCAGGGGATCTCGCTGTACAATCCCGAGCATCTCTACCTGGCGTACCATCAGGGGCCAACGGGGTACGAGCGGGGCAGCTATCGGTCCAGGCCCGGCGTCCAGCGTGTGGCCCGGAAGGTGGCTCGGCGGTCGGAGCGCTATTCCAGCCAGCTCGCCCGGTGTGAATCCGAGTTCCGTTGCCGCCATTTCTGGCAGTTCTGGCCCTTCTGTTCCCGCTGATCGGGGTTGAGGCGCCAACAGGTTGGCATTACAGCGATTTTACCCTGCATCCGGTTTTCCCATCGTCAGCGCTTCGTATAATCTGTGCCCTCAAAGAAAAACAGGACGGGAGCGTCGGTCATCTTGAAAAAGCCCATTGTCTGGGGGCTGGCAGGGCTCGTGGTGCTGGCCCTGCTGATGTTGCTGCCTCGGCCATCCCAACCGCCGGAGGCCCCTGATTCCGGCCAGGAGTCAGTGGATCTCCAGGAGACCATTGAGGAAACCGGGCGCCGTGGGGCACTGGTGGACGAGGTGGTCTTCACCCAGGAATCCGATGTGGGCAAGGTGGCCGGGCTGATTGAGCGGGGCCGTCACCAGGTCTATGCCCAGGGAATCACCAACATCACGGCCTATCGGCGTCTGCGCAATGCCCGCAAGAGTGGCTACGAGACCGCTTACGGGTCCAATACCGAGCTGGTGCTCAACCCCGCGGCGTTTGACGAAGGGTTCAATCTCTTCCGCAGCCGCCGTGTCCGCGAGGCCATGAACTGGCTGGTGGATCGCCGCCACGTGGCCGAGGAAATCTACGGCGGCATGGCCGTTCCCCGCTATCTGCCGATGAACACTGCCTTTCCGGATTACGCCCGCCTGGCGGAAACCGCCCGTTCACTGGAGCTCAAGTACGGCCATGACCCTGAGCGGGCGCGCCGGGTGATCACCGGGGAAATGAAGGCCATGGGCGCGCGCCGCCGGGATGGCCAGTGGTACCACGACGGAAAGCCGGTGACGTTGCGCGTTCTCATCCGCACCGAGGACGCCCGCAAGCAGGTGGGGGATTACATCAGCAACCTCATGAGTGAGCTCGGGTTTTCGGTGCGCCGCCAGTATCGCACGGCGGAGGAGGCGTCGAGCATCTGGATCGCCAGTGATCCTGCCGCCGGCCAGTGGCACATCTACACCGGCAGCTGGGTCTCTACCGCCATTAACCGCGATGTCTCCAGCAACCTGAGTCTCTACTACACCAAGCGCGGCCGCCCGGAACCGCTGTGGCAGGCCTACGAGCCGGCCGAGGCCCTGGACACCATTGCCCGTCGGCTCCAGCGCCGGGACTACACCAGCATGGCGGAGCGGCGCGACCTGATGGCGGAAGGCATGACGCTGGCGATGAAGGAGTCCTACCACATCTGGTTGGTGGATCAGCTCAGTATTGTGCCGCGTGCGGCCAATGTGGCGCTGGCGGCGGACCTGGCCGGAGGCATAGCCGGGTCCCGGATGTGGCCCTATACCCTGCGTTACCGGGATCGGCTGGGCGGCAGTATGACCTTCGCCGCGCCCAGTATGCTCACCGAGCCGTGGAACCCGGTTGCGGGGAGCAACTGGCTGTTCGATAACATGATCACGCGGGCCCTCAATGACCCGCCGCTGCTGCCGGATCCCTACACCGGGCTTTACAGACCCCAGCGGATCCAGGGGGCGCAGGTCACGGTAACCCAGGATAGTGTGACCCAGCGCAGCCAGGACTGGGTTGAGCTTGAACGCGCTGACCGCATTGAGGTGCCGGAGAGCGCCTGGATCGGCTGGAACGCGCAAGAGGGCCGTTTCCGAACGGTGGCGGATGCTCACCCTGAGGGCACCACCGCGCGTTCGCGGACCCGGATCCGCTATGAAGACGGCTATCTGGATGGCCAGTGGCACGACGGCACCGAGATGTCCCTGGCGGACGTCATATTGCCCTGGATCCTCAGCTTTGCACGGGCGGACGAGAACAGCCCCTTCTTTGATCCGGCGCACGTGCCGCGATTCAAGGTCTTCCAGAAGTATTTCAAGGGCTGGCGCATTGTCCAGCGCGAGCCGCTGGTGATTGAGGTCTACAGTGACCAGGTGTTCCCGGATGCGGAAACCATCGTGGCGCAGCAGGCCGTATCCGCCGAGCCCTGGCACATGCTGGCGCTGGGTATGAGGGCGGAAAAGGCCGGGGATCTGGCATTTTCCTCCCACAAGGCGGATGCCAACCGCGTCCCCTGGCTCAGCCTGGTGTCCGGCCCCAGCCTGGATGCCCTGGAGCGCCATCTCCGACGCGCCCGGGAGGAGGGCTATCTGCCTTTTGAGTCCGTGCTTGGGGAGATGACCGAGGGCGAGCATCCCGCCGCCCGGCGTTACACTGCCCTTGAGGACTGGTACCGCGAGCGCGGTCACTTCTGGGTGGGCAATGGGCCCTTCTACCTGCATTCGGTCCATCCGGTGGAGAAGACCGTGGTGCTGCGGCGCAACAAGGACTTCCCGGATCCGGCGGATAAATGGCTGGACCTGAGTGAGCCACAGATCCCCGAGGTGACCCTGGATGGGCCCATGATGGTTACGCATGGCGAGTCGGCCACTTTCAACGTGGACGTCACCTTCGAAGGAGAGCCCTACCCGGCGGACGCCATCAAGCGCCTCGATTACCTGCTGTACGACGCCGATGGCAATCTCCAGGCCGAGGGCGAGGCGGCGCGCGCCGGCAAAGGCCGCTGGCGCGTGTCCCTGGAGGCGGCAACCCTGTCGGACCTGGGAGAGGGTGCCAACAGTCTGGAGGTGGCGGTCACCTCATCCCGTGTTGCGCTGCCCGCCTTCGCCTCCCATGCGTTTGCCACCGTGCCCGACGGTACCCGGCTGATGGAGGTTGCTGATGACTGATCGGGCAAGGGACCTCCGTCGTCTGGCCTGGTTTACGCTGCGCCGGGTTCTGGCGCTGTTCATCACCGTTCTGATCGGGGTCTACCTCACCATCGTCATTGCCAACATGGGCGGCAAGGTGGATGAGCTGCGCAAGCTCCAGATCCGGGCGACGGTGTCGGAGTCCGTGCGGGCGGACCCGTCGTTCATGGATATGGACTCGCAGGCGCGTAACGAGCTGATCGAGGAACAGGTGCAGCTGCGGATTGAGCAGCGCAACCTGGACGAACCCTTCATCTGGCGCAGCTTCGATTACCTGTCCCAGGCAATCCAGCTGGATCTCGGGCGTGCCGAGGAGATGCACAGTGATTCCGGCTCGCGGGCCGTCTACGACATCATTGCGGAGCGTCTGCCGGCCACGCTGCTGCTGTTCGGCACAGCCAACCTGCTGGTGTTCCTCGTCTCCGTTTATGCCGCCCTTTACCTGTCCCGGCGTTACGGCAGCCGGCTTGACCGGGCGGTGATCGGGCTGGCACCGAGCTCGGCGGCGCCGGCCTGGTTCTACGGCATCTTCCTGATCCTGGTGTTTGCCTTTGTGGTACCGGTGCTGCCGGCCGGGGGCATGGTCGACATCCCGCCGCCCGAGGACCCCTGGGCCTATGCGGCAAGCGTTCTGGAGCATCTGGTGCTGCCGGTCATTGCCATGTTCGTGTCCTCCATCTTCATCTCCATTTACTCCTGGCGGACCTTCTTCCTGATCCATTCCAGCGAGGACTATGTGGAAATGGCACGGGCGAAGGGGCTGCCCTCGAACCTGATCCAGAGCCGCTATATTCTGCGCCCGACGCTGGCGCCCATCATCACCAACTTCCTGCTGATGCTGATCGGGCTGTGGAGCGGCGCCATCATCCTGGAGCAGGTGTTCAGCTGGCCGGGGCTGGGAACCCTGTTGTTCCAGGCCATCGGCCACCGGGATACGCCGGTGATCATTGGGGGCGTTGTGATCTTTGCCTATCTGCTGGCGGTCACGGTCTTCATGCTGGATTGCCTCTACGCCGTTCTCGACCCCCGGGTGCGGGTTGAAGGAGGTGAACAATGAGCCGCTGGATGCAGGGGCTGCGGGAGCTCAAGGGCTACCCGTCCGCCATCGGCGGGCTGGGCATCATCCTGTTCCTGGTGGCGCTGTCGCTCTATACCGTTATCACGATTCCCTATTCCGAGGCCCTGGACCGCTGGCGGGGCGGTGAACACTGGCGCATGAACCCGGTCAACGCCGGGCCGGTATGGGCAGACCGGCTGCTGGGGGGCAACCTGCCGCAGACCCGGGTCGTGAAGAGCGCCAATGCCGAAGTGCGCGAGGCGCCCTTTGAAGGCGGCAAGCAGGTACGGATTCCACTCACCTTCGAGTACGACAACGAGGGCTTTCCCAGTGAGCTCAACCTCTTCCTGAAGCAGAAGGGCACCCAGGAGGAGGCGTTCGTGCGCCTGACCTGGCATACGCCCTCGGGGGAGACCATCGCGCTCGGTAGCCAGCGGGTCTCGGAGGAGGACCGCATTTCCATCTCACAGAACCGCGCTCTGGACGCCCGGCTTGGCATGGTCCCGCATGTGGGCCTGTTCGCCGGTAACAGCGATCCGGCGGACCCCAGGGCTGAAAAGGGCCAGTACCGGCTCACGGTGGACGCCATGCTGTTTGACCCCAGCGCCGAGCTCAAGGCGGATCTGGCGGTCTATGGCCGGGTTCACGGGTTGGCCGGCACGGACTATCAGCGCCGCAACCTGATGCTGGCGTTGATGTGGGGTACGCCGGTGGCGCTGGCCTTCGGACTGCTGGCGGCGGTGGGCACCACGGTCACGACCCTGGTGATCGCTGCCACGGGCGTCTGGTTCCGGGGCTGGGTGGACGCACTGATCCAACGCCTGACCGAGGTGAACATGATCCTGCCCATGCTGCCGATACTGGTGATGGTGGGCACCCTCTATTCCACCAGCATCTGGCTCATGCTGGGCGTGGTCATTGCCCTGGGCATCTTCAGCGCCGGCATCAAGACTTACCGCGCCATGCTGCTGCCCATCCGCGAGGCGCCCTACATCGAGGCGGCACGGGCCTATGGCGCGGGCAATGCGCGCATCATTCTGCGTTACATGATCCCGCGCATCCTGCCGGTGCTGATCCCGACCTTCGTAACGCTGATCCCGACCTTCGTGTTCCTGGAGGCGTCGCTGGCGGTGCTGGGGCTGGGTGATCCGGAGCTGCCCACCTGGGGCAAGGTGCTGAATGACGCCCAGCAGCAGAGTGCCCTCTACAACGGCTTCTACTACTGGATGGTGGCGCCGGCGGTGCTGTTGATGCTGACCGGGTTGGGCTTTGCCATGTTCGGTTTCGCCCTGGACCGTGTCTTCAATCCGAGGCTGAGAACGCAATGACGGACGCTCGTGAGCCGCTGCTGCAGGTCCGAAACCTGCAGCTCCATTACCGCACCCGCCGGGGCACGGCCCGGGCGGTGGATGGTGTTGATCTGGACGTAGGGCGCAACGAGGCCCTGGTGGTGCTGGGCGAATCCGGCTCCGGCAAGAGCTCCCTGGCCAAGGCGCTGATGCGGTTGCTGCCGCGCAATGTGGCACGCTACAGCGGTCAGGTCATGCTGGGCAGCGACGAGCTCATGGGGATGAACGACGAGGCATTCCGTTCCGGGGTCCAGTGGAACCGCCTATCCATGGTTATGCAGGCGGCCATGAACGCGCTCAACCCGGTGGTCCGGGTGGGCGAGCAGGTGGCCGAGCCCCTGCGCGTGCACCGGGGGTGGTCGAAAGAGGCCGCCATGGAACGGGTGGTCGAGACCTTTGCCACGGTTGGGGTATCCCGGGATTTTGTGAGCCGCTTCCCGTTTGAGCTCTCCGGCGGCATGCGCCAGAGAGTGGTGCTGGCCATGGCGCTGGTGACCGAGCCGGAACTGGTGATCCTGGATGAACCCACCTCGGCCCTGGACGTGCTGACCCAGGCGAGCATCATGAATGTGCTCAAACGGATCAAGCGCGAGCAGGGCACCAGCTTCATCCTGATTACCCATGACGTGGCCACCTCCAGTGAACTGGCGGACCGGGTAGCTTTGATGTATGCGGGGCAGGTGGTGGAGCAGAGCGATGCCCGTGATTTCTTCCACCACCCCGCCCATCCCTATTCCAGGCTTCTGATGGACAGCGTGCCGCGCCTGCACCAGAGTGAGCCACCCGGCTACATTCCCGGCGAGCCGCCGGACCTGATCGATCCGCCGGCGGGCTGCCGCTTTGCGGACCGCTGCCCGAAGCGCTTCGGGCGCTGTAGCGAGGACCCGCCCGCCTTCGAACTGGAAGGTGAGCGCCGCGTACGCTGCTGGCTGCATGAGGAGGGCACCGACCATGACGGCTGAGGAACCACTGCTCCGGGCGACCAACCTGCATACCTGGTTCGAGCTGCGCCAGTGGGGCTTCCTGCGTGTGGGGTCGGTGCGCGCCGTGGATGGCGTGGACTTTGAGCTGGCGAAGGGGGAATCCGTGGCTTTCGTGGGCGAGAGCGGCTGCGGCAAGAGCTCCCTGGCCCGGACCCTGCTTGGTCTGCACAGGCCCAGCCATGGTGACGTGGTTTTTGAGGGTGAGCACCTCAGTGAATTGAAGGGCGAGGCCCGTCGTCAGTACCTGGCGCGGGTGGGCTATGTGCAGCAGGATCCGTTCGGCGCGCTGCCGCCGTTCATGGACGTGCGCCGTCTGCTCTCGGAGCCGCTGATCATCCATGGCGTTAAGGACCGCGACGAGCGCGAGCGCCGCATCCGCCAGGCGCTGGCGGAAGTGCGCCTGACCCAGGTGGACGAGATCCTGCCCAAGTTCCCGCATATGCTCAGCGGCGGCCAGCAGCAGCGGGTAGTGATTGCCCGGGCGCTGCTGCTGGAGCCGGCTATGCTGATCGCGGACGAGCCCGTTTCCATGCTGGACGCCTCGGTGCGCGTGGAAATCCTCAACCTCCTGCGGCGTATCCAGCAGGAGCGCGACCTGACACTGGCCTTTATCACCCATGATCTCTCAACCGTGCGCCACTACGCCGACCGCATCTTCGTGATGTACGCCGGCCGGGTGGTCGAGCAGGCGCCGGTGGAGGAACTTCTGGACAGACCCCAGCACCCCTACACCCGCGCCCTGCTGGCGGCGATCGCGGACGTGGATGCGGACAACGCGCTGGCCGAACGGGACGTGCCGGACGGCGAGCCGCCCAGCCTGCTGAACCCACCCGGGGGATGCCGCTTTCACCCGAGATGCCCACGGGCCATGGAAGGGCTCTGCGACCAGCAGGATCCGCCGGTGTTCGAGCCGGAGGCCGGGCACTATTCCGCCTGCTGGCTCCAGGACCCGGAGCGGGGCTGAGTTTTGCGGGCCATTGGCGTGCTGTTGATGCTGGCGGCGCTGGCGCCGCTGCTGGCCATGGTCTCCGGCGGGCTGGCCCCGTCGCTGGTGCTGTCGCTCGGGGCCTACGCCATGCTGTTGGGTGGCGCCTTCTGCTTTACGGCTGGAGTCCTGCGTAATCGCTAGCTTTCGGTCTCGGCGTCGCCATGGCGGTGGGCCATCGCCCGGGCCTGGCGCTGGAGGCTCAGCTGGAGCCGCTCAAGCAGCCCATTCAGCTGTGCGCGTGCGCGTTCATCCAGTGCGTCGCTGGCGGCAATCGCGCTATCCAGCTTCCGCGCTGCGGTGGCCACGTCGCCGGGCGCATGGCCCCGGGCACTGAGGAGGAACGCATCGGCGAGGGTCTCCAGCAGTGCGGCAAGGGCATCTTGGACGGGCTCCGATTCGCTGGTCAGCTGATGGCGCAGCTTCAGCCCTGAGACCCCCAGGTCCAGCCCGGTGAGGCCGAGCGTGAGAAGGTGACGGTGTTCCGCCTCAAGGAGATCGTCGTGGCGGGCCAGCCGGAGGAGGCGGTCCGCCATGCGGCCACTGAATCGCGCCTCGGTATCCGGGCGCAAAGGCTGGGCCAGCCTGCGCAGATCCGCGCCGATGGCGTGGATCAGCCGGCGCCGGCGCAAAGAGGCGCCGAGGCCGGGAATCAGGCGGAAGCCCATGGTTGCCACCGCGAGTCCCACCATGACCGCCAGCGCCCGGTTGGCAAAGCTGTCGAAGGCCAGGCTCATGTCGTTGCCGGGCATGATGAGCAGAATGTTGAAGATGGTGAATGGCAGTCCATAGCCCGTGAGCTGCGGGTGACCGGCTCCCAGCAGGCCAATGAACAATGGCGTGAGCACCAGCATGGCCAGCATCGGGAAGCCGCTGGCCTGCGCAAGCAGCACATGCCCGAACAGGAAGGCGCTGGGTATGGCCGCGAGCATGCCAATGAAGAAACGGGTGCAGACCGTGGCCGGGTTGTCCCGGTTGGCGAACAGCACCGACGGCAAGGTTGCCATGACCATCGCAATGGGGCCGCTGGGCCATTGCGTGGTGAGCCACAATACCGCCGTGGTTGCGAACGCCGCACCAGCCCGCAGCGCGTTCACCGCCGCGTCGCCATGGTCGCGGTGCCAGGTGGGCGTGGCGCTGCGCAGCTGATGGTGGCCAGGATGGGCGATGGCCTCGCGGGCATCGAGCATGACCATGGCGTGGCCGAGTAAGGCCCGCAACCCGGTAACAACCCGGCGCTGCAGCGGATCAAGGCCCTCCTCTGGAAAGGTCCGCGCCCGTTCACGCAGGCTCTGGAGGTGGCGCCGCGCGGCCGGGACACCCCGTGCCGATTGGGCGTCGCTGAATCCCTGTGCCATCTCGTTGGCGAGTGCCCGCAGTGAGGGGCCAATGCGGTCGGGGTGCTGGCGCAGCAGCTGCTGGATGCCGCTGAGGGCGGCGAACAGCCGCATGGCGCGGTGCGTAAGAACGTGGACGGCACGGATGCGGGCACCGCCGCCCGGGCCTTCGTAGCGGGCGGCCTGGCTGTCCGCCTCCAGCAGGTTCAGCGGGCCCAGGCTGGCGGTCAGGGACCGTTGCACTGTTGCCGGCGTGGTATCGGCATCCAGGCGCTGACCGGCATGGGTGAACGCCGAGTTGATCGCCGCGTCCGCCTGCTCGGCCAGATGGTCGGTTACGCGCACCGGCCACACCAGGGCGCTTACCAGGGTTGCGCAGATCCCGCCCAGGGCGAGCTCAGAAACGCGCGCCAGCGCCACGTCGAACACCTGGTCGGGCTGGTTGAGCGACAGCAATACGATAAGAAGCGCGGCAACGGCCGCCATGACGCAGCCATAGGAGGCGTTGCCGCGCAGTACCGAGCCCGCGTAGGCGCAGGCCATGACCCAGAGGGTGAGTGCGTAGAGCGCGGGAATCGCGGCCTGGGCGGCGGCCGCCATAACGGCGAATCCTGCAACGGCGCCGATCAGTGTGCCGCCGATCTGGCACAGTCCCTTCTCGATGACCATGCCGCTCATGGGCCGGATCTGCAGGAAGGCGGCGGCGATCAGGGCCCAGTAGGGACGGTCCAGATCAAACCAGAGGGCGGCGTAGAGTGCCAGGAGCATGGCCAGTGTGGCCTTGAACGCGAAGCGCAGGGCCTGGCGCGAGGGCGTGAGGTAAGCCTCTAGAAGCACCGGCATGAGGCGTCAGTCCGCGTCGGGATGGATGCGGACCGTGGCCGTCATCCCCGCGCTCAGTCGGGTGTCGGGGGGCACCTCATCCAGCGCGATCCGGACCGGGATGCGCTGGGCCAGGCGCACCCAGCTGAAGGAGGGCTGGACCTTCGGCAACAGCTGGCTGTTGGAGGAGGTGTTGGTATCGGCAATACCCCGGCTGATGCCGGCGACATGGCCCTCCAGGTGGACGTTGCCACTCATCAGGATGACCTCGGCGCTGTCGCCAACCTCAATGTGTGGCAGCTTGGTCTCCTCGAAATAGCCGGTGACGTAATACGAGCCGGACTTAACCAGGGCCATCACCGGTGAACCAGCCTTGGCGTAGTCTCCTTCGGCCAGCTTGAGGCTGAGCAGGTGTCCGGAGGCTGGTGCGGTAACCGTGGTGCGCTCCAGGTCCAGTTGGGCCTTGGCCAGCTCGGCCCTGGCCTGGGTCAGGGCGGCCTCGGCGATGCGCGTGTCGATGCGGGCGGCCTCGCGGTCCTCGGTGCTGATCGACTCCCGGCTCAGTCGGGACCGGCGCTTGGCGACGTGGCGTTTGCGCTCAAGCCGGGCCTCGGCCCTGGCGACGGCGGCTTCGGCCTCATCAACGGCCACCTCATAGCGTTCCCGGCCAATGTGGAAGAGCTCGTCGCCGCGTTCAACATGCTCGTTGTCCGTCACGTTCAGGGTGCGCACCCAGCCGGAGACGTCCGGGGCCACGGTGATCACGTCGGCGCGTACCCGGGCGTCGCGGGTCCAGGGTGAATACAGGTAGTAGTTCCAGAGCCAGGTACCAGCGGTAACAGCCAGTGCCATGGCAACGACAGTGACCAGGATCCGGGTCGGGGTTCCCATTCAACCACCCCCCGGCGCTGGAGCGCCCAGATAGGCGGTGCCGGCGGTAGCGATCACAAACAGGGCCGTATCGAACCACGCCTCCTGCCACAGCGCCCCATGGCCGGTGATGTAGTGAAGAAGCAGGCGCACACACACGGTGACGGTGAACCCAATCAGTACATAGATGAGCAGAGGGCTGATGAAGACGCCGCCGATGGTGATTTCGCGAAGGCCCATGGGTTTAACCTGTTGCTTGTATCAGTTTTGTTGTTGCCTATCCGTCAGGTTGGCGGATGTCCGGAGCCAGCCCGATCAGTAGCGAGGCCAGGACGGTGCCGCCGGCAAATCCGAGCGCCAGTCCGCCGGGCGTGGTGCCGGTGTCCAGAAGCAGCCCGGCCAGCACGGGCGAGCTGGCGGTGGACAGCACCATAAGCGCCTGCGCCAGGGAGCGGATGGCGCCGATGTGGCCAATCCCGTAGCGTTCCGGCCAGAGGGCATTGCCCGCCGTGCCCGCAAATCCCTGGCTCATCCCTACCAGTGCCAGGTAGAGGAAGGGCGTCCAGGCGGCGTGGGTCAGCGCCATCACCACCAGGCCGGCGGCCATGGGGTAGAGCCCGACCATCAGCGCCTTGCGGGCCCCGATCCGGTCCACCGTGGGGCCGGCGACAAACAGCATGGCGAAATGACCCAGCGCATAGCCGCTGAACGCCAGCGCAATGGTCTCCAGGGGCCAGCCCCGCAGCTCCGCAATGGCGGTCTGATGAAACAGGATAGCAGTAACCGTGAAGGGTACGGCCAGCGCGCCCGGCAGGATCATGTAGAGGCCGGGGTCCTTGAGGGCCTGGCGCCGCGTGAAGCCGCTGCCTTCACCGGTGTCATCCTGAGCAGACTGGGCGCGGACGGTTTCCGGGTGGGCGGCCTCGCGCGCGAGCCAGCGCATCAGCGGCAGCGCCAGCAACAGCAGGAATCCCGCCGCCAGCAGCCACGGGGCGCGCCAGCCCCAGGCGGCCAGTATCAGGCCGCCGGCGGCCGGCAGCAGGGCCTCCGAAAGAGGCAGTCCGGAGACGGTCAGGGCCATGATCTTGCCGCGATCGCGGTCAAAGTAGCGGCTGGCGGCGGTAAAACCGATGTGGGTCATCATGCCCTGGCCTCCCAGCCGGCCCAGAAAAAAGCCAGGGATCAGCAGGAGCCAGTGGGGGGCCAGACCCAGCAGTAAGCTGCTGGCTCCCAGCAGTGTGAGCGCCAGGGTGATGGTATTGGCCAGGGACCAGCGGTCCACGATGGTGCCCAGCCGCAGCAGCACCAGCGCGGAGGCCAGGGTCGCCAGACTGTAGTAGGTGCCGTAAGTGGCATTGCTCAGGGCGAATTCATCGCGCAGGCTGCTGCCGAATACGGAGATGAAGAAGGTCTGGCCGAAGCCGGAAAACGCGGTGGCCAGCAGCGCGAACAGCGCCAGCGACGGGTTGATCCGGATGAAACGGGGCAGAAACTGGATCAAAACGGGCTCCGTAGACGACAGAGCCCGTTATGATACGCCGTTGACGGAGCCCGGAACACCGGGCATGGGGTCAGGACCTTCCGAAACCGTTCTGGCGCAGCCGGTTGAGGGCGGCCATAACCTCGAACACCCGCGGCAGGGCGAGGTCGCCATCGGGGCGGTGGCTGAGTGCGGCGGGGCTTTCCAGAAGCCGGCGGGCGATGGCCTCCGGCGGCTGGTCCAGAGTGTCCCCGGATTTCGCGAGGCCGGCCAGGAGCTGGCCGATGGCGCGCACCTGGGAGGCGTCCGCAATCTGTTCCACGGAGCGCAGGTCCACGTCATCGCGCCCGAAGACCAGGGTATCACGGCCTCGGGCCTGTACCTTGGTCTTGCCGGGCTTGGTTTCCGCACTCAGGCGTTTGGCATTGAGGGGGCGAGGCTGGGGGCGGTTCAGTGTGTCCCGGGCTTCGGATTCACGGCCTGTGGCAAAGCGCTCCGCCACGGCACGGGCGTCGTCCGTAACGTCATGGGCGCGGTAGTCCTGCATCTGGAGGACGGTATCGGCGCAGTCGAAATAGTCCCCGGAACCGCCCATGACCAGCACGGTGGAGGTGGCCAGGTCGTCGCGCAGCTGGCGGATGCGGTCCACGAAGGGGGTTATGGGTTCGCTTTCCCGGGCCACCAGGGCCTGCATCCGCCGGTCGCGGATCATGAAGTTGGTGGCGGAGGTGTCTTCGTCCACCAGCAGGGTATCGGCGCCGGCTTCCAGGGCCTCCTGCAGTGCCGCCGCCTGGCTGGTGGAGCCGGAGGCCAGATCCGTGGCGAAGTGTTCCGTGGTCTTACCGAAGGGAAGCCGGTTGATGTAGGGCGACAGGTCCACGCCGTGTACAGCGCGGCCATCCTCGGCGCGGATCTTGACCGCGGCCGGGCGTGCGACCACCCGTTCACGGCCGTCATCCGGGATGTGGTCGTACACGCCCAGGCTGATGGCCGCCAGCAGGGTGGATTTGCCGTGGAAGCCGCCGCCGACGATCAGGGTGATGCCCTCTGGAACGCCCATGCCGGTGACAGGGCCCTGGTTGGGCGTATCCAGTGTCAGCGACAGCGAGGCGGGGGATTCGAAGGCGATGGCGTCCGCCAGTGGGCGATCATCCACGCCGGAGTGGCGGGGCAGGATGGCACCGTCTGCCACGAACGCCACCAGACTTTGCTCCGCCAGTTGGGCGCGCAGCGCCTGCTGGTCTTCCACGGTTGCCATGTGGCGTTCCAGGGCATCCAGGTTCAGTGAGCGCGCCGTGGCAGCGGTAAGCACGGCCTTCGGCAGGCGTTCACAGATCAGCTTGCGGGCCTGGTGCCCCAGGATGCTGCGCCCGCGCGCCGGCAGGCTCAGGCTCAGGCGCAGTTCCACCGCGCCGTCATCCAGCAGCACCGCCGTGCGCTCGATGACCGTCTGGGCGCCCGCGTCAATGGCCAGATCCTTGTCATCCCGGGTGGTCTGGCGGAAAGCCCGGGCGATGTAGTCCCTGGCCGCGCACTGGCGGGCCTGGGTGCTGAAGACGGCGTCCGGCAGATCCGCCGTGGCGGCGTCCACCCGGGCCCGGACGCGCGAGGGGGCCGCAAACGGGTCCGCCTGGACGTGGTCCACGATCAGGGTCCAGCCCTCGAACCGGTGCTCGCCGAGCAGGTCCTTGTAGGCTTTGTAGCTCTTGCCGTCGAGTCGGGTCAGCAGTGAGGTGAGTGCTTCCATTGGTTACTCTCAAACCGGAAAAACAGCATGGTAACAGGCGTGTATCGAACAGCTGTACAGCATCCAGGAGCAGTCTGAAACCCTTGGCAGCACCGCGGACTCCATTGACGCCATGGTACGCCAGTTCCGGGTGGAGTGAGTCTGGGATGGTACCGAGGCAGGAGGTGGGTTAAAGTCCCCGGCAATGTTTGGCAGGGGGGATGACCATGAATTCCATCTGTGTCTACTGTGGCTCACGCGCCGGGAACGGGGATGGCTATGAAGCGGCGGCGCGGGCACTTGGACAGGCCATGGCCCGGCAGGGGCTCGGGCTGGTCTATGGTGGTGCCTCCATCGGCATGATGGGGCTGATTGCGGATGAGGTGCTGGCGGCTGGCGGTGCCGTGACCGGCGTCATCCCCAGGTCACTGCAGGAGAAGGAGGTCGCCCATGAGGCGCTGACGGAACTGCTGGTCACCACGGACATGCACGAGCGCAAGCGCCTGATGGCCGAAAGGGCCGATGCCTTCATTGCCATGCCGGGTGGTCTGGGGACGCTGGAGGAGCTGTTCGAAATCCTTACCTGGGGCCAGCTGCGCTTTCACACCAAGCCCATTGGCCTGCTCAATACCCGTGGCTATTACGATGATCTGATCCGGTTTCTGGACGCCACCGTGAGCGAGGGCTTCGTGCACCCGCGCCATCGCGGTATGCTGAGGGTGGATGACACGCCTGAGGCATTGCTGGAGCGCCTCTGGCTGTGATGGCTGAATTCAACAGATAACCGGAGACCGTTTTGGAGCCGCAGTTCTGGTACGACATCTGGACCGAGCGCAAGATCGGATTCCACCGCTCGGACGTCCATCCCATGCTCCGCCGGCACTGGCCCGTTCTCGAGCGCGATGGCATGGATGTGCTGGTCCCGCTGTGCGGCAAGGCACTGGACATGCGCTGGCTGGCGGAAGCGGGGCACCGGGTGACTGGTATCGAGCTGGACCAGCGGGCGGTGGACGAGTTCTTCGCTGAATGGGGGTGCGAGCCCCGGGTGCATGAGCGCGCGGATGGGTTGCCCGTCTACAGTGCCGGTAATGTGGATCTGGCCGTGGGGGATTTTTTTGAGTTGCAGCCGGAGTCACCCTGGCATGCGTTCTACGATCGGGCTGCGCTGATCGCGCTTCCAGAGTCGATGCGCCCGCGTTATCTTCAGCGGCTGGCGGCACTGGTGGCGCCCGGGGCACAGGGGGTCCTGATCACCTTTGAATACCCCGATGCCGAAATGGATGGGCCGCCCTTCCCGGTGCGGCGCCCGGAGCTGGACGCCCAGAGTCTGTTCCGGGTCGAGCAGCTTGAGCGCCGGGAAGTGATTGAACACTACACCGGTCTCCAGAAGGCGGGTGTTACCTCCCTGGTGGAGACCGCTTACAGGCTGGTGCGTACGGATCAGCCGGCTTAGGTCAGGGCCCTGAGCGCGGCCTCATAATCCGGCTCCTCGCCAATCTCCGGAACCAGCTGGCTGTGCAGCACCTGGTTGTTCCCGTCCAGCACCACAACGGCGCGGGCACAGAGCCCACGGAAGGGACCGGAGGTCAGGTTGACGCCGTAGTCCTCGGGGAAGCGCTCGTTGCGGAAACACGACAGCGTCACCACATTGTTCAGTCCTTCCGCGCCACAGAAACGCGCTGCGGCAAACGGCAGGTCCGCCGAGACGACCAGTACCACGGTGTTGTCCAGGCCGCTTGCTTTTTCGTTGAAGGTACGGGTTGAGGCCGCACACACACCGGTGTCGATACTCGGGATGATGTTGAGGATCTTGCGCTGGCCCTGCCAGTCGCCCAGGGTTTTGTCTTCCATGTCCGGGTTGGTGAGGGTGAAATCCGGAGCGGTTTCGCCCGGTTGCGGGAGGTGGCCGCTGACCTCGACCGGATTGCCGCCAAGAGTGACCTGTGCCATTGCTGTTCTCCTTGCTCTTTGCATTGGTAACACGGCTGTGGGCTCGACTCCCGGATCAGCGGACCCCTTGATGAGCCCCTGATCAAGGGTCGAGCCTTCACTTCGGAACAAATCGGCTTCCAAGTCAAGCCCAAGGGAGCGACGAGCGCTCAGGTTGACGATGACGCCGTTGCCGTCTGTCTGGCGTTCGCTGGGCCGTCCTGGTGCAGGTGGAGCCAGGCCTCGTAGGTGCTGAGAAAGACCTGCCCGGTGAGCTGGTTCAGGAAGTCCGTCTCGCGCAGGCGGTCCGTGACCGGCCCTTTCACTTCCGCCAGATGCAGCTGGATGCCGTCCTCGCCGAGCCGGCGGTTGATGGTTTCCAGGGTTTCCAGCGCCGAGGTATCAATGTCGTTCACGGCCTGGCAGGCCAGCACAACGTGGCGGAGCCCACTGCGTGCTGCCGCGAGACTGAGAAGGCGCTCTTCCAGGGGGCGGGCATTGGCGAAGTAGAGGCTCTCGTCCACCCGGACCATCAGCAGCTGGTCATCGGTTTCCACCTGGTAGCGTTCCACATTGCGGAAATGTTCGGTGCCGGGTACCCGCCCGATTACAGCGCTGTGTGGCTGGCTGGTGCGGTACAGGTGGAGCGCCAGTGACAGGCCAACGCCGGTGAGAATGCCGGTTTCCACACCCAGAAGCAGGGTCAGGGCAATGGTGGCGAGCATGGCGGTGAACTCGGACCGGGCGTAGCGCCAGGTGCGGCGGATCAGCCGGGTATCAATCAGCGACATCACCGCGACAATGATGGTCGCCGCCAGGGTTGCCCGTGGCAGATGGGTCAGCAATGGCGTCAGCGTCAGGGTGGCGAGGCCGATGCCGACAGCGGTGAAGGCACCAGCCGCAGGCGTGGCAGCGCCGGCGTCGGCGTTGACCACCGAGCGCGAGAAGCCACCGGTGACCGGCATGCCGCCGGAAAAGGCCGCTCCCAGGTTGGAGGCGCCAAGGCCCAGCAGTTCCTGGTCCGGATCCAGCCGCTCACGGCGCCGGGTGGCGAGTGTTTCGGCGATCGAGACGGATTCCACAAAACCCACAATGCTGATCAGCAATGCTGCCACACCGAGTTCGCGCCAGAGCGAGGGGTCCATGGCGGGCAGGGTCAGTCCCGGCAGCCCGGTAGGGATGGCGCCGACTACGGCCACGCCCTCTTGCGCCAGCCCTGCCCACCAGCTGACGAAGGTGGTGACGCCCACGGCAACCAGTGGGGTTGCGCGTTTGAGCGCCTGGGGGTGCAGCCACCGGCGGGTAACGGCCAGGAAAAGGAGCGTCACCAGGCCGATGGCGGCTGTCATCGGCTCAAGTGCCGCACCATGCTGCCAGAGGCTGGTGAGCAGGCCGGGTAGCGTCTGGCCGTTGGCCTCAATGCCCAGTAGCGGACCCAGCTGGCCGGCGGCGATGATGAGCGCCGAGGCCGTGATGAACCCGGATATGACCGGGTGGCTGAGGAAGTTGGCCAGGAACCCCATGCGCGCCATGGCCATGCCCAGAAGGATCAGGCCCGAGAGGAAGGCCAGGGTCAGCACGATGCCGGTGTAGGCCGCCGTCCCCGGTTCGGCCAGGCTGCTGGCGGCGGACGCGGTCATGAGTGAGATGACCGCGACAGGCCCCACCGCCAGGGTGCTGCTGGTGCCGAAAAGGGCGTAGAGGGCCAGCGGCACGATGCTGGCGTAGAGGCCGACCTCGGCGGGCAGGCCGGCCAGCATGGCATAGGCCAGCGACTGTGGGATCAGCAGGACCGTGACGATCACTGCTGCCAGCAGGTCCCGCGCCAGGGTGGCCCGGTTGTAGTCCGGCGCCCAGCGCAGGATGGGCAGGAGTTGCTTTGGGGTCATGGCATCAGCCCCAGCTGGCGCCTTCCAGCGTGTCCAGTGGGATCTTGAGGTAGCGTCGGCCATTGGATTCCGCTGCCGGCAGCTGGCCGCCGTTGGTATTCACCTGCAGTGAGTGCAGGATCAGCTTGGGCATGGGCAACTGCTGGTCACGGCCCGTGCGCAGCTGGACGTAATCCGCCTCGGTATTGCCGTGGATGTGGGGGTTGGTTTCCCGCTGTTCCCTGACCGTGCTTTCCCATTGGGGCTCACGGCCATTCGGCATGTAGTCGTGGCCGGTGAACAGGCGGGTTTCGTCCGGCAGTGACAGGATCTGCTGGATGGAGCGCCACAGCTGGCCGGCGTCGCCGCCCGGGAAATCCGCCCTGGCGGTGCCGAAGTCGGGCTGGAAGAGAGTGTCATGGACAAAGGCCGCGTCGCCGATCACGTAGGTGATGGAGGCCAGCGTGTGCCCCGGCGAGAAGAGGATGCGCCCGTCCAGCTGGCCCAGCTGAAAGGTGTCGCCTTCGGCAAAGAGCTTGTCCCACTGGCGCCCGTCGTCCGGGAACTCTGGCCAGTTGTAGATGCCTTTCCAGAGTTTCTGGACCTCGGTGACCTGTTCACCGATGGCGGTTGGCGCACCGGTTTGGGACTGGAGATAACGCGCTGCCGAGAAGTGGTCCGCGTGGGGATGGGTATCCAGGATCCACTCAACGCTCAGCTCATGGCGTGCGACGTAATCCAGGATGGCGTCCGCGTTGAAGGTGGCGGTGGCACCGGATTTTTCCTCAAAGTCGAGCACTGGATCGATGATGGCACAGCGTTTGGTTGCCGGGTCGCTGACCACGTACTGGATGCTGAATGTCCGGGGATCGTAAAAACCGGCTACGTCGGGTTGGTCGGCGCGTTGTGATGGGGATTGGCGGAAGGTCTGCATAGCAACCTCACTAATGTTTATATGGTTATAACCATAATACAAAAGTGGCTATGGTTTGACCAGCCGGTTGTGTTTGAGCTTTCTGACAGCTTATAGTCATCGTCTGGATACGAATTGAACAGAACACAATAATGACCCCAAATGTGGCAACGGAGCGCCGTGATGCAGGAATGTGATCCGGTGGTGCCGGGGGATCTGGCTACTTTCGACCAGTGCGTAGCGAGCCCGGAGGCCCTGCTGACCATCCTCGATAACGTGGATGCCCTCATCTACGTCGCGGACATGGACACGCACGACATGCTGTTCATGAACGCCTATGGCCGCCGTCTCTGGGGCGATCCCAGAGGCCGCAAGTGCTGGGAAGTGATGCAGGGGCGCGACACCCCCTGCCCCTTCTGCACCAATCCCCAGCTGGTGGGCGAGGATGGCACTCTGGCGGAACCCGTGGTCTGGGAATTCCAGAATGAGGCGAACAGCCGCTGGTATCAGTGCCGCGACCAGGCTATCCAGTGGCCCGACGGTCGCGTGGTACGGCTTGAGATCGCCACCGACATTACCGAGCGCCGGCAAATGGAAGACGCGCTGAGGGCTGAGCGTGAGCGCGCGGACGCACTTGCACGTGAGGATGAGCTCACAGGGCTGAGTAATCGCCGGGCGTTTTTTGAGCTGGCGGCAAAGCTGTTACCGCAGGCTCAGCGCAGCGACCAGCCGCTGTCACTGCTCCAGTTTGATCTCGACTGGTTCAAGCGCATCAATGATGAGTACGGGCATGAAGCGGGTGACCATCTTCTTCAGCATGTTGGCGACCTGATCGGGCGTTTTGTGCGGGAAAGCGATGTGGCCGCGCGTGTGGGCGGTGAAGAGTTCGTCCTGCTGTTGCCGGACACGGAGCACGCCCAGGCCCATCAGCTCGCTCATCGCCTGCGTCACGGTCTTGCCAGTATTGCCATGGACTACCGGGGCCTGACCCTCGGCGTCAGCGCCAGCTTCGGGGTGGCCTCCCTGGCGCCCGGCGATACGGGCATTGATGATCTGCTGTTGCGCGCGGACCATGCCCTCTACCGGGCCAAACGGGCAGGGCGGGACTGCGTCTACGACTGACGGAACCAGGCGCTGGCCAGCCCATCAGCGCTTTCAAAGGCGCCTTCCACGCGGCCGCCGGCCAGCCAGTCGCCGCACAGGCCCAGACTGTTATCCGCGGTGCTCAGAAAGCCCGGCGTTGGACCGGCTCCGGGTCGCGCGTAGAGCCAGCGGTGGACCAGGTGGTCGGTGGCCACCTGGCGGATGTTCAAGCGTTGCCGGAAGGCGGTGGTCATGGCGGCCGCCACCTCGGTGGTGTCAGCGTCACGGTGCGCCTCCGACCAGGTGCCGTTGGCGTGCAATACCCACCATTCGGTGTCCCCGCGTTCTGGCTTGCTGGTGTTGCGGGCCACCCAGCCCAGGCATTCATGGGCCAGTTGCATGCCGTCAAAGCCTGGTGAAAGGGGCTCGTCGAAGCGCAGGGCCAGGCTCCAGCACGGCAGCATCCGGAAATTTTCCAGCGCCAGTGACGCCGTGGTGGCTTGCGGCAGCAGATTCCGTGCCTGTTCCGGCGGGGTCGTGATGATCACGCGCTCGAAAGGGCCCAGCTGGCCCTGGCTTGTTTCCAGCCACCAACCGTCGGGGGCGGGCACCACAGCGCTGAGGTGGGTCCCCGCCTGGATGGGGGCATGGGCCGCCAGGGCGCGGGTGATGGCCGTCATGCGGGGCGTGCCGACATAGCGCAGTGCCTGGTGGAAGCTGTCCACCCAGCCTTCCCCGTTCTCGTGCCAGAGGGTGGCGTCCCAGAGCCCGAAAGCTTCCCGTCCCGCGTAGTCCTCCAGCAGGGCCCTGAAACGCGGATTGCGCACGGTAAAGAACTGCGCCCCCATGTCCACGCTGGCCCCGTCCCGGGTGCGCTTGCTGGCCAGGCGGCCGCCGGGGCCACGGCTTTTTTCGAGCACGATGGGCGTCCATCCGGCCTCGCGGGCGCGAAGGGCGGCGGTGAGACCGGCCATGCCGGCACCAATGATGGCAATGTCTGCGTCTGGGTTCATGCAGGGGTATTCGTTCAGCGAAGGGGCTTGGATGAGTGGCACGCCACGGGTTGATCCGTAGCATACCCCAGGCGTGTGCTGTCGGGAAGCACACGCCTGGCAGGCAGGGGAGGGACGGGCCTAGAAGGAGGCCTGGATCCAGAGCCAGCCCTTGTCCGCGTCCCGGTTGAAGGCTTTGCCAGCGTCCTGGCTGAAGCCGTCGGCATCATAGGCAGCGTACTTCACGCCCAGGGAATAGGTCTCGTTGAGGCTGCAGGTTGCCTGCAGTGCTGCTTCCGAGCCGTAATCGCCGTTGCCTTCATCGCTTTCAAACTGATGGTAGACGGCCATCAGGTTCACGCCGTTCAGGGCTCCCGAGAGGCTGGCATAGCGGTCCACCAGTCCGGCCGCCGGCGTTGAGAGGAAACGGTCGGTGAAGCCATTGAACGCATGCAGCGTTGCGAGCGGTGTCTGGAAAGCGGCATTGCCATCGTCACTGCCCAGCATTTCCTGGCCGAGCTTGAACCGGACGCCGGCGGCATCGACACCGAGGTTAAGGTGGTAATAGCTCTGGTCCAGGCTGCGGCTGTTATCGTCGTAATCGCTCTGCTGGGCGTATTCCAGAGTGTACAGCGCGCTCAGGTTGTCGCTGAGCGGGGCATCACCGGTATAGCGCAGCCCGTGGGTCTGGGTTGAGGCGTTCGGTTGGTTATCCAGGGAGACCAGGTAGCTGTAGGCCGACAGCGAACCGGCATCCAATCCGTCGTAGCGCAGGTTCAGGATGCCGGTGTCCATGGCGAGGTCGCCATTGGGGCTGGCATCGGAGAAGATGCGGTTGGCGTTATGGATGTAGCCCGCCGTGATGGTTGTGCCCGGCAGTGAGGTGTTGACCAGGGTGGTCCCGTCGAAGGTCTGTTCGTTCTGGCGCCAACCCACGTTGCCGATGAAGCGGTCGTTGTCGAGTTTCAGGCGCTGGCGGCCAACCTTGAGTTGCGTATCCTTCAGGCCGCTGTAAGCCAGATAGGCGCGGTTGAGTTCGGTTTCGGTGGGATCGGCTACGACCGGGCGCCCGGTCTTCTGGTTGAGCGTGCTGTTGTAGTTCTCGGGGCCTATGGATGTGACATGCTCCATCTCCAGAAAGCCCGTGGTATTGCTGACCTCGGCGGTTTCATAGCCCAGCGTGGCCTTGAGGGTGGAAGCCCGGGCATCATCGGAGAAACCGTCCTCGTCGACGTTTTCAAAGCGGTACCGGGTATCCAGTGAGGGTGTGCCATTGGCGATGGCATCCGTTATGGGGTCGGCGCAGGCAATACCGGATAGGGCGGTAACAGCCACAACAAGGGGCGCCTTGCGAACGGTTGTGCGCAGGGCGGTCGTCAGGGTTGGTCGATTGGTCATGGTTCGTCATCTCCACTGGGCGTCTGAATAATGGATCCTCAGTTCAGTATCCGCCCAGAAAGAAATATTTTAAATGAGTCTTATCAATGATTTCGGATAGGGCCCAGGTTTCTGTCTGAGCCGAGTGTTGCGTAGGGGCAGGGAATGCCACGTCATGGGTAGACGGGAAAGCATTGGACGCCCCCCCTTGGGGAGGGCGCCCATCGGTCAGAGTCCGTGGCTTACAACGCGCCTTCCGGTTCCGGCGCGCTCTGCTGGAGCTGCTGCTCGTAGGTGGGGTAGTCGGTGTAGCCCTGGGCGCTGCCACCGTACATTGTCGCCGGGTCCACCTTGTTCCAGGGGAGCTCATGCCGGATGCGATGGGGCAGATCCGGGTTGGCGATGAAGGGTTTGCCGAATGCGAACAGATCACCATAGCCCGCTTTCAGCATGCGCAGGGCTTTCTCTGGCGTATAGCGGCCGGCAAAAATCAGCGCGCCACTGAACGCGTCCCGTAATGCCTGGCAGAAGCTGTCCGGCAGTTCGGGGGCGTTGTCCCAGTCAGCCTCGGCAATCGAGATGTAGGCGATGCCCTGGCGGTCCAGCATTTTGGCCGCTTCCACATAGGTTTCGTGGGGGTCGGATTCAACCAGCCCGAGGTAGACGCGCTCCTCGTCCGTGCTCTCGAACAGCGGCGAGAACCGGACACCAAGGCGGTTGGCGCCCACTTCCCGGGAAACCGCGCTGACGATCTCCTCAAGGAAGCGCAACCGGTTGCGCAGGCTGCCGCCGTATTGGTCAGTGCGGTGGTTGCTGTGTTCGGAGATGAACTGGTTGACCAGGTAGCCATTGGCGCTGTGGATTTCCACCCCGTCAAAGCCGGCTTCCATGGCGTTGCGTGCCGCCCGGGCGTACAGCTCAACCATTTCGCCGACTTCATCAGTGCTCAGGGCGCGGGGCTCGTCGGAATCCGTGATCATGCCTTCACCGGGCCCGGTCTCAACAAACACCTTAACGGTCTCGTTGCGGATGGCGGACGGGGCCACTGGCGCTGCCCGTTCAGGTTGCAGTGAGCGGTGCGAGATCCGCCCCACATGCCAGAGCTGGCAGAAGATGGTGCCGCCCTGGTCGTGAACGGCCTTGGTCACCTTTTTCCAGCCCTCGACCTGCTCAGGGGTGGAAATACCAGGCGTCCAGGCATAGCCCTGGCCCCGGGGTTCGACCTGGGTGCCTTCCGAGACCATGAAGCCGGCCGACGCCCGCTGGGCGTAATAGGTCGCCATCATGTCGTTGGGCACGTTGCCCGGCTGTGTGCTCCTGGAGCGCGTCAGCGGTGGCAGCACGATGCGGTTTGTCAGTGTCAGATCGCCGAGCCTGACGGATTCAAAAAGCGATTCCGTATTCATGGGGTTGAAACCTGTTCTGTTGAATGGGGAAATGGAACCGGGGCCTGCCCACTGGGTGGCAGGCCCCATGAAGGAAGGTTCAGAAGAGACCAGTGGTGGACTCGTTCAGGCTGATGATGACGCTCTTGGTCTCGGTATAGTCGTGCAGCATCATCTTGTGGGTCTCGCGCCCGATGCCGGACTTCTTGTAGCCGCCGAAAGGCGCGTGGGCCGGCAGTTCATGGTAGGTATTGACCCACATCCGGCCTGTTCGAACAGCGCGTGCCACCCGAAGGGCGCGATTGATGTCCTGCGTCCAGACAGCACCTGCGAGCCCGTACTCTGAGTCATTGGCCAGTTCAATCGCGTGGTCCTCGTCATCGAAGGGCATGACCACCAGAACCGGGCCGAAGATCTCCTCCTGGGAGACCCGCATCTCATTGTTGGCATCCACAATGATAGTGGGCTCGACGAAGCAGCCGTTGCTGTGGGCGTCATCCTCAAGACGCTTGCCGCCGGTCAGGATGGTGGCCCCTTCCTGGGATGCGAGGTCGATGTAGCCCAGGATGCGTTCCGTCTGCTGCTGGCTCACCTGGCTGCCCATCTGGGTCGTTGGATCCATGGGGTCGCCGACCTTGATGTTTTCGAACCGGTTCTTCAGCGACTCCAGGAAGTCATCCAGCATGGACCGGTGCACCAGCAGGCGGGCGCCGGATTCGCAGGCCTGGCCCTGGTTGAGAAGGATCGACAGGGCGGCGCCTTCCAGCGCTTTGTCCTGGTTGGCATCCGGGAAGACGATGTTCGCGGACTTACCACCCAGCTCCAGAGTGGTGGGCGCGAGCTTGTCCGCCGCGGCCCTGGCCACGCGATAGCCCACGTCGGTGGAGCCGGTAAACGCCAGCTTATCGACGTCCGGATGGTCGAGCAGCGCCTGACCGGCTTCGGAGCCTTTACCCGTGATGATGTTGACGGTCCCGGCGGGCAGCACCTCGTTCAGGATTTCGCCCAGCGTCAGCAGCGTGATGGAGGTCATCTCCGCTGGTTTGATGACGACGGTGTTGCCGGTGGCAATGGCCGGTGCCAGTTTCCAGGCCGCCATCAACAGCGGGTAGTTCCAGGGGATGACCTGCCCGACGACGCCCATGGGCTCACTCAGCACCAGGCTCAGCGTATTCTCGTCAAGCTGCGTTGCTTCGTCGCTGTGCGAGCGGATGACACCGGCAAAGTAGCGGAAGTGATCAATTGCCGCCGGGATATCGAGCTGACTCGACTCCCTGATGGGCTTGCCATTATCCAGCGTCTCCAGGTGGAAGAACTCCTGTGAACGCGCCTCCAGCCGGTCCGCGATCGCCAGCAGTGCCTGTTGGCGCTGTTCAGGTGAGGTCTGTCGCCAGACGGGGAAAGCCTCGCGTGCTGCCCTGACGGCCCGGTCAACATCATCAGCATCCGCCAGGGGCAGGTGTGAGAGGGTTTCGCCGGTCGCGGGGTTGAGCGTCGCAATGGTCCGGGAGGAGGCGCTATCAGTCCACTCGCCCCCGATCAGCATCTGGTAGCCGGGCTTGATGAGGTTCTGGCGTTGCTCTTTCGTCAGTATGTCGACCATGTCGTACTCCTGTCTCGGTTCGAGCCTGGCGCGCGTCAGGCGGACTGGCGCAGAGGGCTGCGTGTCCGTTGAATGACTGTCATGACAGGAGCAAGACTAAGGGTGTATTCTCACAAACAGAAACATTATTTTTTGGTGAGAAATACAAGCATGAGTGGTATCGGCAACATCGACCTGAAACAGCTGCGTGTGCTCAGGACCCTGCTCAAGGAGAGAAGCCTGACGCGGACCGCCAGCCAGATGGGGATGACCCAGCAGGCGGTAAGCGCGCAACTGAACAAGCTGCGCGACATCTTTCAGGATCGCCTGTTCCTGCGCTCGCGCCAGGGCGTTGTACCTACGTCCTTCGCGGAACAGCTCGAGCCGAGAGTGAACGCCGTCTTTGCCAGCATCGAGCAGCTGATTCCTCCCGACCGGTTTGATCCGGCCAGCGTGCAGGGAACCTATGTCATCTCGGCAACGGATTACGCGGACGAGGTGGTGCTGCCCAAGCTGGTGGCCCGGATCCGCAAGCAGGCCCCGGGCCTGAAGCTGATCGTCAGGGATTTCGAGAGCGATCGCCTGAATGCGATGCTGGCTTCCGGAGAGCTGGATCTGGCCCTGACGTTCCCGGATTTCGCGCCGGACAGCTGCCAGACCAAGCTGTTGTTCTCGGAGTACCACATCTGTGTGGCGGGCAATGACTCGCCGCTTCACGAGCAGAAGCTGACCATTGGGGATATTGCCGAACTGCCCCAGCTGATCGTCTCCCCGACGCGGGCCAACCTCGTGGGATCGGCTGATGACTGGTTTGCCCGCAAGGGCTACAGGCGCAATATCGTGATGTCGGTGCCGAGCTTCTCGGCGGCGCCAACCTGTGTGGCATCCAGTGACTGCGTTGCCTTCCTGCCCTCAAGGATCCTGCCCCATCCGCTGGTACGCCCCATTGAGCTGGAGGAGTCGCCCCCTTGTTTCGATGTGATTGCCGCCTGGCATCCCCGTACCAGCCAGGATCCGTTGCAGCAGTGGATATTATCGCTTCTGGATGAGGCGTTTTCGGGCTAGACCGTTCCGCTTTCAGTCTGGTTCGAAGTAGACGCAGAGCGCGCTGGGATCGTCCACGGGCAACGCCTGATCGTCCAGTCGGCAGATGCCTTCATCCGTCTCCTGTGTGTTGGGAGTAAAGTGGACGCAGTCATGACAGCATCCAAAGCAATGATGACCGCCTTTCTCCGAGAGAGTGGTGGCAAGCTGTTGAATGATCTGTCCCAGAGACTGCCTCTGATCTTCAGGTAGGTCCTGAACCGCATTTTTAAGACGGAGAACCGGGTCATTGAGCGCCATATTGTCACCGGCTTCAGTCAGCGAGAAGCGCACGCTCCGGCCATCGCGGCTGTCCTTTTCCCGCTTCGCCAGCCCTGCCGATTCGAGTGATTTCAGCGTCTGCGAGGCCGTGCCGCGGGTGGTTCCGTGAAATTCGGCAAAGGCCGACGGTTTGCGCGATATCGCATTCGAACGTGCGAGAAACCGGACGGCGGCCCACTGGGCGCCACTCAGTTCACACTCGCGGCCATCCTCAGAGCTGTGGCTCTGCCAGGCGAGATGGATGATCCGGTCGGCAATGATGGCGCTGGCGTTGTCACTCATACGTTAATGGTAGCGAAACGACATCAGATTGACAAAAGTCTCACCGCCCAATTAATGTCGATGCAAAACTAGACAGCGGGATTGTTCATGAATTCTGTCAGCAGTCATAACCTGCAATCGGGTGATGCTAGGGCTGTATGGCCGGGCCTGGCACTGGATAACAGTTACGCTCGGCTGCCAAAGGTGATGTACAGCCCGGCGGATCCGGAACCCTTGGCGGAGCCTGAGCTGCTGTGGTTTAACGCCCCGCTTGCCGAGGCACTCGGTCTTGGTGACCAACCGCGGGAGCTGATCACGGCATTTGCCAGTGGCCACCGGGTACCATTTGGTGCCCGGCCCATCAGACGCAACGTCGCACAACGGCCCTGGGGTGCCCCCGAGCCACGCCATGGAGCCACGGCTGAGATTGCTCTGGGCGAGCATATTGATCGTTGCTTCCAGCGGTGCGACCTGTCATTGCAGCAGCGCGAAGACAGTGATCATGAGTCGGCTGGCGCTGCACTCTCAGTCAGAAACGGCTTACATCAGCTTTTAATGGGGGAAGTGCTCAGCGCGATGGGGGTTAAAGCGCCGCGGATACTCGCGGTTGCCTATGACAATACGAGTGAAGGCCTGGATCAGGCTCGTGCATCGGTCATCAAGACTGACGAGTCACCGTTGACCATCGGCGCGTTTGAGTACGCCTCCAGGAAACTGGGGGTGGCGGAGCTTGAGCGTCTTGCCGATTATGCCATTGCTCGGATCGATCCCACTCTGATCAATAGCGATACACCCTACACAGCGCTTTTTGAAAACGTCTGCGATCAGCTTGCTGTGACGATGGCACAGTGGGCAAGCATCGGTTTCATCCACAGCAAACTCGATACGCACCTGACAGCGGTTGATGGTGGCGTGTCCCTGACCCCCTGGTCGGGGTTCATGGACAACCATGACCCCGATCGGATCAGGCACCCCTTGGACGCAACAGGCCGTTATGCGTTTTCCGCTCAACCCATCGCCGCCCATTGGAACCTGTGCCGGTTTGCCAACATCCTGCGGCCATTAACCAGGCTTGAGGGAAAAGGCAGCGGCAGCCGCATACAGGGGCGTCTGGATCACTTTTTCAACCGCTATGAGCAGCATCGCATTAGCTATCTACAGCGCCCCGCGGTCGAGCTCACCAGAGGCATTCCCAGACCGCGCACGTTGTCAGCAACCGTTGAGGAGGTTGTAGGGGGTGACCGGTCGTCAATCGATCGATTTCTGACAGCCTATGCGGGCCAGACGTTGGCCGGTGACAGGGACCCTAGTTTCAAACCTTATTAATCTGTCGCCAGGGGAGCCTCGCGACAATGCGGGGCTGAGAGGGTAAAACGCCGACCCTGGAACCTGATCCGGTTGATACCGGCGGAGGAAGTGCGAATGACTTATCTGACGTTGGCCGTGCTCGGTGCGGCACTGGCGCTTTTTGGGACGCTCGGTCTGCGCGCAAGCCGGGCGGGTATCCGCCTTGATGACTATGTGACGGCCCGCAACTCCCAGGGGACTCAGGCGATTGGGCTCTCGTTTCTTGCATCAAGCATGGGGGCCTGGATTCTTTTTGCGCCACCGGAGATTGCAGCATTCGTGGGTCCGGTTGGGTTGGCTGGTTACGCGATTGGCGCCGCGCTGCCCTTTGTCGTTCTGGGGCTTTATGGGCCAGCGATCCGAAGGCGCCTGCCCGAAGGGCGCAGCATCAGTGAGTTTGCCGAGGCCTGTTACGGCCCCGGTGTGCGCCGGTGGGTCGCCCTTGTCTCGGTTGCCTATATGGCCTGTTTCCTGGCAGCCGAACTGACCGCCATCGGTTCCATTGCCGGACTGCTTTCCGACGTTGATCCGTCACTGATTATCATCGGTATTGCCCTGGTCACACTTGTCTACACAACCCTGGGCGGGTTACGCGCCAGTATGGCAACGGATCGCTGGCAGGCCTGGTTGCTTCTGGCGCTGTTGCTGCTCGTGGCCGCGGTGGCGTGGTGGGGGCTCCCGCCTTTGCCGCCGGAAGCGACAATGCCTTCGGCGCCCATGGGAAGCGCGCTCTCGGTGGGGGTTACTCTGGTGATTGCGGTCACTGCGGCCAATCTGTTCCATCAGGGCTATTGGCAGCGGGTCTGGGCCGCCGAGAATGATCGGGCTCTGGGGCGTGGCGCCCTCTTTGGCGCCGTTGCCACCCTGGTCGTGGTGATGATCGTCGGCGGACTGGGGATGCTGGCGGCCATGCAGGCGTTATCGCTGGGCGAGCCGCCCATCCCGTTTTTTGCCCTCGTTTCGGCGGCCCCGGGTTGGCTGAGCCTGCCGGCGCTTGTATTGGCGGTAACCCTTGTCGCCTCCAGTGTGGATACCCTGCAGAACGCCATTGCCTCCATGGCAGTCGCCAGCACCGGTCGCAAGGGGCTGTCGATGCGTGGCGCGCAGTGGATCACCGTTTTGCTGATGGTGCCCGTCGTCTGGGTGGGTCTCCAGGGGTTTTCAGTACTCCGTCTGTTTCTGATTGCTGATCTGCTGTGTGCGGCAATCGTGATGCCGGTGTTGCTCGGGCCCTGGCGGCGCATGTCCGCCCTGGCGGCTCTGGCTGGCGGCGTGGCTGGTCTTCTTGGGGCAATACTGCCGGGTTGGGTCACAACAGGCAGCCTTACCGGCGGCGTATTGGCGGCGAGTTTCCCGGATAGTGTGCCAACACTGGGGCCTTTCCTGGGCGCATTGCTGGCATCGACTGGCGTAAGTGTGCTCATCGCCTTGCTGCGCCCGACGGGGGCTTCAGACCCGCATTGACAGGCTTTTGATGTCGATACGACACTAAAAAAACACGTCCGGTTATGCCTCACAAGCCTGATTGACCGGCAACACGTTTTGCATGAATAGGGGCGATAAGGTGGCCGAACAAACCTCATTCACCGTTGCGAGCCTCAATGACCTCGCACAGGTGACGGATTACTCGTTCATGGACCGACTCAACGCCGACCCGGAAGCGAACGCCAGCGGGAAGGACCATGAGCCGCGCCAGGTCTTCAGGGGTCATTATGTGCCGGTTACCCCCACGCCGATTAAGGACCCGGAATACGTTGCCCACAGCAAGGACCTGTTTCGCGAGCTGGGCTTCGCCGACAGCATGGCGCAATCTGCCGACTTCGTCTCTCTTTTTTCAGGCGACATCACGCCCGTTCCGGAGTCGATGAGAAAGGTCGGCTGGGCCTGTGGTTATGCCCTTTCCATCTATGGCACTGAATTGGTCCAGCAGTGCCCCTTCCAGACCGGAAATGGTTACGGCGACGGTCGAGCCATTTCCGTCGTGGAGCTCGTCATCGAGGGACAACGCTGGGAAATGCAGCTTAAAGGGGCGGGCCGGACGCCTTACTGCCGGGGTGCAGACGGTCGTGCTGTTCTTCGTTCGAGTGCGCGGGAGTTCCTGGCACAGGAACATATGCATGCGCTCGGCGTTCCCACGTCGCGATCCCTGAGCCTGTATGTTTCGAAAACTGAAACGGTCAGGCGGCCGTGGTACTCGGGCGGCTCACGCTCGACAGAGCCGGATACGGTTATTGCCGAGCCAGTGGCGATCACCACCCGGGTTGCTCCCTCGTTCATCCGGGTGGGCCAACTGGAGCTGTTCAGCCGTCGTGCCCGCAGGAATGAGCATCCACACGCGATGGAAGAGCTCGAAAAGATCGTGTTGCACTTGATTGGCACGGAGTATGGGGAGGTTATCGATCATGAGCTCGATCTACCCCAGAAAGTGCTGTCGCTTGCGCGCGAGTTCCGCAGTCGGCTCACGGCTCTTATCGCCAACTGGATCCGGGTCGGCTACTGCCAGGGCAACTTCAACAGTGACAACTGCGCGGCCGGTGGCTTCACGCTGGACTATGGGCCTTTCGGCTTCTGCGAGGTTTTTGATCCGTACTATCAGCCCTGGACCGGTGGCGGCGATCACTTCTCGTTCCTGAATCAACCCGAGGCAGCGCACCGTAACTTCCAGAGCTTTTGCTCCGCCTTGCGTCCACTGCTGGCGGGGAACCAGGATCATCTCTGGCAACTCGATCAGATCGAACGAGCGTTCCCCACGCACATGCAGGCCCAAATGGAAGCGATGTGGGCGTCGAAACTGGGCCTTGATGCCTTTGACGCCGAGCTGTTCGGTGAGCTCAAGACGCTGATGGCGCAGACCCCTGTGGATTACACGGTCTTCTTCCGGGAGCTCTCGAAGATACCCGACGATATTGGTCCGCTCAGGACAAGCTTTTACAGGGCATTGGACAGCGAGGGAGCCGTGGACGCTTCAATGGCGAATGCGGACCGCGACGGTCTGGAAAAGCGCTGGTCAGAATGGCTCAGGAAATGGCGGTCACTGGTTGGTGTCGACAACATGAGCGATTCAAGCGCGGACCTGCAGGGCCGTCGTGAGGCACTTGCCCACCGGATGAAACGTGTAAACCCCAAATATACGCTGCGCGAGTGGTTCGTTGTACCGGCTTACCAGGAGGCGTCGAAGGGGCACTACGCGCCACTTCGGGCGCTTCAGGACGTCATGACCCAGCCTTACGCCGAGCAGTCGACCGAGGTTGAGGCGGCATTCTACAGACTGAAGCCGCCGGAGTTGTTCAATGTTGGCGGTGTGTCCTATTACAACTGTTCGTCATGAGTGGAGAAATGCAGCGATGGATCTTTTTGACACGCTCAAACACCAATGCCCGGAAGAGTGGCACGCCTACATTGACCATCCGTTCCCCGCCCGCCTGGCCGAGGGATCGCTGCCGCGCTCGGCCTTCCAGCATTATCTGATCCAGGACTATATCTTCCTGAAGCATTTCAGCCGTGCCTGGGCGCTGGTTGTGTACAAGGCCGATTCCATCTCAACCATGCAGTCAGCTGTGACGGTTCTGGATGGGCTTTTGAATCATGAGATGGCGATGCACGTTGAGTATTGCGGGCAATGGGGGATATCGGAGGAGGAGATCGAGCAGGCGCAGGAAGCCCGGGCCAATATGGCGTACACGCGGTACGTGCTGGATGCAGGCCTGTCCGGTGATCTGCTGGATCTTTTGACGGCCCTGGCTCCCTGTGTACTGGGCTATGCCGAGATCGGGCGGAATTGCGCTGAGAAGGTGGGCGGCGACGTTGAAGCTCATCCGTTCGGGAAGTGGATTGAGACCTATTCGGGGGATGAGTTCCAGGAACTTGCCACAAGCGTCCAGCAACTGATGAACGACCTTTATGGGCAGCAAGCCCAATCAGCACGATTCAACAGGCTGTCACGGATCTTCACCGACGCAACGAGATTGGAGCAGGCGTTCTGGGATATGGAACTTGAGGTGGGTGATGAATAAGGCCGATCAATGCAGGTAGAAAGACTTTTAAAGGAATTACTCGTATGAGTGTTGATGTGGAGATCAGCGACACGGCCCGGGATTATCTGACCAGCCTTCTGGAAAAACAGGAAATCCCTGGTATTGCGGCGCGGATGTTCGTGCATAATGGCGGTACATCGAAAGCGGAGACCTGTCTGGCGTTCTGCCCGCCCGGAGAGGAGCAAACCAGTGATACCCCGCTGACGTTTGGCGATTTGACCCTTTATCTGGATGCGCCGAGCCTCCCTTATCTGAGGGAAAGTCGCATCGACCTTGAGGCAGCGGGCGATTCCAAGACGCTGACCATCAAGGCGCCCTACGCCAAGCAGCCAGCGACGCCGCCCAAAGAGTTGGCCCTGCCAATGGCGTGTGTGGCGCGGCGTGTGCCCCATGGCAATGAGGTTACCCTGCCAGAGGGCGCCGAAGTCTCTGTGACCCAGGCACTCGGTGGCAGTGTAACGGTCAAGCACGAAGGCAATCTCTACCGCCTCTCGCCAGAGGAGGCGGGCAAGGTGGGTCTGCGCAGTGACGTGGCCATATTCGAAACCCCGGAGGATGGGCAGATCAGCGAGGATCAGTGCTGGCAGGCGCTGGAGCAGGTGTACGACCCGGAAATTCCGGTGAGTATCGTCAGTCTGGGCCTTGTCTACGAGCTGACTGTTGATGCGCAACAGAACGCGGTGTATCTGAGGATGACGCTGACCTCGCCAGGCTGTGGCATGGGCGATGTGATTGCTGGTGATGCCCGTAACCGGCTGATGGAAGTGCCGTTCGTGGAAAGCGCTGAGGTGGACATTGTCTTTGATCCGCCCTGGACCTTTGACATGGTCAGCGACGCAGCCCGGCTGGAGCTGGGGCTTCTCTGAGCGCTTTCAAAGGAATCAGCCCACTCAATCGGCGGGGCACTGGTTAGGGCCAAACAGCAGGCGCGGGTGTAGCGCCACCACAGAATGGTGTTCTCTCGGTGGTTTTATGGTGGGGGTTGCTGACGGCCATGATCGCTGGTGTGTGGGTTTGGCTTCTTTGGTGACCTGTATCAGGGAAAACGTCCCTGGCTCAATTGCTACTTGAGCCAGGGACGTTTTCCTTAAGCCGCACCTTGGTTGTGGCGAAGCTGAAAGAGGTCGTGATTCGCCTGCATGGAAAGCCAGAACTCAGCGCTTCCCGCACCGATCTGTTCCAGTGCCAACGCCATTTCCGGCGTTACGGAGGCACTGCCATTGAGCACCCGGTTCAGGGTATTGCGGTGGCAGCCCAGTCGTTCAGCAGCTACGGCCACACTGTCAATCTTATGGCCGTCTTCATCCTCGATCAGGCGCTGCCGGATGATTCGGCCCGGATGCGACGGATTATGCATCGCCATGGTTTCGTCTCCGATTTAGTGATAGTCGTCGTAATCCAGCAGATAGACATTGCCATCCCGGAATTCAAAGAACAGTCGCCAGTTGCCGGATACCTTGATTGCATACTGACCTTTCAGTTTTCCGCTCAGCGGATGCAGGCCCCAATTGCCGGCTGCAATGTCGTCGAGGCACGTGGCAGCGTCCAGTACCGTCAATCGGTCACGGAGGCGGTCAACGTGATCCCTCTGGATACCTTTTGTACTTCCGGTCTCAAAAAACTGTTTCAGTCCTTTGTGTTTAATGCTCTTGATCATTCCTTTATGAGCTCGTCCTGAACGTTGCTCAGAGCACTTGTCAATGGCCATCTATTTTGACCCACCTTTGGCCAATAAAATTGACCCACCCTTCATAGTCTAGGTCTTGGTTTTC
>NZ_JBXAYL010000023.1:0-49037 GCF_056783195.1 Salicola sp. AFF1
CAGGATGGAGAGCGGGTGGACGATCAATCTGACAGGAGCGCCGCCTGATGGTCATACACCAGATTTGACAATAACTCGTTTTCATTTGGGAAGAAGGTCTCCCCTTCGAGCCTTATCGATCCTATTGTATCTGCTGTAAATAAGTCTAACACTGATTCTGGCAGGGTTTTTGGAGTTGATGAAGACGGCTTGGATAGAATAATAAAAATACAAAACAATCCAGATAATTTTGGCGAGTACGATTATGACGAAGTTGCCACCCATATAAACAATCTGGATGTATCTGACTTTAAGAATAGCTGGATTATAAAGAGTTTAAGGGATGTTTGTGAAAATCATAAGTCGATTTTCAAGGCGAAGATTAAATGACATTAAGGCTCCTAGTATGCGCTTTTCTGGCGACCTTTGCGGTGGCATGCATTGAGTGGCTGGCCACTGATCCGAGCGAGCTGGTTTTGTTTTATGAAAAGCACTTAAGGGGTAACTTATTTGCAGGATTCTTAACTGTTGGCGGTTTTTTGCTTTCGCTAAAGACATTTATCCTCATAAAGCTGAAAGAAAATGTGTACGACCACGAAGAATATAGAAAAATATATAGGGAGCAGAAAGAGTTAGACTCATCGCTCCAGCTATATGACCCGTTGAAAAACCTGAGTGATTTCCTGTTTTGGTCTGTGCTATCAACAATCGTTGCGGCTGTTGCGCAGCTAACCATTGGGTTGTTTGGAAACTATTGGCTTACTCTGGGCTCTCTATGGCTTTCTTTTTTTGCGCTTTCCATTCTGATTGTTTCGCTTATTTTGATTAAAGGAAGCCTCAACGACTGGTTTAACTTCATAAACCATGCGGATGAGTAACGGTACAACAAGTAGTTGCAGTTCGTTCCGGCCCTGCGGGCCTCCACCGGACCGGTTTTCCGTTGCACTCCAAACCGGCCGCTGAACATTAGCGTTATCCAAAAAGAAACATGTCAGACATCTGCGTAATCTTCGACCTCGACGGGACACTCGTGGATAGCGAGGGGCTCTGCAATCAGGCATTTCTGGACCTTCTGCCTGATCTGGACGATACGTCTGATTCACTCACCGCTCGTTACCGCGGACTGAAACTGGCACACATCCTGGAGGATTTGGAAGTTAGGCGGCAATGTGCGCTGCCGTCAGACTTCGAACGCCGATACCGTGAGCGAGTAGCTAAGCTGTTCGCGAGGGACCTGAAGGCCACGCCCGGTACCCATGAAATGCTCTGTAATCTTCGCTTTGCCAGATGCGTGGCTTCGAGCGGACCGGAACCAAAAATCGTTGACGCTCTTCATACAAGTGGGTTGTGGCCGCACTTTGGCGACAGGATATACAGCTCCTATGACGTCGGCTCTTGGAAACCAGATCCCGGGCTTTTCCTGCACGCCGCCCAGTCGATGGGGTATGCACCTTGCCGATGCGTCGTGGTCGAAGATAGCGAAGTTGGACTAGACGCAGCTTCGGCGGCGGGGATGCGAGCGCTTCACTACTCACCGGGGACCACGCCAGGTGAGGAGGAAGCTGATAGCGTATTCTCGCACATGCTTGAATTACCTGGACTTCTCGCACGTTTCGGCTAACATTGAGATGCAGCGGACGTGCCGAAGTGGCACACCACTGATCTGAGCGTTGAGACTATAGGAAAAGTCACAGCGACGGACAGAAACGCGCATGTGTGCGAAATTTGGCTTTGCACAGTGCATGAATCGCTGAAGATTTTGCGAGAGCGCACGATTTTCGGTACAGAAAATAACCACATCTGGGGCTCGGATAAGGGGCCAACCTTTTCCTGCAGTCTCGTTACCCCAATCGTCTCCAGCGCCAGCTGAACGCTTGATTCACCACCGCGCTGCACCCATAGTCGGGAGATGGCATACCTTCAGCTGGTAGGAGGCTGCAATGACCCCGTCCTATGCGAGTGACGACGCGCTCATGATCGTGGATGTCCAGAACGATTTCTGCCCTGGTGGTGCGCTGGGGGTCGAGGACGGTGATGCGGTGGTGCCGGTGTTGAACCGTGCGATCGAGGCCGCCCGCCAGGCTGGTGTTCCCGTTGTGGCCTCGCGGGACTGGCACCCGGAGCGTCACAGTAGTTTCAAACCCCAGGGCGGACCCTGGCCGCCACACTGCGTCCAGGAAACCGAGGGTGCGGCCTTCCATCCGGATCTGGCCCTCCCCGAGGATGTGCACCGGGTCTCCAAGGGGACCTTCGAGGCGGAGGACCAGTATTCCGCGCTGGATGGTACCGGCCTTGGGGACTGGCTCCGGCATCAGGGCGTGCAGCGTCTCTGGGTTGGCGGCTTGGCCCTGGATGTGTGCGTGCGGGCTACGGTGCTGGATGCGCTCAAGGAGGGCTTTGCCGTGAAGCTGATGCAGGAGGCCACCCGACCAGTAGACCCCGACGGTGGTCGCCAGGCACTGGAGGCCATGCGCGACGCTGGCGCCGACATTGTCTGACGCCGGGTGCGTTGATGTTGTTGACTGACCTCTACGAACTCAGTATGGCTCGCGTCTATCAGGCGGAGGGCCTTAACGGCGACGCCGTATTTGAACTCTTCTTCCGGCGTCTGCCGGACGATCGGAACTATGTACTCAGTGGCGGCCAGACCCAGGCGCTGCAGGCACTGCTGGATTTCCGTTTCACGCAGGAAGAGCTTGATTGGCTGGAGAGCCTGGGGCGCTTCCCCCGGCATTTTCTGGAGTCACTGGCCCCATTGCGGTTCACCGGGGATGTGGACGCCATTCCGGAAGGCCGCGTGGTGTTTCCCAGGGAACCCGTGCTGCGGGTACGGGCGCCGCTGATCCAGGCCCAGCTGGTCGAGACCCTGCTCCTCAATACCGTGCATGCCCAGAGCGTACTGGCGAGCAAGGCCGCGCGCGTGGTGGATGCCGCCGGGGGCCGGCCGGTCATGGACTTTGGGGCCCGCAAGGCCCATGGTCGTGAAGGTGCCATGAACCTGGCGCGCGCCGCCTGGATCGCGGGCGCGGCGGGCACCTCCAACGTGGAGGCCGGGCGGGAGCTGGCGATTCCGGTGCTCGGGACCATGGCGCACAGTTTTGTGCAGGTGTATGGCAACGAGGAGCAGGCGTTTCGCGCCTTCAGCCGCTACTGGCCGGAGACGACGTTGCTGGTGGACACCTGGGACACGCTCAATGGCGTGGATCGGGTGATTGAGCTGCTTCGCGGTGCCGGCGAAGGCGAGAGGCCTGCTGCGGCGGTACGGCTGGATTCGGGGGATCTGCTGGAACTGGCCCAGGCAGCGCGGCAACGCCTGGATGCCGCCGGTTTCCCGGATGTGAAGATCGTTGTGTCGTCGGGCCTGGATGAGTATGCCATCCGGGACCTGGTGGCAGCGGGCGCGCCCATTGATGGTTTTGGCGTGGGCACTGAATGGGCGGCGGTTTCGGACGCGGCGAGCATCGACTTTGCCTACAAGCTGGCGGAGTACAATGGGCAGCCGCGGATCAAGGCATCCAGCAACAAGAGCACCTGGCCGGGGCCCAAACAGGTCTGGCGTCATCTAAAGCAGGGGCGGATGATGGGCGATACGGTGGCAGCGGCCGATGAGCCGGCGCCGGAAGGAGCTGAACCCCTGCTGCAACCGGCAATCCGGGCTGGCGAGCCGTGCAGCGGTGCTTTGCCAGCGCTGCGAGCGGTACGTGAGCGCGCTGCCGGGGACCTGGCGGCCCTGCCGGAGGCGATCCGCTCGCTCTCTCCGGCGGCTACCCCTTACCCGGTTGCCATCAGTGATACGCTCGAAAGCCGCAAACAGCAGCTGATCAAAGCCTATTCCGCCCATGCCTGATCCAGGCGCCGCAGCCATCAATCTGCTGGTGCTCGGGCTCCTTCTGACGCTGAGCGTCCTGGCGGATGTCGTGGCCACCCGCACACGCCTGCCACGGATTTCGCTGCTGGTATTGATTGGTGTGGCGGTGGCTGCCTTTCAACAGGGGGTGCTGGGCTATCCCGAAGCCCGCCCACTGGGCGATCTGAGTGAACCCTTGATCAACGTGGCCCTGGTGATGGTGGCCTTTCTCCTGGGGGGCGAGCTGACACTGGAGCGCTTGCGTGCCACCGGCTCCGTCATTGTGGTGCTGTCACTGAGTGTGATGGCACTGGGGGTGGCTGCTGTGGCCGTGGGGCTTCTGGCGATTGGTTACCCCCTGGCACTGGCGGTGTCATTGGGGGCCATCTCGGTGGCGACGGATCCGGCGGCTGTGAGCGAGGCCATCCGTGAAACGGGACGGGAAGGGCTCCAGGCCCAGGTTATTCAGGGCATTGTCGCGATCGACGACGCCTGGGGCATCATGGTGTTCGGCTTGGCCATGGCGGGGCTGGGGTTTCTGGTTTCCGGCGATGGCAGCGCTGCGCTGCTGGAGGCGGGCTGGGAGCTGGGGGGAGCGGTTGTGGTCGGCGTGGTGCTTGGCCTGCCAGCCATCTGGCTGACCGGCAGGCTCAGGCCGGGTGAGCCCACCCAGTCCGAGGCCCTGGCACTGGTGTTCCTGATTGCCGGCCTGTCCCAATACCTGCACCTGTCGTCGTTGCTGACCGCCATGGTGGCCGGTTTCGTGATCGTTAACGGCTCCTCCCACCATACCCGTTCCTTCGCGGAAATTGAGCACATTGAGTGGCCCTTCCTGGTGTTCTTCTTCGTGCTTTCCGGAGCGAGCCTGGAGTTTGCGTATCTGGGATCAGCGGGCGGGTTGCTTCTGGCCTACATCGGACTGAGGGTCCTGGGGCGCTATGCCGGTGGGCGCCTGGGCGTTGCGGTGCTTGGGCGGCGGGGCCAGGGGCTGAGCCCCGGCATCGGGATGGCGCTCACGCCCCAGGCAGGCGTTGCCATGGGGATGGCGCTGCTGGCGGCGGAACGCCACCCCGAGCACGGCAGCCTGGTTGTGGCGACGGTGGTCACCTCTACCATTGCGTTTGAGCTGCTGGGGCCCGTCTTCGTTAAGCGGGTGGTCTCAGCCGCCGGGTAGCACCATGGGAGCGGCCACCTCATCGCGCTTGGCCTGGCCGCACAGGTGCTCAACCAGGGTAAGCGCGAATGCAAGGGCCGTACCCGGTCCCTGGCTGGTAATGCAGTGGCCGTCCACAACAACGCTTTCACTGACCCGGCTCTGGTCGGAGAGCCGGTCCTGGAAGCCGGGGTGGGCCGTGGCAGCATGGCCTGAAAGCAGCCCGTTGGGCTCCAGTGCCACGGCAGGCGCCGCACAGATGGCGCCATAGAGCCGGCCCGCCTCTGTCTGAGCCTGCAGCATCGCCACCAGCGCCTGGCTTTCCCGCAGGTTCTGCGCCCCCGGCATGCCGCCAGGCAGGGCGATCAGGTCGAAATGCTGGTCGCGACAGTCCGTGATCAACGCATCCGCCGTGATGCGGGTCTGGCGGGCAGCGGTGATGGTGGCCTCCGCATGCACGCTGGCCACGGTCACCGCCACGCCGGCCCGGCGCAGCACATCAATAATGGTGACGGACTCAATGTCTTCGCTGCCGTTGGCGATGGGGACCAGTGCGGTTTCGGCCATGGCTCCTCCTTACTGGTTACAGGGTTGCTTCAATGAAGGTGGGGCCGAAACCGAAATTCCACAACAACCCGGTGGTCGCCAGGGTGCTGACCAGCAGCACGAGGGCAAGGGTGAGGATGCCGCCGCAGTACACCATGGACTGTTCCTTGCTCATACCCATGACCACGGGAACGCCCTTCCACATCAGCCAGGCGCCGTAGCAGGAGGCGGCCAGAAGGATCATGGCGTTGCCCCAGGGGTCCGGGTAGAGCAGGGTGATGCCAGCGATGTACATGGGGGTCAGCGAGTAGGCCACCAGCGCCAGGGCGTTGTTACCGTTCTTCGCTTTTTCCGCGCCAAAGGTGGTGGCCATCCAGTTGATGCCATAACCCAGGGCGAAGCTGCCCGCCAGGATCGCCATATAGGTCAGGATCACCAGCTGCATGGCGCTGTCGGGTGTCAGCTTGATGAGCCGGTCACCAATGGTCCAACCGGTTTCCACGGTACCGATGTAGGCGGCCACTGGGCCAATGGCGGCCAGCACCACGATGTAGAGCCCATAGATCACCATCGGGGTGGGTTTTTCCTGTTTGATGGCGGCCCATTCCGTCTCGGGGCGGAATAGCATGCCAATCGCATGGTTGAGGATCATGACGCAGTTCCCTTATTTGTTGTTGGTCGAGCAGGGCCAGGACGGCCCGGAACCCTTCCAGTGTAATACACAGAATTGACAGTGCGTGAAGCCGCTTCTCATCGCATTGCGTTATATCAAGACACGCACGGAAACCGGGGTTTGTTAGACTGCCCCGCTCATTGCAGAGGAGTAGCGGATGATGGCGGAACTGGCACTGCATCAGATCCTGCTGGCAAATCTTGTGGTCCTGGCCGGCGCCTGCCTGCAGGGCGTGGTGGGTTACGGCGTCGGCACGCTGTCGGCGCCGCTGTTGTTCCTGATCAGTCCGCTGCTGGTGCCGGGGCCGTTAACGTTCAATGCCACGCTGCTGACCGTGATGATGCTGGTGCGCAACCGCCTGGCCGTGCGGGTACGCGAGGTACGCCTGGCCATAGGGGGTGGGCTGTTGGGCACCTGCCTGGCGGCGGCTACGCTCATGGCGGTATCGCCCGATGGATTTGAGCTGATCTTCGGCACCCTGATCCTGGTGGCCGTGGGCCTGAGTGTGGCCGGCTGGCGCCCCCGACTGAGTGCCCGCAGCAGTGTTTTGGCAGGGCTGGCGTCCACCTTCATGGGCACCATCACCGCCGTGGGTGGGCCGCCCATTGCCATGATCTACCAGAACGAGCGCGGTCCCCTGGTGCGGGCGAACATGTCGGCGTTCTTCCTGTTTGCCAGCCTGATGAGCCTGACGGCACTGGCGTTTTCCGGCTATCTGGGGGCGCGCGAGTGGCTGCTTTTCGCCGTCACCTTTCCGGGCGTGATCGCCGGTTTTCTGCTTTCCGCCTTGTTCGTCGGGCGTATCGAGGGCGAGCGGTTGCGCGGGTTGATCCTGGGCGTGGCCGCCCTTGCCGGGGCGGCGGCGCTGGTTCGGGGCCTGTTCCTGTAGGAAGCAGAGCCGTGGCCGGGGTGGCCCGGTCTCAGGACTCCCCGGCCTGGGCTGCCACGGCTTGCTGATAGGCGTTTTCGGCGGCTTCCGCCAGCTCGTCCAGCCCCTGGAGATGGCGGCTGTTGTCCTGCTGCCAGGGGTGGAAGCTGTACTTGAAGTATTCCAGCCAGGAAGGGATCTGGCGGCGAAGCAGGCCGGGCCGCCCCAGCAGGGTGTTGAGCACCCTGAGATGACCCCGCCAGCCCTCGCGCTGACAGGCCTCGCTGGCGGCGCTCATTTGCAGGTAGAAGCGGGTGACGTTGCTCCAGAACAGCGTCGTGGCGCGCAGCATACCCACCACCCGGTGCGCGTAGGCTTGCGGGCCGCGCCCCACGCATTGCTCCCAGACGTCGTAGCAGACGGATTTGTGTTCCACCTCTTCCATGGCATGCCACTCCCACATACGCCGGTAGTCCGCCTGGGACCCTTCCAGGATCTCCGGGTGGTCCAGCAGGAAGCCACCCATCAACGCCGTGAAGTGTTCGAGGGCGATGGTTTCGCACAGCTGGTCCTGGCGGCTGCCGTGTTTCTTGAACCAGTCGAGCATCCGGTGCACCTGCTGGTCCAGGCGCCCGGCGGGCAGGCCGGCCTCGTCCATGAGCCGGTTGTACTCGGCATGCTCGCGGCTGTGGTAAGCCTCCTGAGCGATGAAGGCGGAGGCCGCCCGGCGCAGGTCCGGATCCGGGATTTCGTCGCGGTAGGCGCGCACGGCATCAATGAACAGCCGCTCGCCGGCCGGGAAGAACAGCGACAGGGTGTTCATGAACTGGCTCAGGTGCGGGCCCATGGCGTGCCAGTCGTGGATGCGCTCCCTGGGGGGCAGGAAGTGGAGATCCCGGCGCTCGGGGATGACCATGGTGGCCTGGCTTTGGGCCCCTTGATGCTGGTCGTTGGCGGCGATTGTGGCCATGGCGCGCCTCCCTTTTGGGTGGGTTTCCAGTCAATGTAACCCTGGTCGGAAACAGGGCAAGGCTGAGATGACACGGGGGTGTGTCACGGCGGTGAGGGGGACCAAAAAGGGCCCGGAAAACCGGGCCAAAGGGGTAGGAGCCGTTGCAGTCCCGAAGGTTAGTGGTGAGTAGGATGAGGGTGATGGTGGCCCTGTTCCTGCCCTGCCAGTGCCTGTTGGTAGGCCTGTTCGGCCTCGTCCGCCAGGTCGTCCAGGTGCGTGAGATGGTGGCTGTTGTTCTGCTGCCAGGGGTGGAAGCTGTATTTGAAAAATTCCAGCCAGTCAGGGATCTGGCGACGCAGGACGCCCGGTTTGCCGAAGAGGGTGTTGAGCACGCTCAGGTGGCCGCGCCAGCCTTCCTTGCGGCAGGCCTCGCTGCTGGTCACCATCTGGAAATAGAAGCCCACCACCAGCGGCCAGAAAATGGCGGTGGCGGCGGTCATGCCAAAGGCGCGCTTGAGGTAGGCGGTGGGTCCCCGTCCGATGCACTTTTCCCAGACATCAAAGCACACCGCCTTGTGCTCGACTTCCTCCATGGCGTGCCATTGCCACATCCGCCGGTAGTCTTCCTGTGAGCCATCCATCACTTCGGGATGGTCCAGCAGGAAACCGCCCATGAGCGCGGTGAAGTGCTCCAGGGCGATGGTGGCGCTGAGCGGTACGCTCTTGGGCGTCCGCTCCTTGAGGAAATCCAGCAGTGACCAGACGAAGGCGTCCAGCTTGTCCGCCGGAAGCCCTTCTTCCTGCATGAGCTTGTTGTACTCAATGTGTTCCCGGCTGTGCATGGCCTCCTGGCCAATAAAGGCGGTGGCGGCCTTCTTGAGGTCCGGGTCCGGGATCTGGTCGCGATAGGCGCGCAGCGCATCAATGAACAGCCGCTCGCCGGCCGGGAAGAACAGCGACAGGGCGTTCATGAACTGCGTCATGTGTGGCCCCTGGGCGTGCCAGTCGTGGATGCGCTCCTGCGGCGGCAGGAAATGCAGGTCACGCCTTTCGGGCATGACCATGCTCTCTTCGGCCGGGCCCTGAATGCTGTCGTGCGTTTCGTGATCTTTGGCGTCGGTTGCAGCTGTCATGGTTGCGCCCTCCCCTTGATGATTATCAGCTTTCAACACTGTCACATTGATGAAAGTTACAGTATTCAATGTAACAGTATTCAGGGGGGCAACAAGGCTGAGGTGACGGGTGAGGGCGTCAGCCGGGCCAATCGTGGCGTTTGGTCAGGGGTATTACCCGGAGTTGTCCTGGGATTCGGGCAGGTTGAGGTGATCCAGGATGTAAGCCAGGCGGTCGCCCAGGTGGCGGTCCGCCGCCTTCTGCATGGCGCGCGCCACCTCCGGCAGTACCGCCATTTCCACCAGCGGCCGCAGGCGCCAGATGAGCTGCGCCATTTCTTCGGATTCACCGGGCGGGGGCATCTGCTGGCCGTACTGGCTGAAGATGTGGCGCTCGACCAGCTTCACCATCTCCTCCGCCGCCTGCTCGACGTTGTGGCGCAGGTAGGCCACCACATCCAGCATGTCCTCCAGTGGGATGCCGGCCTTGGCCAGCTCCGAGCCGGCGTGCAGGATGCGCGGGCTGGGAATCCGGTAGCGCCGGCCTTCGGGGATGATCAGTTCCAGCTCTTCAGCGCGCTTGAGCGCGGGGCCCATGAAGATGCTGCCGAAGCGCTGGACCAGTTCGCGCTTGGTGAGGTATTCGGGCAGTTCATCCGACCAGGGGCTGACCACGGCTTTCTCCAGGCCCAGGATGTGCTCGATGCCGTTGCCCTTTTCCCAGCTCTCAACCAGTTCCGCGATGTTGTTGAGGGTATAGCCACGCTCAAGCAGCCGCCCAATAATGCGCAGCCGCGAGAGGTGGGTCTCGCTGTAGATGCCTTTGCGGCCCCGGCGTTCGGGCGGCGGTATGAGGCCGCGCTCCTGGTAGACCCGGATGTTGCGGACCGTCATGCCGCTGGCGCGTGCCAGTTGATCGATGGAAAACTCGCCGGATTCCTGATTGCCGCTCTGCGCCATGGGGCGGTCTCTGCCCGTTTCATGAGTGAAAACGGCATTTTAGCGCGGAAGCAGGGGAAAGAATAGCGCCATCTCACCATTGTGTGATGGCGCTGTGGTTAGTTGAAGGGCTCAGCGGCCGCGCTGGCGGCGCCACAGATAGCGGACGGACAGCCAGGTGGCGCTCAGACAGAGCAGGGTGCCACCGCTCAACAGCGCCAGGACCAGGGCATACCAGGCGACGCTGCCAGGGTTGAGTACCGGGAAGTCCAGGCTGTGCAGGCCATTGTAGAGCCAGCGGTTGAGCCGGGTGAGCGGCGTTGAGTGCTGGAGCACCCCACCGGTGGCCGGATCAATGTAGAGACGGGCGCCGTCATCATAGGTTGCGCGGTAGACCGGCAGGGTGGGTTGTTCCCCGCCAATACGGGCCGCCCGGCCTGCGTAGTAGTAGGCGTCGTATGCGTTCTGTTCCTGGAAGGCGGTTAATTCACTGTCCGCGGCCTCGGCGGCCTCCCTGACCCGGTTTGCCGGCAGGTTGCCGTCCTCTCCCACGGGAGCGGCGGCCTGCGAGGCGGGGTACAACTGTTCGGCCCCGCTGGCGTCCATGGTGCGGTAGTAGAGTTGACCATTGAACCGGTGCAGTTGCAGCTCGCGGGGTGTGGCGCCTGCAAGTCCGCCAACCTGTGCTGGGGCACTGGCCTGCTCATGGGTTGCCGGGCTGCTGTGGCCCAGGTGCTGCCCCAGTGCCGGGTCCCGGTCCGCCGAGGTCCAATAGAAGGGGCTCATCGACAGCAGCCCGCTGAACACCCAGGTTGCCGCCAGTGTGCCAAAGGCCAGACCCAGGTAATGGTGCCACCGGAACAGCCCCTGGAAGGGACTGACGCCGCCCCGGCGCTTATTCCGGCGCATCAGCATGAGCCCCAGTATGAGGCCACTGAGGGTGGCCAGGGTCCCGATGCCGGAAACCCAGAGCACGACCTGGCGCCAGACGCCGCTGAGCTGGCGCAGCTGGGTCGGGTAGATCCAGTGGATAACCGGGCCGGCGTAGCCCCAGACCCGCTCATGGAAGGTGGTGCTGTGGATGACTTCGCCGGTAGGGCTTGAGAGGTACAGATGGGTTCCGGCGTCATCCGCCAGTGCCACGCGCCAGAGTGGCGCCGGGGCGCGGACGTGGCTGTTGACCGTCCACTGATCCGGCCCATCCAGCCGCGTGACCGAGGCCACGGCGGCACCACTGAGTTCACGTGCCCGCTTACGGGCTTGTTGCCGGTTCAGTGGTGGCGCGGGTTGGCCGGTGTCGGCGAAGGCGCTGCGCCATTGCCCTTGGGCGTCCATGGCATGGATCCGGGGGCGCTTGCCGGGCTGGTTGATCCGCAGGGCCGCGGGTTCTTCCAGATTCAGCGCGGCCAACGCCCTGGTGGGCGTTGCCGCGAGCTTTCCCGGGTCCATTGGGGCGAGCCACGCCATGCGATCACTGGCCGGGGTCCGTGGGTAGCCCTCGAACATCATGACGATGCCCGAGGCGAACCACAGCAGCAGGATCAGGCTCATCCCGAGCCCGAGGTAGCGGTGAACCGGGATGAGCCAGCGCAGGGTCCGTTTCTTGAGCCGGCTCGCCATCAGAAGCTCCGGCTGTACTCAAGCTGGACGTTGCGGGGCGGGCCCAGGGTGTCCTGACGGTACGGCTCGCCATTCGGGGGCGTTACCTGAGCGACGCCGTTGGCGTACTGCTGATCCCTCAGATTCTCCAGGCGCAGGGTGACCCGGTTAGCGCCATCGGCTCCGAACTCACGCCAGGCACTGGCGCTCAGCAGGGTGTAGTCGCCGTAGGACTGCTTGCCAATGTCCGCCGTGCTTGTGGTCACGTCGCCGGTGTGGCGGGCATTAAGCTCCCAGCCCTGATTGTCGCCCTGCCAGCTGAGCGTGGCGTTGGCGTGCCATTCGGGGATGCCGGCGATTTGCTCATCGCTGCCACCTTCCCGCGCATCGGCCCAGGTGGCGTCCAGATCCAGCTGCCAGCCACGGTCTCCGCCCAGGTTGAGAGCGGCCTCAGCACCGTGGACCCGGACCGTCTGGTTGCTGTTGGCGTACTGGCCATCATCAACCTTGATGAGGTTGTCGATCTCGCGGTAGAAGCCACCCAGTTGCCATTTCACGGGGTTGCCGATGTGACCGGTCAGCGACACATTGCTGTTGATGCTCTCCTCCGGTTCCAGGTTTTCATTCCCGGCCGGGAAGTCCTCGTCAATCACGAACATCTCAAAGGCCGAGGGCAGCCGGAAGTTGGTGCCCACGCTGGCTTTCAGGTGGAGGTCTTTGGGGAGCGGCTGCTTCAGGCTGATGTTCCAGATGCTGTGGTCATCGGCGAAGTTGGAGTGGTTGTAGCGGGCGCCCAGGGCCAGGTGGGTACTGGGCGAGAAACTCAGGTGGGGCCGATACTGAACAAAGCCCGCCGTAACGGCCTCAGTCTTGCCGTCAATGCGCAGCGAATAGTCCTCGCCCTGATAGCGCTGGTAATCCACGCCGCCCAGAAGCTGGGAGCCGCCATCCGTGGTGTGGCGACCGGTCAGATTGACGCCATAGTCATCGAACCCCCATTCGGCCCGATCGTTAATGAGGTTGACGGTGCCGTCCTTGTCCATGCTCAGGCGGGTGTAATCGGTCCACCAGTCGTGCCAGTAGGCTTTGACGAAATAACCGTTCTGCTCATTCACCTGATGATCCCATTTCAGGGAAACAATGTTCTCATCGCGGTCGTTAACGGCCTTGAAGTTGCTGTTGCCCCGGGGAAAGTCGGCTTCCACATCGTTGCGGACCACGAGGGCGTTCAATGACTTACCTTCGCCCGCATCCAGCAGGTAGCGGCCGCCGTAGGAGCTGCGGGTGAAACCACGCTTCTGACGCCGGGCGCTTTCAAGCAGCTCACTGTCCCGGTAGGGGCGGTAGCCGTCCGAATGGTCGTGTTCGCCAAATACCAGCCACCGCCCGTACTCGTTGCGATTGCTGACATGGCCGGCAAGGCGGCGGTCGCCCAGTGATCCGAGCGCGCCGGTGATGTTGCCCCCGGAGTCCTTTTCGGGCTTACGCAGGACAATGTTCACAACTCCGGCCACTGCCTGGGTGCCGTAGAACAGGCCCTGGCCACCTTTCAGGATCTCGATGCGCTCGACCATATGGGTGCTGATGGAGTCCAGTGGCGAGGTGCTGCCGAAGAGCCGGTTGTTGATGCGCACCCCATCCACCAGCCAGAGCACATCCTCGCTACGCGAGCCCTGGATGGAAATGCTGGCGTAATCACCGCGGCCGGTCTTGGGATTCAGGTAGAGCCCCGGTACGTTACCCCGAAGAGCCTGGCCAATGTCGCTGACACCGGTCCTGTCGAGTTCTTCACTGTCGATCACTTCCAGTTCAGCGCCGTAGTCGGATAACTCCGAGGGCAGGGTTTCCTCAAGGGCAGACCCTTGAACCACCAGCTCATCGAGCGCCATGTGGTGATCAGCGGCGAGCGCCGATACTGGGGATAGAAGCGTGACTAGTAGGCATAATCGTTTCATACAAGGTCTCCATGCACTGCACATTAGCGATGGAGCCCTCACGTGGGCGCAGGCCGACAGGCGGGGTCAGCGGTGGTGCAACCGGTCCGTTGGCGGCCCGAATACCTCAGTCGCGAAGGCTCGGCTTCCGGGCCACCTTTGATGGGGCCCGGGCTTCGGCAGGTCTTCGGACTCAGGGGCGGGCGCCCAAATCGGGCGCAGGCCTTGGATCACAGCTTCCCATCCGGTCTGGACAGTGCCTGGGGGTAGCCCCCTGTGATCCTCGTTCCCCAATACCGCTGCGCGTCAGTCCCGGAGTCTCACCGGGTTCCCGTGCGCTCGTTATGGAGCGCTGACCGAAGCGCTGGGGAGGCTAGGGCATCGTGTGACGGAAGTCAAAAACCGTGGATGAGTTGGTGGCGGTTTGACCAGGGTGCCCCGATCCTCTAGGATTCACCCCTCTTTCGTCCCTGGGTGGCCGGCGTTTGTTCAGATGCCGGCTGAAACGGGAACCCGGTGAGACTCCGGGACTGCCCCCGCAACGGTGAATGCTGGGCGCGGATCATCCCTGCCACTGTGATGGCACCATCATGGGAAGGCGATCCGCCCGAACCGGTCCAGGTTCCAGCATGAGTCCGGAGACCGGCCCAGGGGAAACCATCGCGTCAGTGCGGGCGGCACGGCGGTGAAGCGCCCACGACTCAAGCCACCATGCGTCCTGAAACCCCAGAGCACAATGGCCCCCTGCGTCAGGGCCTCTCAACGGGAGCCTGCGCCACCGCGGCCTCGGTTGCGACCGCCCGTGCGCTGCTGGCCGGGACCGAGGACCGTGGCGTGCGCATCCGCCTGCCGCGTGGCCAGGAGCCGCTCATGACCATTGAGGACCTGAATGTCACTGGTACCAGCGCCACCGCTGGCGTGATCAAGGATGCGGGCGATGACCCGGATGCGACCCATGGCGCCCGCCTCTGGGTCCGCCTGGAGCTGGTGGGTGAGCCGGGGGTGCGGTTCCAAGCGGGCGAGGGGGTCGGAACCGTGACCCGTTCGGGCTTGCCGGTGGCCGTGGGCGAGCCCGCCATCAACCCGGTGCCCCGGCGGCTGATCACGGAGCACCTGGAAGCGGTTGCCTCGGACGCCGGCTACGAGGGGGGCTTCCGCGTAACCGTGGGCATCGACGGCGGCGAGGCCATCGCCCGCAATACCATGAACCCCAAGCTGGGCATTGAAGGGGGCCTGTCGGTGCTCGGCACCACCGGCATTGTGCGTCCCTTCTCCTGCTCCGCGTTCATCGCCTCCATTCACCAGTCGGTGGATGTGGCGCGCGCCAATGGCCTCACCCATATTGCCGGTTGCACCGGTGGCACCAGCGAATCGTTCATGCGCTCCCATTTCGGCCTTGAGGAAGGCGCCATTGTGGAAATGGGGGACATGTTCGGGGCCCTGCTCAAGTATCTGAAAAAGCACCCGTTGCCGCGCGTGACGCTCGCCAGTGGCTTTGGCAAGCTCAGCAAGTTCGCCGCTGGTGAGCCGGATACCCACAGTGCCCGCTGCGCCATCGATTTTGATTTCATCGCCGACCAGGCCCTGGCCGCCGGTGCCGGCACGGAACTGGCTGACTGGGTCCGCACCGCCAATACCAGCATCGAGGCACTGGAAGCCTGCCAGCAGGCAGGCGTTCCGCTGGGCGATCGGGTGGCGGGCATGGGCCTGGCCCGGATGCGTGACTACCTCCCTGATAACCCGCACCTGACGGTGTGCGGCGTGAGCCGCCGGGGCGAACTGATCGGCTTTGCCGAGGGGGTGGCATGAGCGCGGCCATTGAACTCCAGGGACTGCGCAAGACCTACAAAGGGGGGCAGGCGGCGCTGGACGGTGTGGACCTGAGCGTCGAACGCGGTGCCTTCCAGGGCCTGCTCGGCCCCAACGGCGCGGGCAAGAGCACCCTGATCGGGCTAATGACCGGGCTTGTACGGATCGAGGCTGGCTCCGTGCGGCTCTTCGGCCACGATCCGGAGCGCGACCCCGTTGCCGCCCGCCGCCGGGTGGGGCTGGTGCCCCAGGAAGTGAACTTCAACAGCTTCGAGCCCATCAACGAGATCATCGCCACCCAGGCCATGTACTACGGCCTGCCCCGCCGCCGTGCTCGCGAGCGTACCCGGGCGGTCCTTGAGCGCGTGGGTCTGCTGGAGCGCGCCGAACGCAAGCCCTGGGGCCTGTCCGGCGGCATGAAGCGCCGGCTGATGATGGCCCGGGCCCTGGTGCACGAACCGGAACTGCTGATCCTCGATGAACCCACGGCCGGGCTCGATGTGGAAGCCCGCCGCGACACCTGGTCGCTGCTGCAGCAACTCAATGCCGGCGGGACCACTGTGTTGATGAGCAGTCACTACCTTGAGGAAATGCGTGACCTCTGCCAGACCGTTGCCGTGCTCCGGGAAGGGCGCCTGATCGCCAACGACACGCCCGAATGCCTTTTTGGCGCCGACGCTGGCAGCGGCACCGGCGACCAGGGCCTGGAAGCCCGCTTCCTGCGCCTGCTCGAAGGCGGCGAACCGGGTGAGGAGGCATCGCCATGAACGCCGCCATCCTCTGGAACGCCTACCAGGGCCTGGTCATCAAACAGGTGCGGCGCTTCCTGCGTTCCTGGGTCCAGAACCTGCTGCCGTCCGTGGTTACCGCCACGCTCTTCATGGTGATCTTCGGCCATTTCGTGGGGCGCGACCTTGGCCAGGTGGGCGGCGCCCGCTACGCGGATTACCTCATGCCCGGGTTGGTGCTCTTCGCCGTGGTCACCAATGCCTACAACAACACCACCCTGGCGTTCTTCGGGGCCCGCCTCCAGCGCCATATTGAGGAGATGCTGGTTGCCCCCATGCCGGCCTGGCTCATCGTTGCCGGTTTCGCCACCGCTGGCGTGCTGCGTGGGCTCATGGCCGGGGCGCTGGTTCTGATGGTGGCCTTGCCCATGACGGAGCTCGAGCTCCAGCACCCGGGGGTAGGCCTGATGGTGGCGGTACTCAGCGCCCTGCTGTTTGCCTTTGCGGGCCTGCTCAATGGCATCTTTGCCCGCAGCTTTGACGACACCTCGGTCATCGCCACCTTCCTGCTGACGCCGCTGATCTATCTGGGCGGCGTTTTCTATCCCATCGACCGCCTGCCTGCCCCCTGGGACACCGTCTCCCTGGCCAACCCCATGGTCTACATCGTGGACGGCTTCCGTTACAGCCTTCTCGACGAGGGGACCATCGGAGGTGGGTGGACGTTTCTGGTTCTGCCGGTGGTGACGGTCATTACGGGGGGCGTCGCATGGTGGCTGGTGGCAAGAGGTGTACGAATCAAGCCATGAGTCAGGTAAACGTGGACACAAGAATGTTGGTTGGTTGCCTGAGCGAATCGGGTAGTGCTTTCCGGGAAACGCTGTAAATACATCCCTGTACGCTGCTCTTCCGCCATCCATGGCTCCAGAGCTTCCCGGAAAGCACTACCCGATTCCCTCATTTTGAGCATTTAGGTATCGCTGCCCGAACAGGACATGACGATTGAACATAGAGAGACGATGTAATGGACGAACTCCATGATTACGAAAAGGACGGCGCCGCCATCTACCGCGCCTCCTTTGCAACCATCCGCAACGAGGCGGATCTGTCAGCGGTGCCGGCGGATCTCGAGAAGACCGCCGTTCGCCTGATCCATGCCTGCGGCATGGTGGATCTGATCGAAGACCTGGCGTTTTCCCCGGACGCGGCTGGGGCGGCCAAAGCCGCCCTTCAGGCGGGCAAGCCCATCCTCTGTGACAGCGAGATGGTGGCCCATGGCGTGACCCGCAAACGGTTGCCGGCGCATAACGACGTTATCTGCACCCTGCGGGATGAAGGGGTGCCAGACCATGCCGCCGCAATCGGCAACACCCGCAGCGCCGCCGCCGTGGATTTCTGGAACGAGCACCTGGAGGGCAGTGTGGTGGCGATCGGCAATGCCCCCACGGTCCTGTTCCACCTCCTGAACCGGCTGGCCAATGGGGCGCCACGCCCTGCCGCGGTGCTCGGCTTCCCGGTCGGGTTCATCGGTGCGGCGGAAAGCAAGCAGGCACTGGCGGCTACCGCCAACCTGCCCTTTATCACAGTCCATGGCCGCCGTGGCGGCAGTGCCATGGCGGCGGCGGCCGTCAACGCCCTGGCCAGCGAAACGGAATGACCATCATGAATGACACAGCGACCCAAACCGGGACCCATGGCTACGGCCACCTCTATGGCATCAGCACGGGACCTGGCGATCCGGAACTGATCACCCTCAAGGCGGCCCGGCTGCTGGCCGAGTGCCCTGTGGTGGCCTATTTCTGCAAGCGCAGCGGTGCGGGGCGAGCGCGGACCTCCTGCGACGCCCATATTACCGCCGAGCATGAGGAGCTGCCCCTGGTCTACCCGGTGACCAACGAGATCCCCCATGGCAGCCCGGAATACCGTCAGCAGATTGAGGATTTTTTCGAGCAATCCGCGGAGGCGGTTGCGCAACACCTCAGGGCCGGGCGTTCGGTGGCGGTTCTGAACGAGGGCGACGCCTTTTTCTATGGCTCTTTCATGCACATCTACCTGCGCCTGAAGGACCGGTTTGACAGCACCGTGGTCCCGGGCGTGGGCGCCATGATGGCCGGGGGTGCGTTACTGCCGCACCCGCTGATGATGCGCGACGACCAGCTGCGGGTCATCCCGGGCACCATGGATGAAAAGGCCCTGCGGGCCAGCATTGATCCGGAGCGGGCAACGGTGATCATGAAGGTGGGCACCAATCTGCCGCTGCTCCGGCGCATCGTCACGGACCTGGGGCTTGAGGACCGGGCCTGGTACGTGGAGAAGGCGAGTATGCCGGAGGAGCAGGTGATGCCGCTGGTGGAGGCACCGGACGGCAAGGCGCCTTATTTCTCCATGGTGCTGATCCCCGGGCCGGGGGTGCGGCTATGAAACGGCTGGACGTGATTGGCGTGGGGCCGGCGGGCCCGGATTGGGTGACGCCGGAGACCCAGGCCCTGATTGACGAGGCCACGGATCTGGTGGGCTATGAGCCCTACCTGGACCGGCTGGCGTCGCAGCGCCACCGGTGCCATCCCTCCGACAACCGGGAGGAGCTGGAGCGGGCTGTTGAGGCGCTGGATCTGGCGGCCCAGGGGCGTCGCGTGGCGGTGGTCTCGGGAGGGGATCCCGGGATTTTCGCCATGGCGGCCGCGTTGTGCGAGGTGCTGGATTACCAGGCCCGCCCTGAGTGGGCGGACATCGAGTTTGAGGTGCATCCGGGGGTGTCGGCGCTGCAGGCGGCTGCGGCCCGCGTGGGTGCGCCCTTGGGCCATGATTTCTGTGCCATCTCGCTGTCGGACAACCTCAAGCCCTGGTCGGTCATCGCGAACCGGCTGCAGCTGGCGGCCCGGGCGGATTTTGCCATGGCCTTCTACAATCCGCGCTCTTCAAGCCGGACCTGGCAGCTGGGCGAGGCGCTGTCGATCCTGCGGGCGGAGCAGCCGGGGGAGACGCCGGTGGTGTTCGCGGCGGCGATCGGGCGGCCGGATGAGTGGGTGCGGATGACGACGCTGGCGAAGGCGGATCCGGCCGAGGTGGATATGCGGACCGTGGTTCTTGTGGCGAATGCTCGGGGGCGGTATGTGCGGCACGGGGATCGTTGGTTTGTTTACAGTCCCCGGGATTATTCTTGACGCCTCGAATGACAGGAGCCGGGGACTCCTGAACGGGAATCGCCACGAGTACATCCATGTAGGCTGCTCTTCCGCCATCCATGGCTCCAGAGCTTCCCGTTCAGGAGTCCCCGGCTCCTGTCTGATACGCCTCGATAACCTTTAGCGCCTGTTCCAGCCATTGTGTGACTTCTTCCGGAGACTGAAAGGAGTGGGTGGCTGGTGGGAGTGGCGGCCGGTCGATGATGATGACCGGGATGCCGGCTTCGCGGGCGGCGTCGAGTTTGGGGCGGGCGGCCTGGCCGCCGGAGTTCTTGGTGATGAGGGCGGCGATCTGGTGGTTGGCAATGAGCTGGCGCTCGCCTTCAAGCGTGTAGGGGCCACGGTCTTCGATCAGGGTCCATTGATCGAATGACGGTTCCGGCTCCGGGGCGTCCACGCAGCGGACCAGGAGGTGGCGATCGGGGATGCCCTCGAAGGCCGGGAGGCTGGTGCGGCCCGTGGTGAGCCAGAGGGTGTCGCCCGGGCCGGTCAGTTCGGTGGCCTTGCGGGCCGCTTCATGAAGGTCGGCCACCGGGTGCCAGTCGTCGCCGGATTGGGGTGCCCAGGGTTCGCGTTCCAGCCGGCCCAGGGGCAGGTCGAGTTCCTGGCAGGCGATGGCGGCGTTGTGGGACATCTCGGCGGCGAAGGGGTGGGTGGCGTCCACCACGGCCGCGATGTCGTGCTCCATCAGCCATTGCTTGAGCCCTTCAATGCCGCCGAAGCCGCCCCGGCGGGTGGGCAGGGCTGGCGGCAGGGGGCGGCGCGTGCGGCCCGCGAGTGAATACGTGGGGTCCAGCTCCGGCTTGTCCAGGAGCTGTTCCGCCAGTGTCATGGCGTCGCGGGTGCCGCCGAGGATCAGGATGCGAAAGGCCATGGGCAGTTGCCGGAGTTGGGAATGGATGAGAAACACGATTATACAGTGAGCACCACAGACACGTCTTGCCCGGAAACGCCTGAACAGCGTTGGCTGAGCGTTGTGGGGCTGTCCGAAGCCGGCTGGGATGCCCTGGGCGGGGCGGCCAGGGCAGCGGTGAGCCAGGCCGGGGTCGTGATTGGCGGCGAGCGTCATCTGGCGCATCTGCCGCCCGTACCGGGCCAGCAGCGCGAGCCCTGGCCCTCGCCGTTCAGTGAGGGGATTGAGCGGATCCGGCAGTGGCAGGGGCGGCGGGTCTGTGTCCTGGCCAGTGGTGACCCCTTCTGGTATGGCGTTGGCGCCACCCTTGCCCGCCACTTCCCTACGGCGGTCATGGACTGTCATCCCGGCCCTTCCGCCTTTTCTCTGGCGGCGGCACGGCTGGGCTGGGCGCTGCAGTCGGTGCATTGCCATTCGCTGGTGGCGCGGGATCCGGACCGGTTGCGGGCCGTGCTCGCGCCCGGGCGGCGGCTGTTGGTCCTGAGCAATGATGAACAGAGCCCTGGGACGGTGTGCCGGCTCCTGGTCGACAGTGGCTATGGCGCGAGCCGCGTTACCGCGCTGGAATCACTGGGCGGCGCCGGGGAGCGGCTGGTTACAACAACCGCCGAGGTCGGGTTCCCCCATCCGGTGGCACGGCTGAATACAGTGGCCATCGAGTGCGATACAGCGCCGGCATCGCCTCTGGCCCGGGTGCCGGGACGCCCTGGCGAGGCTTTCATCCATGATGGCCAGATTTCCCAGCCCGAGGTCCGGGCCGTGGTGATGGCATGGCTGGCGCCGCGTGGCGGGGAGCACCTATGGGATCTGGGAGCCGGTTCCGGGGCCGTGGCCGTGGAATGGCTGCTGGCGGATCCGGCCAATCAGGCGACCGCAGTGGAGCGGCGACCCGAGCGTGCGCGCAATATCCGCGACAATGCGCGCCTTCGGGGCGTAGGGCAACTGGCGGTGCGGGAAGGGGATACGGTTGAGGTGATGCCTGAGCTCGCGACCCCGGACGCCGTGTTCATCGGTGGCGGTGCCAGCGGCGAGGGCGTGATCAAGGGCGCCTGGTCCGCCCTGCGAGCGGGCGGGCGCTGTGTGGCAACGGCGGTGACGGTTGAAGGGGAGGCGGCACTGGTGGCCGCCCAGCGGCGGTACGGGGGGCAGTTGACCCGCCTGTCCGTGGACCGCACGGAACCATTGGGCCGTTTCAACGGCTGGACCTCGGATCGACCCATCACCCTCTGGGCCGCCACAAAACCCGAACAAGCAGGGGAAGAAACGCAATGACAGTACACTTTATTGGCGCCGGCCCCGGCGCCCCGGATCTGATCACGCTGCGGGCGCGGGACCGTATTGCCGCCTGCCCGGTCTGCCTCTATGCCGGCTCCATCATCCCTGAGGAAGTGCTCGCGCACGCGCCGGCGGATGCGCGGCTGGTGAATACCGCCTCCATGGCCTTGAGCGACATCATCGCCACCATTCAGGAGGCCGATGAGCAGGGCATGGACGTGGCACGCCTGCATTCAGGGGATCTGGCCATCTATTCGGCGGTGGCGGAGCAGCTGCGCCAGCTCAGGGAGCTGGGGATCGCCTACGAGCTGACGCCCGGGGTCCCCGCGTTTTCCGCGGCAGCAGCCGTGCTGGGCCAGGAGCTGACGCTGCCCGGTGTTGCCCAGAGCCTGGTGCTCACGCGCACCCAGGGGCGTGCCTCCTCCATGCCGGAAGGCGAGACACTGGAGGCTTACGCCGCCACCGGCACCACGCTCTCCATCCATCTGTCACTGCATACGCTGGATTCGGTGCTGGACCGGCTGATCCCGTTTTATGGCGCAACCTGTCCGGCGGCCGTGGTCTTCCGCGCGAGCCGTCCGGACGAGGAGGTGCTGCGGGCGCCACTGGGGCGGCTTGCGGACGACCTGGAGCGCATCCCGGAGAAACGCTCGGCGTTGATCCTGGTGGGGCCCGCACTGGGGGAGACGGATTTCTGCAACAGTGCGCTCTACGATCCGGCGCATCACCGCCTGTTCCGGGACACCTGAGACGGTCCCTCAGGCTCAGGCCAGGGATTCGTTAAGGGCCCGCAGGGCGGCGGGCACCTCCTCGGGCAAGAGCCCAGTGGCGATCCGGTGGCTCTCGTCATCGGGCAGCGCGTGGTCGTTGCGCACCAGGTCGTAGCGCCCCTCGCGGGCGACCAGCACCACAGGGGCCTTGCCGGGATGGGCGCAGCCCTTGGGGCAGCCGGAGACATGGATGGGGGTGCGGCCATCAAAAACCTCTGGCACCTGTGCCGCCCAGTCCAGCGCGTGCTGGCGTGTGGCGGTGGTGCCCGAGGCGCAGCCGGGGGTTCCCGGACAGGCGATGGCTGACAGCCGCGGGTCGTCCGGGCTATGGATCAGTTCCGGGGCCTGCGGCAGGCGCTGGCTGGAAGCGGCCCCATGGGGGAGGATCAAGCGCCGCTGAGGGGTAATCCCCAGGGGCTCGCCCAGGGCCTCCAGCTCATCAGCGATGAGCCGCGCCGTGGCTGTGCTCAGGCATCCCAGGGCAACGCCCAGTACAGTCCCGACCGGTGTTGGGCCGGGCCCTGATTCCGGTGGTGGCGCCGGCAAGGTGCCGTGGTTGTGCTCAAGGGAGCTGATGCCCGTGAACGCCGTTGTGCCATTGGCCTCCAGCAGGGCCCGCATACGCCGTGCCGGGGTGATCAGCCGCTGACGCTCGTCCAGAAACATCCAGGCCAGAGTCACCAGTACCTCGACGACCCGCGACGGGCAACAGCTGCCCACGACATGGGCCGTGGAGGCGGTGCCGGCCAGCCCCATGCGGTACCGGAGGCCGTCCGGCGTGGCAACGGCATCGGCGCGGATATCCCCATCAGTACCGGCCAGATGGGTCAGCCCCCCGCCGTTGAGCACAAAGCGGAACTTGGCGGGCAGCGCCCAGAGGGATTCATCATTGGTGATCCGTTGGTCCAGGGCGCGCGCCAGGGGTGCGGGGTCGTCCAGGGCCCCCGGGTCGCGGTCGGCGCCCGCGCTGCACTGGATATTGCGGGCCGCCTCGGCCGCCGCCGGCTCCGTTGCCAGCCCGGCGGCCACCAGTGAGCGCGTTGCCTCGGCTTCCGTGGCCTCATCGAGGCCGCGGAGCTGGAGGTTGCCTCTGCCGGTGATCTCAATCAGGCCAGTGCCGTACTCGTCCGCAAGATGGGCCACATGCCGCAGCGCCGACGGCGTGAGGCGGCCGTCGACCAGGCGGATCCGGGACAGAAGGCCGTCGCCGCTGCTCATGGGGTTGCCCGCGGAGGGGCAGGCGCCGCGGCGGTAGTGGTCAGGGATCGTCATGGGCCATGTCGGGTCTGGGTACAGGAATGGTCAGGATAGAGTGAATACCGCAGGCGCTACAACTTCTGTTGCGGCTGTGGCACCTCCCGGATGCGGCCGTGTTCATCAATCGCCACGCTCACGAACTGGGCTTCCGTGACCTTGCGGGCGTGCTGTTCGGTCTGGTCGCGCGTCCAGACCTCCACCTGGATCTTCATGGAGCTGCTGCCAATGTCTTCCAGGTGGGTGTAAAACGCGACCTCGGCACCGAGGCGCACCGGCGAGAGGAACTCCATGCCCTCAATGGCCACAGTGGCCGTGCGCCCCCGGGCCAGTCGGCCGGCGGCGGTGGCGCTGGCCAGGTCCATCTTGTTGACCAGCCAACCGGCGTAGATGTCGCCGTTGTTGTTGGTATCGGAGGCCATGGTGACCAGTTGCAGCGTGAGCTCACCACGGGGTTGGGGTTTGTCCGGCTGTGTTTTCATGGGCGTTGTCCAATGCTTCAATCAGTAGACTTTGGGCGCCAGTATAGTCAGTTCAGTGGCATTTGCGATGTGGTACCGGCTGAGCGCTGATATCATGGCAATAGGAAGAATATGTCTTATCCTTTATAGGGGTGGCGAATTGTCAGAGGCACAACAATGATCAATGAGCGAGAGAACTATTCACGCCATATCTCCCAGCGGTTCAATGAGGAGCTGAGCGAGCTTAAGAACCAGTTGCTGGAAATGGGTGGTTTGGTCGAGAAGCAGATCGGCGAGGCCGTTGAGGCGCTGGTCACCAATGATGCGGACAAGGCCCAGGCGGTGCGCGATCGCGACCGCGATGTGGACGATATGGAGCGCCGCCTGGATGAGGAAGCCATCCAGGTGATCGCGTTGCGCCAGCCCGCAGCCAGCGACCTGCGTCTGGTGATGTCGGTGGTGAAGATGGTGGCCGACCTCGAGCGCATTGGGGACGAGGCCAAGAAGATCGCGCGTCTGGCCATGGACATGGCGGATGAGATGGACGACAGCATGGGGCAGCGGCGTTTTGTGGAGGTCCGCAACATCAGTGGCCATGTCCGCTCCATGGTTCGGGATGCTCTGGATGCGTTCGCCCGCTTCGATGCCGGGAGTGCATTGGGTGTGATGCGGGAAGACGAATCCGTGGATGAGGAGTACAAGAGTTCCGCCCGGGCGCTGGTTACCCACATGATGGAGGACCCGCGCGGTATCGGGCGTTGCCTGAACCAGATGTGGACGCTCCGGGCCCTGGAGCGGGTCGGCGACCACGCGGATAACCTGTCCGAGCAGGTCATCTACCTGGTCCGGGGCATGGACGTGCGCCACCGCCCGCTCTCCGAGACGGAACGCGAGCTTGACGTCCACGGCAGCGACTCCGGGAGCGGGGGGTGATCACGCCCCCGTGGCTTTAGCCGTTCGGGAACGGCGGCCAGCCCATCGCCTTGCCGCCAAGCAGGTGCAGGTGGATGTGAAACACGGATTGGCCGCCGTGTTCATTGCAGTTCATTACCGTCCGGAACCCGTCCTCGGCGATTCCTTCCTCCTTCGCAATCCGCGCGGCGACCGTGTACAGGTGGCCGACCGTCTGTTCGTCCTCTTCCGAGAGGTCGTTGACGGTGGGTATCGCCTTTTTCGGGATGATCAGGATATGCACCGGCGCCTGTGGGCTGATGTCCCGGAAGGCCAGGCACTGGTCGTCTTCGTGCACGATGTCCGCTGGGATTTCGCGGTTGATGATGCGGCTGAAGATGGTTTCGGACATGGGTACCTCGCTTGTTTGTCAGGCCAGTCGTTTCAGCAGTGATTCAATGGGCGCGGGCAGGTGTTCGTCAATCCCCATGGCGTAGCGCGTTACCCGCTCGCGCGCGAACGGTACCCGGCCGGCAAGGCCGAGTCCCAGGTTGCGGGCCAGATGCAGCGGTGGCGCCGTGTTGCTGAACAGGTGATAGAACAGGTCCATGGCGTCCATCATCAGTCGGTTGCGGGGCCGGCGTTCCGCCTCGTAGCCGGCGAGTTTCGCGGCCTCGCCGGGGTCGGCCTGTGGCAGCGCCGGGCCCAGGGCCCGCGCCAGGGCGGCGGCGTCGTGAAAGCCGAGATTCACGCCCTGGCCCGCCAGTGGGTTGATGGTGTGGGCTGCATCGCCCACCAGCGCCACACGGTTCCGGGTGTACTGGTGGGCGTGTTCCCGGGCGATGGGGAAGCGCCCCCGGGCCGGCGCGGCTTTCGGGTCGGGCAGCTCCAGTGGGAAGGTTTGCCGGATCCGGGCCAGCAGTTGTGCCTCGTCCATCCCCATCAGTTCATCCAGGGTTTCCGGCTGGTCATACCATACCAGCGATCCCCAGCCACTGTTCTCCGCTTCAGGAAGGGGCAGGTAGGCTTTCGGGCCCTGGGGGGTGAACATCTGCCAGGTGATGGTCTGGACGGGCAGGGCATGGCGGATGTTGATCACCATGGCCTGCTGGCGGTACTGGCTGCGGCTGGTACCAATGCCGGCCAGGCGCCGCGTTACGGAGTTGGCGCCATCCGCGCCCACGACCAGCGCCGCATCAAGCGTATCCCCGCCGTCCAGCGTCAGGGTGACTCCGTCATCGTTTTGCTCCAGGGCTTGCACTGTGGCAGGAGACAGGCGCGTTATGCGCTTTTCCTGGCTCATGCGTTGCCACAGGGCCCAGCGGGTTACGCGGTTCTCAACGATGTGGCCCAGGTGGTCGCGCCCCAGGTCGCCGGCATTGAATTCCGTCCGGGCATGGTTTGCCAGAAGGCGGCCACCGGGGATGCTGGCCAGGGGCCCGGCGGGGGCCTCCCACACCGTCAGTCGTTCGAATGGCGCCATGCGCATTGCTTCCATGGCTGGCCAAGCACCCAGCTCGCGCAGCCAGGCTTCGCTGCCCGCGCTCAGGGCGGAGACGCGCAGGTCGGGCGCGCTGTCGGGAACGGGGGCCTCGGGGGCACTGGGCTCGACCACGGCGACTCGCCAGCCCCTGACCGCGCAGGCCAGTGCCAGGGCGGCGCCGACCATGCCGGCGCCGATCACGGCGATGTCGTGCTCGCGTTCACTCATGGTCGCAGTCTACGCCAGAGTGACGAGCGAAGACAGGGGGACTAACCGGCCTTGCGAGGGCCTCCGCTGAGCCAGCCGGGGCGTTGCGTGCCCGGGCGGATGAAGCCCCGGCTGATGACCACCGGCTGGGCCACATCCAGGTAGTCCCGGGTGCGGATCTGCATGGCCTCGGTATGGCTGCCCGCGGCGAAGGTGATTTCCGGCTGTTCGGCCAGGGTTTCGCTGCAGTAGGTGGCCATACCGAAGAGATTACCGAAAGGCGGCATCGCGCCGACCTCACAATCCGGGAACCGGTCCGTGAAATCCTCTTCGTCCGCCAGGGCCACGAAGTCCGTATCAAGAACCTCCATGATCCGGTCCCAGCGGATCCGGAAGCTGGCTGGCATCACCAGCATGGCCATACGGCCGTCGAGCTCAATGATGACGGTCTTCGCCACCTGATCATTGGGCACGTTGCAGTGATGGGCAAGGGAGCGGGCGGTAAAGCCGGGGGGATGGCTCAGGCACTGGTAGCCTGCGCCATGGGCGTTCAGGTGTTCAATCAGGGTCTTTACGGGCATGGCAACACCTCGACTGGCAAAGGGCTGAGACCCATGGATCCGGGGATCCATACCGTCACATTAGCCCAGCCCTGCCAGTGGGTGTGCCGCAAAACGGTTACATTTTGTACCTTTAGCCGGCGCTCTGATGGTGATGCAGGTCGCGTTGCGGGTAGGGAATGGTGATGCCACCGTCGTCGAAGGCATCCTTGATCCGCTCAAGCATGTGCCAGTAGCAGAACCAGAGGTCATCGCCATGGGCCCAGAAACGGACCTTGAGGTTGACCGAGCTGTCGCCCAGCTCACCCACAACGATCATGGGTTCCGGGTCCTGGAGAATCCGCTCGTCCGTGGCCAGGGTTTTCTGGATGATGTCGCGGGCCTTCTGGATGTCATCGCCATAGTGGATGCCAATGCTCATATCCAGGCGCCGGTGTTTGTAGGCGCTGTAGTTGGTGAGGCTGGCGTTGGAGAGGGACGCATTGGGAATCACCACCTGGCGGTTGTCGAAGGTGTCCAGAACGGTGTACAGAATCTGGATTTCCTTCACCGTGCCCAGAAAGCCCTGAGCCTCAATGATGTGGCCCACCTTGAACGGCTTGAAGATCAGGATGAGGACACCGCCAGCGAAGTTCGCAAGGCTGCCCTGAAGGGCCAGGCCCACCGCCAGGCCCGCGGCACCAAGGACCGCGATGAAGGAGGTCGTGGCGATTCCGACCATGGTGGCGACGGAAATCAGCAGCACGATCTTCAGGATAACGGACGTCAGTCCGGACACGAAGCGGCCCAGGGTTGGATCCTTCGCGGTCAGCTTCTTGTCGATGGACGCCACAAACCGGTTGATCAGCCATAGCCCAATAACCAGTGTGACCAGGGCCAGGAAAACCTGTGGCAGGTAGTTCATGGCCATGCCCGCGGCCATGGAGGTGAGCTGGGAAAGCTGTTCTGCGTCCGGGATCATGGCTTCCATTCAGGCGCTCCTTTTGGCTGCTTGTTCGGTGAGGTATTGAGGCGACGTTTCCAGGGACCACTCAACCAGTTCCTGAAAACCGCCCTGTTTCAGGACACGGCCATCGCGCTGGCTGAGCTGGTAGTCGTACATGGGGTCGTAATAGTCCGTCAGCAGGGTCCGGATCCAGTCACGATGCCGGTCCAGCTCCCCGGTCTGCCACTGTTGCGTCAGGGCTTCCTGCATCACGGTTTCGAGCTGCTGGTGTCGCAGCCCGCCCAGGCGCTTACGGATACGGGCCAGGGCATCGAGCAGGAAACCACGGAAGGCCTCAAAGCCGGATTCTGCCCCGTCGCGGGCCATGAAGGCCTGGCTCATGTCGATGACATAGTCCTCAAGGATGTTCTCAACCCGCGTCTCCTGGCTCTGCTCCAGCACGATCCGGGGCGATTCGCCGAGTCGCCTCTGGAGGGGGCGGGGCAGGACCCGCCGGCCGATCAGGCGCCCTTCGTCTTCAACATGGATGGGGCCGCCCCGGGCATGGGCCTGGTACAGCCTCGCAGCCACCGCGTTCTCGAAGGTGGCCTGGGTGGGCTGGGGCGTTAGCGTGCGCCCGAAGCTGGAGCCGCGGTGCGCGGCCAGTCCTTCCAGGTCCACCGGGTTGGGGAGCTGGTGGAGCAGTCGCGTCTTGCCGGTGCCGGTGCGGCCGGCGACCACCAGCAGCGGCAGCTCCGGGATCCGCCGTTCGATCAGCTCATCCAGCACAAAGCGCCGCAGCGACTTGTAACCGCCCTCGACCCGGGGAATCGTGACTCCGGCCTCCTGCAGCCATTGCTGCACAATCCGTGAGCGCAATCCGCCCCGGGAGCAGTACAGCCGGGCCTGGGGATGATGGTTCACGAAATCCACCCATTGGGCAACGCGCGCCTCACGCACATCACCGCTGACCAGCTGGTGGCCGAGCTCAATGGCCGCGCTCTGGCCGGCCTCCTTATAGCGGATGCCCACCTGTTCGCGTTCAGCGTCGTTCATCAGGGGCAGGTTGTGTGCATCGGGCAGGGTGCTTTCCGCGCACTCCACGGGCGCGCGCACGTCCAGCAGGGGGCGGCCCTCGCGCAGAAGCCCGGCATAGTCATCGGTAAGCGGCAGGTCGGAAGCCACGGTTCTGATCCCGTTATTGCAGTGAATGCACAGTCTAACCCAGCTGCCCGCGCTTTACGCTACCCGGCGGGCCGGCTAGTATGGCGCCGCCATGACACAGGATCATCTTGACACCCTTCTGCGGCGCAGCCTGCCGCGTGCTCGCACCTGCTGGAGCCGGCCCGCCGGCTGTCCCCGTATTGAGCTCTGCCTGTTCGACCCCGCCTGCCTGGAGGGCCCACTCAGTCACGAGGAGGCCCAGTCAGTGGTGGCCGAGCCGGCCTACTGGTCCTTCTGCTGGGCCAGCGGGCAGGTGATGGCGCAGTGGCTTCTGGATAACCCGGAGCGGGTTGCCGGGCGGCGTGTCCTGGATTTCGGGGCCGGTTGCGGAATTGTCGCGATTGCGGCGGCGATGGCGGGAGCGCGTGAGGTCATCGCGGCGGACATTGATCCGGACGCGCTGGCGGCCACAACGCTCAACGCCCAGCACAACGGGGTGACGGTGACCGTGGTTGAGGACTGGCGTGAGGCGGCCCGGGCGGAGGTCCTGTTGGCGGCGGATGTGCTCTATGATCCGGAAAACCGGCCCATGCTCCGGGATTTCCAGTTCGGGGCGGACGCGGTGCTGATGGCCGACTCGCGCCTGCGCCATCTGGGTAATGAGGATTACCGGCTGATCACGACCGTCGAAGGGCGCACCTGGCCGGATCTTAACGAGTTCGAGGAGTTCAATCGGGTACGGCTCTATTGGGCCCCTGGGATTGCAGCGGCTGGTGAGGCATAAAAAAAGGGATGACCGGTAGGCCATCCCTCATAGCTGGCGAAACGCTCTCCGGGGGAAAGCGGTGGGCGTCCTGCCCGGTTACCACCGCCCTGTGGTGATCCTCGGCCTTCCCTGGCCCGCTGGCGTCCGAGCCCGCTTTGTTGTTCGACATCCCTTAAGCATTACATCCTTTTATTCCCTGCTTCCCTTGAGATCCTCTGAAGAAACCATCCGTGTGGTGTCCTTTCCCTGTCGTCCGCTGACAGGAGAAACAATAGCAAGCCAAAAGCAGATGGTGCGCCGGTCAATACCGCTGGAATGACGTTTCTTGACATTGCCTGCAATTAATGCCGTTTTGAATCAGGTTTCTAGGCGTTATTGGGGGCGCTTCTAGGTTGTCGCCGACGTAACAGAACAACAATCTCCTACACTGGTGTAGGAAATCTCTTACACGCGCTATGGCCAAATGCTGACGCAAGAGGACAGCGGGCAGTACCGGCCATTCGGGTCTATAGTGAAGGCATTCCTGAAAACCGATGTCGGAATACCTGTGATGAGTAGACTCAAGGCTCTGGTGGTGGATGATGCCAGCTTCGTCAGGGACCTGGTGAGGCGGACCATGCGCTCCCAGTTCCCGTCCATTGAACTCCATGAAGCAGCGGATGGCCGCAAGGCGCAGACGCTGATGGGGCGTGAACGGTTTGATTTGATCCTGTGTGATTGGGAAATGCCCGAAGTCTCCGGGCTGGAACTGCTGCAGTGGGCACGGGGACACAACCAGTACAGTGGCACCCCCTTTGTGATGGTGACCAGCCGGGGGGACAAGGAGCATGTCGTGGAGGCCATCCGCGAAGGCGTCACCGACTATCTCGGCAAGCCTTTCAGTCCGGAATCCCTGGGCAAGAAGGTCAGGAAGGTGCTCGGCAACCAGCTTGGTGAGCCGGATCCCAGCTCGGGAGGGTCAACGGATGCGTTCCGCCAGTCCGCCGACCTGTTGACCGGAGGCGGGAAGGCGCAGAAAACGCCGAAAGACGCACCGGCTCAGGCCAGTGAGACCCCGGCCGAACCAGCCCAGGCCACGGAAGCCGCGTCCGGAAAGGCGGTGGCGAAACCCCGGGGTAAGGAGCCCACCATGGTGGACCTGCGCTTCTCGGAGGCGGCCTTGAGGGGCGTGCTAAGGGCGGTGACCCTGAATGAGGTGCGGGTGAGCGCCAAAAGCGGTGACCAGTTGCCGGGCATTCTGGAGCAGGCGGTGGTGGATATGGATCTGGGCGAGAAGATGGCGCGCCTGAACGGCTACGTCTACCAGCTGCAGGCCCAGGAAAAGAACCCGGACACCAAGTTCGTCCAGATCGTGGTGCGGTTTGTGGATGACGATCCCCAGAAACTGGCGGATCTGAGCCACTTCATTGCCCGTTTTCAGGGATGATGCGGCTGGCAGGCAGGTGGCACCGGAAGGTGCTGCCGCGTCCCGGGGTGCTGTCGATGGTCAGGTAGCCATCATGGTTGTAGAGGATGTGCTTGACGATCGCCAGGCCCAGCCCGGTGCCCCCGGTTTCCTTGCTGCGGCTGGGGTCGGCGCGGTAGAAGCGTTCCGTGAGCCGGGGGATGTGCTCCGGATCAATGCCTGGCCCGTCGTCCGTAACGCTGAGGGTGATGGTTTCGTCATTGGTGCTGTAATCCACGTAAATGTGGCCGCCGCCCGGGGTGTATTTCACGGCATTGAAGATGATGTTCGAAAAGGCGCTGCGCAGTTGTTCCGCATCGCCGTGGATGCTGCGGTTGTCACTGATGCGCAGCTCGATCTCGTGCCCCTGGTCGCCACTCAGGGCCATGGCGTCCTTCTGGATCTGGCGCAGCAGGTCCGCCGGCACGCATTCCATGTCACTGGTGTTGTGCGCACTGGTTTCCAGCCGTGACAGCAGGAGAAGATCCGTGATCAACGCCTCCATGCGGCTGGCCTGGTGGCGCATGGCCTCCATCGGGCGCTGCCAGCCCGTGGGCATGCGGTCGCTCTGTTCCGCCAGGGTTTCCAGGTACCCGTTGAGCACCGTCAGCGGCGTGCGCATTTCATGGGAGACGTTGCTGACAAAATCCCGCCGCATTTTTTCGAGCTGGTAGAGGCGGGTCACATCCTTGATGGTGATGAGCCGGTCGTCCTCGCCGAAAAGGTTGATTTCAATCTGGAGCCGGGTGCGTGGGCGCGCAGGGGACTCGATTTCCAGGGGCTCCGCGTACGCCTTGGCCTCGAAATAGTTCCGGAACTCCGGGGTGCGGATCAGGTTGTGGATGTATTCCCCCTGGTCGCGCGTGCTGTCGAAACCACAGAGGTGTTCGGCGGCCTGGTTCCACCACTCCATGGAGCCGGCCGCGTCGGTCATGACAACGCCGTCCCGCAGGGCGTTGGTGGATTCCCGGACGCGGTTGATCATGCTCTGGAGCCGGTCCCTCGCGCCCAGGTGGCGTCTCTGGAGACGGTAGATGTCGTCCATCACCTCGCCCCACAGGCCCGGCGCCTCGGGCGGCTCGGCTTCGCGGCTACTGCGCTTGAGCCACAGGTGGAGGCGGGCCAGCTGGCGCAACGTCCACCCCGTGTAGCAGGCCAGCGTCACGGCCAGCAGCAGGGCGGGCCAGCCCAGCAGCCAACCCACCACCAGGGCCGCCAGGAGCAGCAGAGTCAGTCGGCGGAGGTGCTGTTTCAGGCCTGTACTCATCGCGTCCCTGTTGAATCACTGCTGGCGCGCGGAAAAGCGGTAACCGGCACCCCGGACCGTCTGCACGAGCTTGCCGTGTTCCTCGCCCAGGACCTTGCGGAGCCGGCGTATGTGGACGTCCACGGTGCGTTCCTCCACATAGATCCCCGCGCCCCAGACCTGGTCCAGGAGCTGCTCCCGGGTATAGACCCGGTCCGGATGGGTCATGAAGAACTGGAGCAAGCGGTACTCGGTAGGGCCGATATTGACGGGCTCACCGTTGACGCTCACCCAGTGGCCGGCTGGGTCCAGATGGATGCCGCCAATCTCCACCGGTGTGTCCATGCCCGGTGGTGTCGAACGCCGGAGCACGGCCTTGAGACGGGCGACCATCTCCCGGGGAGAGAAGGGTTTGGTGATGTAGTCGTCCGCGCCTACTTCCAGGCCCTGTACCCGGTTATCCTCCTCTGTTTTCGCCGTCAGCATGATGATGGGCACTTCCGCGGTGCCTTCATCGCGCTTGAGGCGCCGGGCCAGGTCAATGCCCGAGGTTCCGGGCAGCATCCAGTCCAGGATGATCAGGTCCGGTCGCTCGTCCACGATCAGGCTGTGCGCCTGACGGGCATCCCCGGCCTCAATGTAGTGATAGCCGGCCATCTCCAGTGCCACCGCGATCATTTCGCGGATGGAGGGCTCGTCATCAACAATCAGGACGGTTTTCTCAGCCATGGAAGTCACGTCTTTCGGTTGGGTTACCACGCCATTACACCGTGCCTGTATGACAGTTTCATGACAGCGCCAGATCCAGTGCAAGCCCCAGGAACACCGCAAACCCGGCCCAGTTGTTGTTCAGGAAGGCCTGGAAGCAGCGCTGTCGGTCCCGCGTTTGGGCCAGCCACTGCTGGTAACCAAAAAGCCCGCCCATGGCAATGACGCCCAGAATGAACAACACGCCCAGCTCGGTCTGCAGTCCAACCAGCAACAGGGTCAGGAGGGCGGTTGCCTGTAGAACGCCCACCGCGGCCCGGTCCATATCCCCGAAAAGCACGGCCGTGGACTTGATGCCGACCTTCAGGTCGTCGTCACGGTCCACCATGGCGTAAAGGGTGTCGTAGGCCACGGTCCAGACCAGGTTGGCGATGTACAGCAGCCAGGCAATGCGGGTGACCTCGCCGGCCTCCGCGGCCCAGGCCATGGGAATGGCCCAGGAGAAGGCCGCCCCCAGAACCACCTGGGGCAGGTGGGTGTAGCGCTTCATGAAGGGGTACACAAACGCCAGTGCCACGCCCCCAAACGACAGCCAGAGCGTCAGCTGGTTGGTGAACAGCACCACCATCAGGAACGACACCAGGCACAGCCCCAGGAACAGGGCGAGGGCTTCGCCCGGGCGCACACGACCAGTGGCGAGGGGGCGTTCACGGGTTCGCTTTACATGGCCGTCGAAATCGCGGTCGGCGTAGTCATTGATGACACAGCCGGCGGCGCGCATGAAAAAAACGCCGAGGGTGAAAACCACCAGGTTGGTCAGGCTCGGGACGCCCTCGGCAGCCAGCCACAGGGCCCACCAGGTGGGCCAGAGCAGCAGCAGGCTGCCAATGGGCCGGTTGATCCGCATCAGTTGTATGAAATCCGGAAGGCGCTCACGCACCCGTGCCAGTGCGGGCTGAAGGCGTGTCGTCGTCATGGTTCCCTGTCCGTTGCGGCTCGTGACTTAGAGTGGCCGGAGGCTGTCCCCGTGGGTTGGGTGGCGGCGCACGGCCTGGTCCCTGAGATCGTCCCACAAAAGGGGCAGGAAGCACTCCGTGACCAGCAGGGTACATCGACCGCGCCGGAAACGCGAGCGCCGCGCCGGGTGTGGGCCGGAAGGCTGGTGCGGGGCCGTCTGGCCACAGGTGAATGCCTCCCGGTGCCAGGGTTGTTGCCCGAAAAGAGCGGACCCCAGGGGGCGGTTGCCGAGGTGACGCAGTCGCTGATTGGCGCCCTTGAGGCAGTGGAGCGGGATCACGGTGCGTGCCTGCACCCACGGCTTACCGTCGCCGAGCAGCCGGACTTCCCGTACCCAGGCCCGCTGGCGGGGCGGCAGCCCGAGTGCCATGGCTTCATCCGGTTGTGGCACCTGGTACCCCTCCCTCAGCACACGCACCCGGAAATCATTGCGTGTGAAGGCGCGCAACAGCCGCGTTAATGAGCCGCGGTGGCGGACCACACGGCGCTGGTGGCGCGGCAGCGAGTGCCAGGGGCGTTCGCGGAAGCCCCGGATGGGCTCCTCCATGGGATTACAGGCCCCGGACCGCGTAGATCCCGGGCGCGTTGCGCCAGTAGCCCTGGTAGTCCATGCCATAGCCGAACAGGTAGCGGTCCGGCGTTTCCAGGCCAATGAAATCCGCCTCGAAGGCCGGCTGGCTCTTGCGCTCGTGGTGCTTTTCCACCAGTGCCAGCGTCCAGACCTGCTCGGCGCCCTCGGTGCGGCAGGCATCGGCCAGTGCGGCCATGGTGTCGCCCTCGTCGAGGATGTCGTCCACAATCAATATGGAGTGCCCGCTCAGCCGCGTCTGCGGGTGGACCTTCCATTCCAGGTCGCCACCGGTGGTATTGCCCCGGTACCGGGAGAGCTGGGCGTAGTCCAGCTGCAGGGGGAAGGTCAGTCGCGGCAGTAGCTGCCCGGCGACCACCAGCCCGCCATTCATGATGCAGAGGATCAATGGGTCGCGGTCACCGATGGCGGTGGTGACCTCACCGGCGAGCCGGTTCAGCGCTTCATTCACCTGGGATTCTGTGTAGATGCAGTCAGACTCGTCGTAGATCTGCTGCATTGCCGCTGTGTTCCGGGACATGACGGGTCGTGCTCTCCACGGCATGGGTGGCTTTAAAAGCCGAAGTATAACGCCACGGCACCGGATTGTCCCGATTCTGACACTGTCGGGTGTAATCCGGAGGAGGTATTTGGTTAGAATGCGCTCCACGTTTTTGTCATTCGTTAAGGAGTAGGCCATGAAAAAGTGGCAGTGCATAGTCTGTGGATTCATCTACGACGAGGCGGAAGGCTGGCCTGAGGATGGCATTGAGCCGGGCACCCGCTGGGAGGATGTGCCCGAGGATTGGACCTGCCCGGACTGTGGTGTGGGCAAGGAAGACTTTGAGATGGTTGAAATCGACTGAGCCCCGCCCATGACCCAGAAACAGTCCCTGCCCATTGTCATCATCGGAACCGGTCTGTCGGGCTATACCCTGGCCCGTGAACTGCGCAAGCTGGATACGGAAACACCGTTGGTGCTGGTCACTGCCGACGATGGCCGCAGCTACTCCAAGCCCATGCTCTCCAACGGCTTCGCCAAGGGCAAGGCCGCGGACGAACTGGCGCAGGCGGATGCCGAGGCGCAGGCTCAAGCGCTTGATGCCCGCATACTGACCCGCACCCATGTTGAGTCCATTGATCCGGAGGCGGGGCGGATCCAGACGGATGCCGGCCCTGTTGATTTTGGTCGCCTGGTCCTGGCCTGGGGCGCGGACCCGATCCGGGTTCCACTGGCAGGGGATGGTCTCGAAGCGCTCCATCAGGTGAACGATCTAACGGACTACGGACGCTTCCGTGAGGCGGCAGCCAACGCTGGTCATGTGGTGATCCTGGGTGCCGGGTTGATTGGCTGTGAGTTCGCCAATGACCTGATCAATGGCGGCTATGACGTGGATGTGATCGCCCCGGATGCCCGGGTACTGCCCGGCCTGCTTCCGGAAGCCGCGTCCGGGGCTGTACGGGCCGGGCTGGAGGCGGCCGGGGTGCGGTTCCATCTGGAACGCAGCGCGGCGGCGGTGCATCGTACCCCCGAAGGGGTCAGCATCACCCTGGATGACGGCCAGGTGATTGAGGCGGATCTCGGTCTGGCCGCGGTGGGACTGAAGCCGCGCACCGAACTGGCACAGGCCGCCGGTCTGGTGTGCGGTCGTGGTATCCAGGTAAACCAGTATCTGGAGACCAGCGCCCCCAGTGTCTATGCCCTGGGCGACTGTGCCGAGGTGTGCGGGCATGTGCTGCCCTACGTCATGCCCCTGATGGCGGCGGCCCGCTCGCTGGCCAAGACGCTCACCGGCGAGCCCACGCCCGTGCACTACGCCAGCATGCCGGTTACGGTGAAAACGCCGGCGTGCCCCGTGGCGGTGTGCCCGCCGCCGGCCGATGCCCAGGGTGAGTGGCATGTAGAGGGCGAGGGTCGCAGCCTGCGGCTCCTTTTCCGCTCGAACGAGGGTGAACTGCTCGGGTTCGCGTTAACCGGCGACTGCGCCACCGAGAAGCAGTCGCTGTCAAAACAGGTGCCGGCGATCCTGCCGGCGTGAGGATGGGAGCCGGAGTGATGGAAGAGGTAACGCGCAAGCTGGTCGGGTTGCTGGACGTGGCACCGCTGGGTGATGACCATTTCAGTGGTGAAAGCGATGATCTTGGTTTTCCCAATGTTTTCGGCGGGCAGGTGCTCGGCCAGGGCCTGATGGCCACCAGCCGTACGGTTGAGGGGCGGCTGGCGCATTCCATGCATGCTTACTTCCTGCGCCCGGGCAATCCGCATCGGGGCATTGATTATGAGGTCCAGCGCGTGCGTGACGGGGGCTCGTTCACCGTCAGGCGCGTCATTGCGCGCCAGGATGAGCGCGAGATCCTGACGGCCATGGTCTCGTTCCAGGCTTCCGAGGAAGGCTTTGAACATCAGCTTGAAGCCCCTTCCGCACCGGAGCCGGAAGGCCTCACCTCCGAGCAGGCGCTGCGTGAGCAGGTGCGGCATCTGATCCCTGAAGAGCGGCGTGAGCAGATGATGAAGGAGCGGGCGATCGATATACGCCCGGTCGATCCAACGGACCCCATCAATCCGGAGCCCGGGGATCCCTACCGCCAGAGCTGGTTCCGCGCCCGCGGCCCGTTGCCGGACGACCCTGTGCTGCACCGGGCCATTCTGGCCTATGCCTCGGATTTCGGGCTGCTTGCCACGTCCATGCGTCCCCACGGAGTTGGGTTTTCCACGCCCGGGATGCAGGTTGCCAGCCTTGACCATGCCATCTGGTTCCATCGGCCCCTGCAGCTGGATGATTGGCTGCTGTATAACATGGACAGCCCCAGCGCCTCGTCAGGGCGGGGCATGAACCGCGGCACGCTATTCAACCGTGCCGGTGAGCTGGTGGCCTCCGTGGCCCAGGAAGCCCTGGTCCGCCAGCGAAGCTGACGTCTCCTTCCCGTGCCCTCAAGGCGTGCCAGCGTCACCTTGCGAGCCCTGGGGGCAGTGGAACCGCTGCTGCGGTGACAGACCTTTCATTTTTGTGACAGTGTCCATTATAGTGCGACTGCCATCATCAGTCCGACCTCACAAACGGTGACTCATGAACCAGCCAGCCGCTCCCGAGTCCGCATCGCTCGATTACCTTGCCTCCGATGCATCCGCTGCCCGCCTTTTCCGACTGGGTGTGGGCGCGCTCTTCCTGCTCCTGATCTGGGCTTTCATGCATTTCGGTGGCCTGACCGTTCCCGGATCCCCGCTGTTATTGGTCGCCGCCCTCTTTGGCGGCTATATGGCCATGAACATCGGGGCGAACGACGTGGCGAACAACGTTGGGCCCTCGGTGGGCTCCGGGGCGTTGACGATGACCGGAGCGGTCATCATCGCTGCCATCTTCGAGGCGGCGGGTGCCCTGATTGCCGGCGGTGAAGTGATCAGCACCATCAAGGGCGGCATCATCAACCCGCAGATGGTGGGGGACCCCCGCAACTTCATCTGGCTGATGACGGGCGCCGTCCTGGCGGGCGCCATGTGGCTCAACCTGGCAACAATACTGGGGGCACCGGTTTCCACCACGCACTCCATAGTGGGCGGGGTGCTCGGCGCCGGAATGGCGGCCGGTGGGCTCGCTATTGCCAATTGGGGCGTGATGGGCAGCATCGTGGCCTCCTGGGTCATTTCCCCGGTTCTGGGTGGTTTGATTTCCGCTGCCTTTCTCTATCTGATCAAAGTGAGCGTGCTCTACCAGCCGGATCGGGTGATGGCGGCCCGGAAGGTGGTGCCCTGGCTGATTGCGATCATGGCCTGGGCGTTTGTCACTTACCTGATCGTCAAGGGGCTGCCGGAGCTGTGGAAGGCCAGTTTCCTGGAGGCCAGTGGCGTGGGGCTGGTGATCGCGGCTGTTACCTTCATGGTGGTGCGGAGCCGGATTGCGAGCCAGGCCGCGACCATGTCCAACAGTGCGGAAGGGGTCAACGGCCTTTTCACCATGCCGCTGATTTTTGCAGCAGCGCTGCTGTCATTCGCTCACGGTGCCAACGATGTGGCCAATGCCATTGGCCCGGTGGCGGCCATCAATGAGGCCATTACCGCTGGCAGCATCGCCGGCGAGGCCCCCATCCCGCTGTGGGTGTTGTTGCTGGGAGCGCTCGGGCTGGCCGTGGGGCTGGCGCTGTACGGGCCAAGGTTGATCCGGACGGTGGGCAGTGAGATCACGGAACTGGACAAGACCCGGGCGTACTGCATCGCGCTGGCGGCGGCGATCACCGTGATCCTGGCGTCCCAGCTGGGGCTGCCGGTCAGCTCCACCCACATCGCGCTGGGAGCGGTGTTCGGCGTGGGCTTTCTGCGGGAATCACTCAAGACCAACTACGCCAGCCGCCTGCACAGCATCCTTGAACACCACAAGGGGGAGGACCGCGACCAGCTGCAGGCCTTCCTGGACGATTTCCGCCGTGCCTCTGTTGAGGAAATGGAGGCCATGATCCGCCAGGCGAAACAGAAGCAGACGGAAGTGCGCTTGAAGAAAAAGGAGCGCAAGCGGCTGAAAAAGATCTATCAGGAAGAGATGGTCAAGCGTCAGCTGATGCTCAAGATCGTGGCTGCCTGGGTGATTACCGTTCCGGCATCCGGGCTCCTGGCTGCCATGTTCTACTTCACGCTGCGCGGCATCTTCGTCTGATAGCATTGCTATACTGGGGTGCACTGACCCTTCAGTAATCGCCTCTTAAGGCAGGAGAGATTGATGACAACGCCGACTGAAAGCCGCCAGCAGAAAATCATTGATGAGCTCCGGGGCTTCATCCGCAAGGTTCTGAGCGAGCCGACGGTTGCCGCGCGCTGTATGGAGATCGCTCGCGAGCATCGCAACGAGCGTGACGCACGCGACCGCATTGCCTCGGAGATCAGCGCCCAGACCATCGTGCGCATTCCGGAGAATTACAGCGAGGCGGACGAGATCTTCCTGGATGTGATCAACGAAGTGCTTGAGGAGGAACAGGCGCTCTATTGAGCTGCCTGCTCATTGCCTTCCAGAACTGACGCCACGGCGGACTCCAGCGCACGGCGCTCCCCTGCAATGCGTTCTTCCCGGGCAATGTCGGCCTGTTCCTCCAGGATGTTGCCCAGGATGTCGTGGGTGGTCAGCGGGTTGGCCAGAACCACCCGGAAGACCACACAGGGGTAGTGGTTGTGCTGGGCCGGCTCCAGCTGGGTCCGCGAGACAAAGGACTTGCCGCGCTCGCGCTGGGTCTTCTGGATGAAGCGGGTGATGCGGTTGAGGCTGGCGTTGATGCGTTCCGCTGTTGCCTCGTCGGCCCAGCCTAACGCCTCCTGGGTCCGGGTTGGCGCGTAGCGGTAGGTCAGGATGTTGAGTTCGGGGTCGGTGATCAGCTCGAAATCACCGTGCTCACGGATCATGCCCGCAAAGGTACGGGCCTTGTCGATGCCCTGGTCGATCAGGATCTCGTAGCCCTCCCGCCCGATGATGCGCAGCCCGGAGTGGATCAGCATGGCCATGCCGGGGCGTGAGCCTTCCAGTGTTGTACGCCCCAGATCCTTGGAGCCCTTGCGGATGATGTACTGGGCGTGGTGTTCGATCACGCTCACCGATGCCGGGTTACGGAACAGCACCATGCCCGCGCCCTGGGGGGTATAGAGCTGCTTGTGCGCGTCGATGGTCACGGAGTCCGCCTTATCGACCCCCTTGAGCCGGTGCCGGTGCTGGCGCGAGAACAGGGTGGGGCCACCCCAGGCCGCGTCCACGTGGAAGTGGGCGCCAAACTCGCGGGCGATATCCGCCAGGGTCTCCAGAGGGTCCACATGGCCTGTCTCCGTGGTCCCAGCGATGCCGACGATTGAAAGCACCTTGGTCTTCTGTCGCTGCAGCTGCAGGCAGCGGTCGCGCAGTGCATCCGGATCAATGCGGTTGTCGGCATCCGTGGCCACCGGGATCAGGTTATCCCGGCCAATACCAAGGACGTCCGCTGCCTTGGCAAGCGAATAATGGCCGCGCTGTGAAACCAGAATGGCGGCGCCTTCATAGCCGTAGAAGCGCAGGGCCCGGAAGAGGCCTTCGCGGTGCACGCCCCGGAATCCGCCCTCGGCTGGGAAAGCCTGGTTGCGGGCCACCCACAGCGCCGTGAGGTTGGCGATGGTGCCGCCCGAGCACATGGCGCCCAGCGCGTGGTGGGGGTCGTGCATCCACTCACGGTACCAGGCCTCCTCATAGCCGTAGACCAGGTGGTGCAGCATGCCCAGAACCTGGCGCTCCAGAGGCGTGAATGCCTTGGAGGTCTCGGTCTTAACCAGGTTCTGGTTGAGCGCGATCATGATTTTTGAAAGCGGCAGCATGAAGTACGGCAGGGCCGAGGTCATGTGCCCCACGAAACTGGGCGAGGCCGTATGGACGGACTGGGAGACCAGCTTGTCCAGAAGGAACTGCGCCTGTTCCGATACAAAAATGGGCTTTTCGGGCACGCGGGGATCCTGGAAATCCTTCTCCATCTCGCCCATTTCCCGCTCCAGGGCCACGATGTGGTCCTGCAGAAAACCGGTCAGGTTCCGCGATAGATCCTGATCCAGGCGGCTGAGCGTCGAGTCCGGAGCCTCGGGTACCGTGAAGATCCGGTACATGGCTTCCAGGCTGGCTTGTGCGGTTTTACTCTGGCCGCTCATGGGTGCTTGGCTCCGGGAATGGATTGCGGGCCGCTCATTTCTGGCGCCCAACCCGGGAAGTATAAGGACTGAGCGCTCCCCAGACCAGTATCCACCATCTGTGCCGCACTTTGTGGAATTGCAAGCGCCGGATTGCGAATTGCCTGGTGCCAGCTATCTTGATGGATAGTGAACAACCAGTAATTGTGCATTCAGCACGGCGCAGAGCAGGTATCAGATCATGAGCGAGTCGAACACGACTTCCGGAAACGGTCATACCGAGCAGGCAGTGGATGAACCCACCAGCACCACGCCCAGAAACAGCCGTGGTGGCCAGGCCAAGTCCGGCTCCAAGGGCAAGGGGGGCAGCTCCCGTCGGCGGGGCGGTGGTCAGAACACCACCTCGCCGGAGCCGTTCATGTACTTCACGGAAAAGGATCTCGACCAGATCCTGACCAACCTGGATGAGCTCCGGGCGAATGTGTTCCCTAATACCATTACCGGTGCGGCGCCGGACAAGACGGGGCGCAACGATCAGGTCTTCCCCTCGGTATGCCTGATCGGGCTGGGGCGGTGCGGTTCCAATATCGCGCTGGACGTGGCGGCGCTGGTGCACAGTGCGCGTACCCATTACCTGCAGGAGCTGGATAATGAGGAACGCCGCAGCCGGGAGAAGGAAGTGGGGCCGATCCGGTGGATCCGTAACAGCCTCCATCTGCCCACGCCGCATTCCGTGAAACCGGTGTTCCTGATCGAGCCCATGGTGATGCTCGGCGACCTGGACAAGGACATTGAGGGCCGTATCCAGCTGACCCACAACAAGGAAGACGACAACTACCTGCTGGACGATTACAACAAGCTCAAGATCATGGACCTGTCCGAGGTGCATGCGGGGGGCGCCGGTAACGCGCCCATACTGGGTCAGTACCTGGCCAAGATCATCCTTAACAAGGACACTCACCAGTTCAACAATCAGGACTGGAAGTACATCCACTCTTACCTGATTGACTCCTGCGGCATCAAAGCCAACCAGTCGCGGCTCTATTTCTACATCTTCTCGGCCGGCGGCGGCACCGGCTCCGGCATGGCCTCTGAGTTCGGCCTGGCGCAGCAGTACGCCTACATGCGCAAGACCTTTGATCCCCGGCTGGAGGATAACGGTCTCCAGAACCAGGATCATGCCTTCATCTTCGAGCCCATTTTCACCAGCGGCATCTGCATCCTGCCCAATATCCAGGACAATCGCGTGGAAATGTCCGAGGCGCTGCACATCAACGCCGGGCGGCTGCTGTGCAAGTACCTCTCCGAGGAATGGGACTTCTCCTACAACTTCGACGCGGAGGAGACCAGCGACGAGAACATGATGAGCCGCATCCGGCCCTGGAACGCGATGATGCTGATCTCCAACGACATCATGCGCTACGCGGAGCAGACGGATGACGGCAACATCCAATACGTGGATGTGAACGCCATGGAGAAGTACGCCAACCAGTACATCTCCCAGCAGATCTTCAACATTCTCACGGCCCAGGCGGTGACGACCGACTACGACGAGGACTACTTCCGCCGTGCCGGCGTGGACATTGGCGAGACCATCCGGCTGGACGCCAACGACCTGTTCATGAGTCTGGCGGGCCCGGTGGCGGTGGCCTATGCCGAATCCGTGGTGCCGAGTTCGCCCCATGAGGCCGGTGATCGGCGCCGTTTTGAGGACGAGTCCAGGCTGGACATCGACGACCTCTTCTACCGGTCCATCGATCTCCCGCACTTCAACAAGGTCACCCAGGCGATTGAGGGGGTGAGCCTGCTGCCGATCGAGTCCGAGCGCTATCGCGAGCGGCTCAAACGGTTCCGGGATTCGGGCTACAACGCCGAGACCCTGAGCGATCTGCATTTTTTCCAGAACTGCTCATCGATTGTGTCCATCGTCTCGCTGCCCAAGGATTACAAACTGTCCTACGTGGACCTCAACCGGCTCAAGACGCATCTCAACGCGCTCTTTCCGAACACGACGCTCAAGCGCTACGCGCTGGTGATCGGGGCTTCCGCCAACCTGTCGCTGACCACCCTGGTGGTTAAAAGCCCGTGCCTGAGCGATGACTTCCTGACGCTGATTACCGCTTACATCAAGCGTTGCTTCGCCAACGAGCATGCCCGCTTTGACGATGCCCTGGACCGGAGCATGCTGGAGTTCATCCGGAACGAGACCTTTGATGAACAGCTGGTGGACGAGATGCTCAACGAGTTCGAGAATCCGGCCAAGATCCTCGACACCAACTGGTACGCCATCAAGCCGATGTATGAGAAGAAGTACCGGGAAATGTGCCACGATCGGAACAGCTTTGTCTCAATCAATGACATCCGCCTGAACCGTGACAACATCAAGAAGGCGATCAAGTACCTGCGCGAGATCTACAGGCACCGGATCAGCAAGACACAGATGATCTCGCTGAACGACGACCTGTGAAATCGGGGGTGCTAACGTGCTGATCAGACTGAATTAATGGTAATCAACCGGTTATTGTGCTTTTGCGTCAAACAGTGTCAAAGTTGCCGGCACATTCCAGGAGATAAAGGAAAGTGCCGTATGAAACGTGAATGGATGACGGGTCTTGCGCTGGTGGCAGCGCTGGGCATTACCGGTTGTGGGGATGACACCTCAATGGAGGAGACGGGCGAGGAAACGGCGGAGATGGCCGAGGATACCGCCGACAGTGCCGAGGAAACGACCGAGGATATGACCGGCACCCAGGAGAATGCCATTGAGAAGGCGGAGGAAGCCGCCAGCGAGATGGAGGAAGGCGCTGAGGAAACGGCCGAGCAGGCCGCCGAGGCAATGGGCGAGACTGCCGAGGAAACGGGTGACAGCATCGAAGACAGTACCGACTCATAACCGTTGACGTCGATATGTTCGGAAGGCCGGGCTTGGCCCGGCCTTTTGCGATCTTCTCAGGGCGGAGCCATCGTCGCCAACGGCGCCAGATCCTGCCTGTGCAGCACCCGCGTCCAGCCTGCCTCAAAGAATGCCCGGGTATGGGCTTGTTCCAAGTGCTGGTTAAAAGCCGCCTGATCGGCGAAGTGTTCCCAAAGGCTGAAATGGCCCCTTCGGTCGCCGTGCTCGTGGATCTCGAAAAGGAGGCACCCCGGTTCCATCCGGGTATGGCTTACCAGTTCGGCGAGCGCCTGCCGGGTTGCCGTCAGGTCCCTAACCGCTTCCAGTTCTACCTGCTTGATCACCGCTGTTGCTTGCATCATTGCCTCAGTGCGTTGTCAGTCCACCATCCACGGGCATCACGGCCCCGGTAATCCAGCCGGCTTGGGGGGAGGCCAGGAAGCATGCCGCGGCTGCTACGTCTTCTGGTTGGCCAAGCCGTCCCAGCGGGTAGAGCCGGGGTACGGCCTGCTGGAACGCATTACGGGCTGTTTCCGACAGCGCGGCCAGGTTGTGGCGGAACAGAGGGGTGTCCACTGTGCCAGGTGCTATGCCATTCACCCGTATTCCTTCAGGGCCCAGTTCAAAGGCCAGGGAATGCGTCAGGGCGTCCAGTCCGCCCTTGGTCATTGAGTAGGCGGAGGATGGGCGGTCCGCCAGCATGCGGCGGGCAAAGTAGGAGGAAATGTTGATGACGCAGCCACCGCCTTCCCGTAATGGCGTGAGCAGGTCGCGAACCAGGCGATAGGGCGCCAGCAGGTTCAGGGCCAGATGCGCCTCCAGTAGGTCATCATCCGTGGCCTCAAAGGCTGTGAACCGGGCCAGGCCGGCATTATTGACGAGAACATCCAGTCCGCCTCCAAGATCCCGGACGCATTGGGCTACCTCCTGGCAGCCCTGTTGCGTGGCCAGGTTCGCTTCAACATGGTGCGCGGCGACTGGCTCTTCGGGGCGGTGGCGTCCAACCGTGATCACGCGGGCGCCTCTTTCGGAAAAGGCCTTGCTGATGGCCAGTCCGATGCCCTGGGTTCCGCCGGTGACCAGGACGGTTTGGTCATTGAGTTCCTTCATTGCGATTGCTCCTGTGTCAGTGGAACAACCGCATACTCGGTCACTCGCTCGCCCCGCGCATTAACACAGGCTAAACACCGCGGTGTTTGATGCGGGACAGGGTGACGTTGCTCATGCCGAGATAGGATGCCAGGTGATAGTCGGGAATCCGCTCCGCCAGCTCCGGGCATTGGCGCTGGAAGTGTTGATAGCGCTGGGGGGCAGGGTAGAGCAACAACTCGTATTCCCGAAGGAACTTCTCGTCAGCGAGCCACTCTGTGAACGGCAACGCGAATCCGGCCCATAGTCCAGCGTTCTCAAGCTGGCGCTGAAACCACCCAAAGTCAGCCACCCGGAGGGCGCAGGGCTCGAGGCACAGGATGCTGAAAAGGCTGGGAGCCCGGCGGGCGCTGGGCGCCATGGGCCAGACCAGTTGCTCCTCCTGGAAGAACCCCTTGTTGAATTCCCGGCCTTCGCTGTCGCTGTAACACAGCCGCAGTATCCCCTGCTCAATGAACAGCACCTGCTGCCACCGTTGTCCGGCCAGCAGGACGGCGTCTCCTTTATCAAAGCGGCGTTGCGAAAAGGCGCCGGCGAGGTGGGTGACAAAGCCCGGCTCAGCAGCACCGCCCAGCGCGTCCGCGAGAGCCGTTTCAACCGTCACGGAATCCGCACCATTGAAAATGGGTCCCTGGCTGGGCGTGCGTAGGCCTTCGGCCGCATGTCTGGTGGATGAGGCTTGGCATGGATCCTGAACTCCGGGCTTGGTCCTGTCACTCTTGAACGGCGATTTCTCCCGTCATGCCGGCTTGCTTATGGCCGGTCACGTTACAGAAGAATGCCAGCGTCCCGCTGTCGGGAGCCGTCACCACAATGGTATCCGATTTACCCGTCTGCAGGGTCTTGGTCTTGCCCCCATTGCCCTTGATGTGCAGGTTATGGCTGAGGTTGCCCTTGTTCACGAGCTTGATCCTGACCCGGGAGCCTGGCTCGACCTGGACCGTGGAGGGTTCAAAGGTGAACTCTTTCGCTACCAACTCCACGGTTTTGAGTTCGCCCTGCTGCTGGCTGTTGGCGGAGGCCGTGCCGGCGCTCAGGGCCAGCACAACCAGCAGGAGTGTTGAAGCAGACGTAAGCATGCTCAAGCGTTTCATAAAAGACCTTCCTTAATTCATGCCCATGGGGAGACGGACCCGGGCCGAGGGCCCGGCCCCGCCCTGTTGTTGCGTGTGGGTGCCGGAATCAGAGCGTTTCCACCTGATCCTGTTCGAACATCACGTGGATGAATGGCTGTTTCTTGCCATTCGGCAGCTGGAAGGCCGAGGGAACGGGGGAGAACACCGGCCCCTTCTTGGTCCCCTTGATCGGCGGCATCATCAGGTGCGTGTGGTGCGCCTGGCCACTGATATGGCGCTCCTCGGGCGCCAGCGGCAGGTCCTTCGTGTGGACCAGCTCGTAGTCCTTGTTCCGCACAACTTCCGAGGTCATCAGGTGCATGACCCGGTGGTCGCCTACCAGCTCGCCATTGATATAGAGCTCCCCAACGCCCCACAGCGCGGCGATTGTATCCACCTTGGGCATTAACGGGCTGCCGGTGCCGGTGGTGCCGTGGTGCACGGAGTCCAGCATCACGCCCCCTTCGGTTTCATAGCCGGGGAAAGGTGGTTTCACCACGTGATCCAGGACCACCCGGTACTGATTCCCCTGGGGATCGGAAAACTCGGCAGAGAACTCAGCGGTATCCGGGGTATTACCGGGTTTGCCGGGGGGATCGGTCTTCACCATGTCGGTGAAGGTCGCCTCAAAGTGACCCTGGATAATCCGCGCCTTATCGGAAAAGGACGTGGGTTGGGCAAAGACGTAATCGCCATTGGGCTTAACCGTTCGCCCCTTCTCCGGTGCGGCCACCATGGCGGGCACTTTTTTCAGCAGGTCGGGGACCGTCTTGGGCCCCTTGGTTGCCTTGGCGGCCTGGATCTTGGATTTGAGCCCCATCCTGGGGTTCTCCGGGGTGCCGAAGGTTTCAGAATCCAGCTTGCGGGGCCCGGGGAGAACCCAATAGGTCACTTTGCCTTCCTCCTGCATGACCCGCTTTTCGGACAGTGGCTTAGAGGTGGTATCAGTGGTATCGCTGTAATGGGTGCAGCCCGCTAGAAGAATCAATCCCGTCACTGCAGCCAGCGGCTTCGTTACGGAATTGGTTTTCAGGCCCGGGTTTTCTTTGGCGTTGTGTGCAAGAAACAGGCTCATGTTTCCCCCTTCCACTTGGTTGGCGTTATGAGTGGCCGCATTGCTGCCTTTCGCAAGCTGCGGTCCGGATCTTCTCCTGCCTTAAGCAGGAACGCCCCCTGGTGACAAAGGTCACGAGCCAGTGTTACAGGCGGTTTTTCACTCACCGAAAAGCCCGGAGCAGCCAAGACCTGGAGGACTGGTTTCACCGGGTAATGGAGGGATCAAGCGGGCGTGACACGGCGTCAGGTCAAGTCCTGGTAGGGGTTGTACGCCACTTCCCAGTAATGCCCTTCCGGGTCCTGAAAGTAACCGGAGTAACCACCCCAGAAGACCTCCTGTGCTGGTTTGACCAGACGAGCGCCCGCCGCAACCGCCTGATCAAGCACTGCGTCCACGTCTGCCTTGGTGGGCACATTGTGGGCCAGGGTGATGCCCGAGAAACCACCCTGCTCGGAGCCGGCCACCCCGATGTCTTTGGTGAGCTCTTCCCGGGGGTAAAGCGCCAGCCAGGCGCCTTCCAGGCGGAAGAACGAGATACCGCCATCTTCAAAGTCCTGCCTCGGCAGACCGAGGCCTTCTTCATAAAAACGGGTGGCCCGTTCCAGGTCTTCCACGCCAAGCGTGATAATGCTGATTTTCGGTTTCATGATTTCCTTCCTTGTGTCTTTGTAACGGGGTTGGGCTGCCACAGCGGAGCTGCCGCGAGCCCGCCGTCGGTTCAGGCGGCCTCGTCAGGCCTGTAAGGCTCCGTATCTCCGGCAAACCGGGGCCAAGCGAGGGGGAATGCCAGCGGGCAGTCATGTCGTCATTCCATGTTTGTGCGCCATTGCAGTAGAGCAACGCCAGAACAAGCCTACAATCTAGGTGGTCTTCCATTCCAAGTGCAAGGTTCAGTCAATCACTCTGGCAGGCGAGATACCCTGAGAAGGGACGTTCGAGACGCAACTCACCCTGCCCGCCGGTGAGTGTGTTCTTGAGATCCGGATCACCGCGCTAGGCGATCACCCGGTTAACACCGGCGTGATCAACGATTGGTGCTTTCGGGTGGCCTAGCAGGCGCTACGCCAGCTCTGCCAGTTGGGCACCAAGCGGTAACACAATAGCAAACAGAGTGAGCCTGCCTGCCAATTGAAGGGCTTTCTGCTGGACATTACTAATCCGAAATAAAGTAGCCGAACATTAGTCGGAGATATAAGCCAGTTCGGGGTGCTGAAAAAATGACTTCAGA
>NZ_JBXAYL010000024.1:0-42045 GCF_056783195.1 Salicola sp. AFF1
GACCGCTGCGAGCCTTGCCCGGAGCCACTACACTGGCAGAAACGCCGTCTTCGGCCATTCATGAGAAATTCGGGCTATCTCGCCACGCCCGAGCCCCGGATGATGGGGCAGGGGCGCGACCTGTACGGTCTGGGTAAAGGCGGGGAGGAGATTCCCATTGAAGTGGGGCTTACCCCAATCCGCATGCCCGATGGCCCCCATGTGCTCAGTGCCATTATTGACCTCACCTACCGCAAGCAGGCCGAAGAAGCCCTGGCCCGACAAGCGGATGAACTGGCGCGCTCCAACGCCGAGCTGGAGCAGTTTGCGTATGTGGCGTCCCACGATCTTCAGGAACCGTTGCGGATGGTGCGCAGCTACACCGAGCTGATGGAAAAGCACCTGGGGCAGGAACTGGATGCCAAGACGGCCAAGGCCATGAAGTATGTGGTGGAAGGCGCCGAGCGGATGCAGCTGTTGATTGACGACCTGCTTCTGTATTCACGGGTGGGGCGGGGGGAGCTGGACATCACCCGGGTGGACGTCAACACTGTGGTTAAGCATGTAGTGAACCTCCTTAGTGTCAAGATTGCCGAACAGCCGGGTGCCAGCGTGACCTGGGATGAGCTTCCAACGGTGATGGCGTCGGAGTCCATGCTCGTACAGCTTTTCCAGAACCTGCTCTTCAACGGGCTGAAGTTCCATGGAGACGAGCCGCCAAGGGTTCATGTGACCTGTGAGGAAACCGCCAGTGAATGGATCTTTCATGTGGAAGACAATGGCATTGGCATTGACCCACAGTACGCCGAGCGCGTGTTCCAGGTGTTCCAGCGCTTGCATGAGCGTGCCCGCTATCCCGGAACCGGCATTGGCCTGGCGGTTGCCAAACGGATCGTGGAGCGCCACGGGGGAAGCATCGGGTTCGACTCCCGGCCGAACGCCGGAACCCGCTTCTATTTTTCCCTGCCAAAGGTGCTCAGGACGGGGAAAGGGGAAGGCCCATGAAGTCGCAATCCTGTGCCATTGATATCCTGCTGGTTGAGGACAATCCCGCTGATGTGGATCTGACCATTGAAAGCTTCGCGGAAGCGGGAAATCGGGCTTGCCTGTATCCGGTCAGCGATGGTGAGGAGGCCATGCGCTTTCTGCGCCACGAAGGTGAACATAGCGGGTCGGTGCGCCCGGACCTGGTGCTGCTGGATCTCAATCTGCCCCGGATGGACGGTCGTGAAGTGCTGCAGGCCATCAAGACCGACCCGGATCTCCGGTCACTCCCAGTGATTGTGCTGACATCCTCCCAAGCGCAGAAGGACATTACGACCAGCTACGAGCTGCATGCCAATTGCTACATAACCAAGCCCCTTGGCCTTTCTCAATTCTACCAGCTTGCCGAAGCCATTGAGGTCTTCTGGAGCGATGTGGCTACCCTGCCGGCATAGCCCTCTTCCCTCGCGGGGTATTCAGGTGTCACCTTAATTAGGCCGCTGTTGGTCGTTGTGGTTGCACGGCACGAGTTCCTTGCGTGCCTTTCCGCGAATCAGCTGTGGCTGAAACGAGCCCTGTGCTGATCTGGACAGCGGCGTGATTCGAAACGGAGCAAGGAGTTGGTGTTTCATGACTCGACCTGAACCGCTGGCCACTGAGTCGCTTTACCGTACCTGCGAGCTGGAAAGGCTGGCTTTTGACACAAGCGATGAGCTGGAAGCCCTGGATCAGCCGCTGGGCCAGGAGCGGGCCCTGGATGCCCTGACATTTGGCACCGGCATGCCGGGAAACGGCTACAACCTCTTTGTGCTGGGCCCTCAAGGTTACGGTAAGCATGACGTCGTGGAGCGCTTTCTGAAGGAACGCGCAGCCAGCGAGGCGGTCCCCAACGACTGGTGCTACCTCTATGATTTCGAGCAACCCAACACCCCCAAGCTGGTGGACATGCCGGCGGGCCAGGGCGATCAACTGAGAAAGGACCTTGATCAACTGGCGGAAGACCTGCGCTCGGCCGTTCCGGCGACCTTTGAAAGCGACGAATACCAGAACCGGCTGCAGGAAATCCAGCAGGAATTCCGGCAGAAACAGCAGGACGCGTTCAAGGAAATCCAGGATGAAGCGGAAAGCAAGCGTATAGCGCTCATGCAGAGCCAGACCGGCTTCAGCTTTGCGCCCAAAAAGGCCAATGGCGAGGTCATGAGCGCGGAGGAGTTCCAGAACCTGGAAAAGTCCGTCAGGGACCGGCTCCAGGAAGACATTGAGGCACTGCAGGCCAAGCTCCAGAACGTGGTCCAGCAGGTGCCCAAATGGCAGAAGGAGACGCAGGAGAAGGTGCGGGAGCTGAACCAGCAGATGGCAAACCTGGCTGTTGGCGAACGCATCGGTGCGTTCAAGGAATCCTATAACGATTATCCGCGTGTTCAGAGCCACCTCGACGCCATCCAGCAGGATGTGGTTGATCACGTCGAAGTTTTTGCCGGGCAACAGGACGAAAAAAACCAGATGGGCATGATGCAGGTACTGGCGCGTTACGGTGCCAACGTTCTGGTCAACCATGCCAATCAGGATGGCGCCCCGGTGCGCTATGAAGACCTGCCCACCCACCAGCGATTGGTGGGGCGGGTGGAGCACCGCGTCCAGCAGGGGGCGCTGCTCACGGACTTTCGCCTGATCCGGGCCGGAACGCTCCACACCGCCAATGGTGGCTACGTGGTCATCGATGCCCGCAAGCTGTTGATGCAACCCCTGGCGTGGGAGAGCCTCAAGCGGGCGTTGTATTCGCAGAAGGTCCGCATTGAATCACCGGAGCAGTTGTTCAGCGTCATGAGCACGGAGTCGCTGGAGCCGGAACCGATGCCCTTGTCGGTTAAAGTGGTGCTCATCGGGGATCGTCTGCTCTACTACCTGCTGGCTGCCTACGATCCGGACTTTATGGAGCTTTTCAAGATACAGGCGGATTTTGAGGAGGATCTGGCGCGAACCGAGGATAATGAGCAGCTCTATGCCCGGCTGATCGCCACCATGGCCCAGCGCGCCGAGCTGGCGCCGTTGCAGCGTGATGCCATGGCGCGGCTTATTGAGCATGCCAGCCGTCTTGCCGGTGATCGGGAGCGCCTCACAGCCCAACAACGGACGCTGGACGAACTGCTCCGGGAAGCGGCGTTCTGGGCACGCGAAGATGGGGCAAGCGGCGTGGAGGCTGACCACATCCAGAAAGCCATTGATCAGAAAACCCACCGGTCGGGGCGTATTCGCGACCAGATGGACCGGAGCATCCAGCGTGGCATCCTGATGGTGACCACCAGTGGGGAGGCTGTGGGCCAGATCAATGGCCTTTCGGTCATGCAGCTGGGGGATTCTGCTTTCGGCCGCCCCACCCGCATTACGGCCACGGCCCGTCTGGGCGCGGGCAAGGTGGTGGACATCGAGCGTGATGCCAACCTCTCCGGCGACATCCACGCCAAGGGGGTGATGATTTTGTCGCATTGCCTGGCTGGACGCTACGCGCGTGACCGTCCTCTGTCACTGTCCGCGAGCCTGGCGTTTGAGCAGAATTACGCCATGGTGGACGGTGACAGTGCCTCGGTTGCGGAATTATGCGCCCTGCTGTCAGTCCTGGGCGATGCGCCCCTTAAACAGGGGCTTGCCGTTACCGGCTCCGTGAACCAGATGGGCGAGGTCCAGCCCGTGGGCGGGGTGAACGAAAAGATTGAGGGGTTTTTCGAGGTCTGTCAGGCGCGGGGGCTTGATGGTCAGCACGGGGTGATCCTGCCTGCCGCCAACGTTGAACACCTGATGCTCAGGTCTGATGTGAGGGAGGCGGTCGATCAGGGGCGGTTCCATGTGTACCCGGCTTCAACAGTGGACGAGGTGCTGGCGCTTCTCACTGACCTTGAGCCCGGTGAGCGTGACGCCCAGGGCTTTTACCCGCCAGGCAGCCTGAACCGCCGGGTAGAAGACCGGCTCATTGATTTCTCCGAGCGCCATCGCCGCTGGGATCAACAAGCGAACGAGGAGCAGTCGTCCAATGACCAGGGGCAATGATGCCGAGCCATTGATGGAGCGGATATGGGTGCTGCTGGACAGTTCCCACCAGAGCCGTGTGGCACTGGAAACGGCCGTCGACCTTGCCGCGTTGCTGGACATTGAACTCCAGGGCCTGTTCATCGAGGATGAAAACCTGCTGAAGATGGCGGAGCTGCCCTTTACCCGGGAAGTGGGAGCAACTTCGGCTGCCACTCGCCCGCTCGACAGCCAGACGCTGGAGCGGCGCCTGAAGCGGGAAGCGCAACAGCTTGAGCAGCATCTGGCGCTCCAGGCTCAGGGGCGGCGGCTGCGTTGGGGGTTTCAGGTCAGGCGTGGCTCACTCCCGGAGGCCGCTCTCAGCAGTGTCTCGCCGCAGGATCTGGTCACCATGGGCAAGGTGGGCTGGTCCTCCAGTCGCGGTGAACATCTGGGACGTACAGCCAGAGCCATGCTGGGGGAGGCGCCGTGTTCGGTATTGTTTACCAGCGAAACGGCTGCTTTCGAGGCAGACCATCCCATCGTGGTCTGGTACGAGCCGCACTACGGCGCCCAGGAGGCACTTGAGACGGGGTTGCGGATCGCGCGTGCGGAGCGGCGCCCATTGAAGCTCTTATGGGCTACCCAAGAGACCGGGCCTGAAGCCGGTGAACGCCAGGAAGTGGAGGCCAGGGCCCTTGCCAGTGGTGTGGCGCTGGAAGTCGAGTCGTGGCCCCGGGCCGATGCTAGTGCCCTGGCAGCGTTCGCGGCGCGCACCCGAGCCCGGGCACTGGTGATCAGCCGCAGGAGCCCGGTCCTGCACCAGAGCGGTGATCGGGGGCTGGCGGCGCATGGTCCGTATTCATTGGTGGTCGTGCCCTGAACGCTTCTGGGTGCAAACAGCCCGCCACTGTGACGCGCACCCCATGCTGGTTCCGTGTACCGCACGGAACCAGTGGCGCGATCGGGTCGTTGACGCCGTTCATAAGGCGTTGGTATTAATGGAAAGAGCATGGAGCTGAACCGAGCGAGCGCCACCGTTACAGGGGCCTTGTGAGATCCTTGCCGTCTGTTTCTATGGCAAGCCACCAACCAAACGCCGGGAAAACGTGAGCAACGAGCAAGCACCCAGCACGGGCTCTGGAGCCCAGGAAGTCCCACCCCACGCACAAACAGGTGATGCGGTCCTTGATGCTTTTGAAAGCGATGCGCAGGGCCTGTCGAGCGAGGAAGCCAGCCGCCGGCATCAGCACTATGGCCCAAACCAGCTCCCGAGCCGACGCCAGCGGGGGCCTGTCGCCCGCTTCCTGGCGCAGTTCCAGGATGCACTGGTCTATGTGCTGATTGTTGCCGCCGGCATCACGGCCGCTCTGGGCCACTGGATTGATACGGCCGCCATTATTGGCATTGTCATCATCAATGCCGTGATCGGCTTTGTTCAGGAAGGGCGGGCCGAGCGTGCCCTGGCTGCCCTCCACGGGTTGCTGTCCCCCAGGGCCCGTGCTCGGCGTGACGGGCGCAACCGGGTCGTGGATTCTGCGGATCTGGTGCCAGGGGATATCGTCCTGCTGTCAGCCGGAGACAAGGTGCCAGCGGATGTTCGTCTGCTCAGGGTGCGTAGTCTGTTGGTTGATGAGGCAGCGCTCACCGGTGAATCCGAAGCGGCGGAGAAACAGTCGGACCCGGTGGCTGCGGAGGCAACCCTGGGGGACCGGTTCGACATCGCATACTCGGGCACGTTGGTGCGCAGCGGTGAAGGCGAGGGCGTTGTGGTTGCCACCGGCGCGAAGACCGCCATTGGCGCGATGAGCTCGATGCTTGCGGGGGTCGAGAAGGTGGCGACGCCGCTTACACGCCAGATACGGACGTTCGGGCGGCGCCTGACCGTCGCCATCGTGATTCTGGCGGCAGCCGTTTTCGGCCTCGCCACCCTGGCGCGGGCCTATCCCGTGGCCGAGGCCTTTCTGGCCTCCGTGGGCATCGCCGTAGCGGCCATTCCCCAGGGGCTGCCCGCGATCATGACCATCACCCTGGCTGTTGGCGTCCAGGCCATGGCCCAGCGCCGAGCTGTTATACGGCGGATGAACGCCGCGGAAACACTGGGCTCGGTGACCACCATCTGCTCGGACAAGACGGGCACCCTGACCCGCAACGAGATGACCGCCGTGACCCTGGCCACCTGTGCCACTGAGGCGCAGGTCACCGGTACGGGCTACGCACCCAGCGGGCGGATCGAGCGTGATGGCGAAGCACTTGATATTGACGCATTACCGGACGTGAAGGCGTTGGTTCGGTGTGGGTTGCTGTGCAATGAAGCCGAACTGGAACAGGATGATGAAGGCGAATGGCAGCTCCAGGGCGATCCTACGGAAGGGGCACTGGTTACGCTGGCCCTTAAGGCCGGGCTGGAACCCGCTGGCGAGGCGCAGGCCGCCCCGCGCATCGATAGCATCCCCTTTTCCTCCGAAAACCGGTATATGGCCACGCTCAACCGCTTTGACGAGGGCCTGTGTATTGCCGTGAAGGGGGCGCCGGAGCAGGTGCTGACCATGTGCAGCCACGTGCGCCATGGCGACACGGTTGATGTCATTGATGCCGACGCCTGGCACGAAAGGGCGGAGCAGATCGCAGCCCAGGGGCAACGGGTGATTGCCATCGCCCAAAAGCCGGTCTCCGGGGAGCTGTCATCCCTGGCCCCTGGGGATGCGGACGAAGGGCTTGTCCTGCTGGGCTTTCTGGGACTCATTGATCCGCCTCGCCAGGAGGCGGTGGATGCGGTGGCCGAGTGCCAGTCAGCCGGAATCCGGGTGAAGATGATCACGGGGGATCACGCCCGAACCGCCTGTGCCATTGGCGCCCAGATGGGGATTGGGGATGGCCAGCGGGTCCTGGTTGGAACCGACCTCGATGCGCTGGATGAAACGGCGCTGCGCGAGCGGGTGAGCGATACCGATGTGTTCGCGCGGGTCAGTCCGGCGCACAAGCTCCGGTTGGTCAAGGCGCTTCAGGCCAAGGGGGACGTGGTGGCGATGACCGGGGATGGGGTTAATGATGCCCCGGCGCTGAAGCGGGCTGATGTAGGCGTGGCCATGGGCCAGAAAGGCACGGAGGTGGCGAAAGAGGCCGCCGAGATCGTGCTCACCGATGACAACTTTGCTTCCATCGCGGCCGCGGTGCGCCTTGGACGGGCGGCTTACGACAACATCAAGCGATCGGTGCTGTTCCTGTTGCCGACCAATGGCGGCGAGGCACTGGCCATTATCGCGGCGGTGCTGATCGGCATGCAGCTGCCCGTGACCCCGGTCCAGATCCTCTGGGTGAACATGGTGACGGCCGCAACACTGGGGCTCGCGTTAGCCTTTGAGCCACCGAGAAAGGAGGTGATGCAGCGTCATCCACGCTCACCCAATGAGCCCATTGTCTCCGGCCAGCTTCTGGCGCGTATTCTTCTGGTTTCGGTCGTGATGCTGGTGGGCACCTTTGGGTTTTACGGGGCCCTGCGCAGCATTGACGTCTCACTTGACGTGGCGCGTACCGCGGCCGTCAATGCCCTGGTGCTGTTTGAGGCCGCTTACCTGCTCAGCGCCCGGCTGCTGGAACGCCGGCTGAGGCACTGGCGGGACTTTACGGGTAACCAGGCCGTCTGGAAATCCATAGGCATTGTGCTGGTACTGCAACTGGTATTCACCTACATGCCCGGGCTTCAGGTCCTGGTGGGGTCGGCACCGATGCCCGCCTGGTACTGGGCCGTGCTCGTTCCCATGGCACTGCTCGTGCTGCCCATTGTGGAGCTGGAAAAGCGGTTATGGGAGACGCGACCAGGCGCTGGTGCCCATTAGAGGCCGGCAAGGGGAGCGCCTCTATTGCTAGCAGGGGTTATTTTCTCTAGGCTCGTCCATTCGAGGGAGGGAGCGCCCACCACGCATGGACGGGCAGAGAAGCGGCTTCGGTTCAGGACCCCTGCTTTCCGCTGATTCTTTACGCACCGTCACAGTGGCGGCGCCCGCCCGTTCAACCAGAAGGGTTCACCAAGCGTTACAGGGAGGCAAGATAATGAGTAATGAGGCGTATGCCCAACCCGCCACAGAAGAAGCGGCGGGCACGAGTTCTGGGGGACTGCAGCTGGGCGCGTCCCGATCCCGGCCAGTCGGGCATGGTTGGCGCTGGATCAGTCAGGCCTGGTCGCTGTTTGCACCGGCCTGGGGATCTTGGATTCTGGCGGCGTTGTTGTTCATCGTCATCGTGTCGGTGGTGCAGGTGATTCCCATGATCGGGATGCTGGCCAGCATGCTGCTGAGTCCACTTCTAACCGCTGGCGTACTCGCCATGGCACACCGTGCGCAGGAAGGCGGTGGTGTGGAGATTCCAGACCTTTTTGCGGCCTTTCGCGAACGCACTGGCCCTCTCCTGGGGCTTGCAGCCCTGAACCTCGGGGTAAGCGTGCTCCTGTTTGTGGTGGTATTGGTGCCCGTGTTGTTCTCTATGGACTTTACTGCTTTGGCGCAGATGAACCCAGAGGGTCAAGCGGCGGCCCAGAGGGTGATGGCTGACATGGGGACAGGGGCCATTCTGGGTCTGTTGATCATGCTGGCGCTGTTCATTCCGTGGCTGGCCGCCTACTGGTTTGCCATCCCGCTGGTGTTCTTCGGTAACTACGGCATTGGGGAAGCGCTCAAGAGCAGTCTGATTGCCTGCCTGCGTAACATCCTGCCCATGCTGTGGTTCAGCATTATCGCGTTGGTGCTGTTCATCGTCGCCGCCATTCCCTTCTTCCTCGGGTTTTTTGTGCTGCTGCCGGTGATGATGATCACCCAGTATTCCATGTTCCGGGATATCTACAGCGACGCCTGATACAGGAGGGGCGCTGGCGTTGGCAGGGAGAAGGTCCATGCCAACGCCAGCCCATGCCGGCTCAGCGGCGATAGCCAATCTCGATATGGGTCTTGCCGCCCGTGGTGCTGATGGAAACGTGTTCCTTTTGGGCGATTTCCCTGATCCGGTCCGAGGGACTTTGCTCATACAGGCCCGGGACACCGCCCTTGGCAAAGGTATACTGCACCTCCGGATCTCCCGCCGCGTCAAAACCGCTCAGCTTGTCCCGGTAGAACGCGATCACTTCCGACGGTGAGTCAGAGGTCGTCAGCTTGATGACGGAAACCGGGTTCTCGCCGAAAGTGTCCTCGTTGCTCAACATCATGCTTGAGCTCGGGTAGTGGGCCAGCACTTCGTGGTTGGGGTAAACAGGCAGGGTCACCCGGCTCTTGGGAATACCGGCGGCTGCTTTTTTGGCGGCTGCAGCCATCTTCTCCATTTTTTTCTTGAACTTCTTTTGGGCTGCTTGTGGCGACTGGGATTGCGTCTGCTCATGCTTGTTGCCGTGCCTTTCATCGCAGGCCTTTATCCGTTCTATTGAGATACCCAGCTCGTCACTGACCTGGTTTCTTTGACATTGACCAAAGGCTTGGGTCGTGACTTTGGAAACCCGTTCGACACAGGTATCAATGCTGGTGTCCATGCTTTGCCTGCAGGTGGTGGCCTCGATGCCGAGGCATTCCATCATGGCGGTGTTGCCGCACCACTCTTTGGATTGCGCCTTCATCATCTCAATGGCGGGGTCATTCTGGCCGATGCCCATGGTGGGGGCTGCCATGCCTGTGAGGGCGGCAAGCCCCAGTGCCTGGATCCATTGTTTGTGCATGGGTGTTCTCCTTGATGTTTGAGGTTCCTTGGTCGAGCATCCGTGGCCAGTGGCACGGATCACTCGGTACTGGTTTGAGCCGCAGTGGACTGCTGTTTGTCGGTGGGCCCGGCGTCTGGCGCGTCTCCTTCCATCTCCTGGCCTTTCTCGCGATCCCAGGACAGGGCCTTATCCTTGAAGCTCGCGAACTGGTCGGAGACCTCGTTCAGCTTGGCATCCCAGTCCGGATCGGGTTCCTGACCCTCGGTGACCTTGAAGAACACCTGCATCAGGGCGGTCATGCCCATGGGCTCGATAACGGCCTGCTTGATGCCCCAGGCAAAGACCAGCGTCACGATAACGGTCAGCGAGCCCGCCATGCCTGGGAACAGGGATACCAGAGCGCCCACCGGCGCCAGGATCAGCAGGAAGACCAGGAAGGTGGTGCCCCAGATGAACAAGGCCAGGAAGAACGCGTTCTTGAGGAAGGCCTTGTAGTTCTGGGCGTAAAGGATCAGCGCCGTCTGGCTGGCACGCCAGGGGTTGTCGGCATCGTTTCGGATGTTGTAGGCCAGGATCACCTCGTCGAGATAGGTCAGTGACAGGTTGATGACCGTATTAACGAACTTGGCTATTCCGTCCAGACCAGGAATGGGAAGGAACGAGGTGATGGTGAAAAAGGCGCGGTTGAAGGCTTTGAGCACGCCCTTGATCAACTGGTCGAGCCCGAACAGGACTGAGGACTGGACAAAGCGCTCACGCACGATCTTCTGGGCGTGGTCAATCTGGCCCCGACCCTCAGGCAACTCCTTGCCTTCCAGAAGCTCGACAAGCACCGCGATATGGCCCGCTTTCACCATGTAAAGCAGGTATTCACGCAACAGGTAGGCAACCGTTGAGACGATACCAAAGCCGATGAGGCCACCCCAGACGCCGTAGGTGCCGGGTGCGTCGCCAATGGTACCAATGAAGTAGCCAAGGCCTGCGCCCACCCCCGTGGTAATGGCATAGGCCAGCGTAATGCCGAAATAGATCAGGAAGCGGAACACCAGGAACGGCAGGGTCTTCGCCATCAGGCTGAAGACGTCGCCCATCTTGAAGTCCATCATGCTCATATCTCCTTAAGCTGGGGAATCCTTGAAGCAAGCAACGTTGCCCGGTCGATGCTAACGAAAATGCACCGTGTCGGCCAGATTTCAGCGGCGTTGGCCTCTTATGATCCGAATTCAGGGTGTATTGTGCTGGGAATCTGGGCATCTGTTATAAGCTGAGACGGGCATTCGTTAGGTTTGCGTGCTCAGGTTGGTTGCCGAATTAGGGGGATCTTCGTGGCTGGTCGGTATGAGGTATTAGGCTCTGAGGGCGAATGTGAACCAGGTTCAGAGGGCTTGGTCCTGGTCAACAGGCATGGCATTACCTCGCCAGGGGATATCAATGAATTGGAGATGAGGCTGCTGCATGATCTGTACGCAGCTGTGTTGTTTGATCACCTACCTCTCCGCCAATTGACCGTTGAAGATCTGAAGATGTGGCATCGGCAGTGGCTTGGAAATGTCTATGAGTGGGCAGGACAGGAGCGCTCCGTGAACATGAGTAAAGGGGGCTTCCCCTTTGCTTCCCCCAGCAACCTCAGAAAGTTACTGGCGTTTTTCGAGGATGACGTTTTGACTAGAAATACCCCCTGCACAGGGATGGCAGAAGATGAGCTGGTGGTGGCAATAGCTGAAACGCACGTTGAGTTGATCCTGATCCATCCATTCAGGGAGGGGAATGGCCGGCTTTCACGCTTGCTTGCGGATGTAATGTCAGCCCAGGCGGGCTTCGGAACACTGGACTATAGCGAATGGGATGTTCACAAGGAGGCCTACATCGAAGCGATCCACCAAGGGATGGGCCGAGATTATACCTCAATGCAGCAATTGGTCCGGCAGGCTTTGGCTATCAGCCAGGGATAGGCGTACTCGTCAGCTTGCCAGCGTTATATGACTGTATTTGCTGCGTTTGTGCTTGAGCTTGGTTTCTAGAGACTGAATGCTCTCACCCGTTTCAATCGCAGTGGAACTGGCTACGGAGCGTCGAATGGATGCGCGAGTCACATTACGCTCGTTTTTGCGCTTTGTCGTTGCAGCCACAGGGTCCTCCCGAGCTTTGATAGCCTACTGGAAGTATTATAGCAGAAAGATAGGCTGCATTTGAGAGGCTTTGAGCCCAGTTATGGAGCAGGCAAGCATTGTAGAGAAGCGGTGGTGTCCCTGTTTCAGGTTAGCGCATCATGGGTGCAAGGATTGACCTTATGGGGGCTTTCAGTAAGCTGACCCCCTTCCTGAATGCAGGATACTCATACTTCAATGAACGCGGAAAAGGACAATGCAATGGAAGCAACCAACCCCTATCAAACGCCCGAGGGCAACCTTCAGCAGGAGGATGCCCTCCAGGCCGATGTAAAAGTCTTCTCGCCCAGTGGACGGATCGGGCGTCTGCGCTATCTGGCCTACTTTACCGCTTTGACCCTTGTGAGCTATGCCGTTGTGGCCATTCCGCTCATCATGATGGTGGGATCGGACGGCTCTGAGGGGGTAAGTGTCATCTTCAGTCTGGTTAATGCGGTGGTTAGTATTGCCGGGGCTGTGCTCGGTATTATCTGGGCCATCAAGCGGTTGCACGATCTGGACAAGACCGGCTGGCTGGCATTGCTGATGATTGTACCGCTTGCGAACTTCATCATGATTCTCATCCTGTTGTTCGCCCCGGGCACCCCCAACATCAACCGCTTCGGTCCGCCGCCGGTTCCCAACACCACGGGCGTCAAGGTCCTGGCGTGCCTGTTTCCGGTCCTTCTACTGGTCATCGCCATCCTGATGGGCGTGTTCATCAGCTTTATGGGCGGTATGCAGTAACAGCGCGTACCGAGGCGTGGGACTAGAGCAGTCCCGCTTCCTTGATTTCGAGGTACCGGTTAATGACCTGTGTGGTCAATGCCTGGGGGGCAGTGTCCAGCAGGAAGGCCCCTTCAGCACTCAGGCGCTCGTGGGTCTGGCGCCGCTGGCCCAGGTATTCCACGGTGCCGGCATAACGCAGGGCATTCTCCATTTCGTTGATCGGTTCCTCCAGTACGGCGTCCAGGGCCGGTTCCCGCAGTGAGGCGATCAGGACCAGGTGGCGCTTGCGCAGAAGGCGGATGGCCTGGAGCACGTCACTGGTGTCGTCGTCCCGCAGGTTGGTGACCAGCACCACCAGGGAGCGCTTGGGCTGGAAGCGAACCAGTGATTCCGCGGCGCGCAGGTAGTCGGAGGCGTGCGGCCCGGCATAAAGATCGTAGAACTGGTGCAGCAGGGCCGGTACGCTGGCGGTACCCTTGACCGGTGCCACCCAGCGCTGGGCGGCACCGAAGCTCATCATGCCCACGGCATCCCCCTGGCGGAGGGCTACATACGCCAGCATCAGCCCGGAGTTGAGGGCGTGGTCGAAGTGGCTCAGCTCGCCTTCCTGGGATTGCAGGCGCCGACCGGTGTCCAGAAGCAGGACAAGGTTCTGGTCTTTCTCCTGCTGGTATTCCCGGGCGATCAGTTCCCGCCGCCGGGCGCTTGCCTTCCAGTCGATCTGGCGCAGTGTGTCGCCCTCGCGGTAGTCGCGCAGCTGGTGGAACTCGGTGCCTTCGCCCCGGCGCTGGCGGCGGCGGATGCCCAGTTCAATGGCACGGTTTTCCGCGCCCAGCAGGTTGTAGCCGGCAATTGCCGCGAAATTGGGGAACACTCTGACCTGCTCCCGTTCTCCCATAAGGTACTGGCGATCCCATAGCCCCAGCCAGGACCGGCAGCGCAGTTCGGTGCCCGCCAGTGTCATCTCGCCGCGCCGGGTAGGGCGGACGGTATAGCGCACCTGGCTCAGTCGTCCCGGTACCAGTTCCACCTCCAGGGGCAGCTCGCGAAGGGCAAAACTGCCGGGAACATGGTCATGGAGGGTGATGGTCTGCGCACGCCGCATGTCATGGCGGACCGTCAGGCGGACCGGGGTCCAGCGGTCCAGCGCCATGCTGGCGGGGATCTGGCGCTGGATCTCGATCGCGGGGGCGTGGCGGGAAAGCCAGGCGTCCGATAAAGCCACCACACCGAACGCCCCCAGCACCGCTAATGTCGGGTGCTGCACCACGGCATGGGCGGAAGGCGCCAGGTAGGACAGCATCGTCAGCACCGCCCCCGCGATGAAAAAGCCGAGGAAGGCGTAGAGCAGTTGCTTTGACGGGCGCAGGCGTTTGAGTGTCATTGGCGCGGCGCGGCGGTCTCGTCCAGGATCTCCTGCAGTACCTGGTCGGGCTGGACGCCCTCGATCTCCATGTCGGCACTGAGCAGGAGGCGGTGGCGCAGTACTGGCCGCGCAACCGCTTTGACGTCGTCCGGGATCACGAAGTCACGCCCGGCCATCAGCGCGTAGGCCCGGGCCGCGTAGGCCAGCCAGATGCCGCCACGGGGCCCGGCACCCCGGTTGACACCGCGCCAGTCACGAGTGGCGCGTACCAGCCGCACCAGATAGGCCATAACGGCCGGGTCGATCTGAACGGAGCGGGTAAGCGCTCGCAACTGCTGGATCTGGTCCGGCTGCATCAGCTGCTCAACCTGTTCCAGGTACTGGTGCTGACCGGCGCTGGCCGTGACCTCCTGGACCAGTTGCACCTCTTCCTGTTCGCCCGGGTAGTCGATGAACACCTTGAACATGAAGCGGTCCAGTTCCGCTTCCGGAAGCGGATAGGTGCCTTCCTGTTCGATGGGGTTCTGGGTGGCCAGTACCATGAAGGGGTCGGCCACCCGGAAGGGATCGCTTTCGATGGTGACCTGTTGCTCCTGCATCACCTCCAGCAGCGCCGCCTGGGTCTTGGCGGGCGCGCGGTTGATCTCGTCCGCGAGAAGGAGGTTGGTGAAGACCGGCCCCTTGCGTACCTCGAACCGGCTTTCGTTCATGTTGTAAAGGGTGTGGCCTGTAACGTCCGTGGGCATCAGGTCCGGGGTGAACTGGATGCGCGCGAAGTCTCCGCTGAATGTCTTGGCCAGGGCCTGAACCAGCAGCGTCTTGCCCAGCCCGGGGACGCCTTCAATCAGAACGTGGCCGCCGGCCAGTAACGCCGTGAGCACCTGGTCGACCACCGTTTCCTGGCCCACCAATACCTGCTTCAATTGGTCCCGCACCCGTCCCAGCAGCGCCACGGCCTCCTGGGTCTCCATTGCGGTTGGGTTCGACTCGTTCATAGGCTCTCTCTCAAGGATTTCAGGGTTTGCATCGCCGCCAGGAAGGCGTGTTCATCCGTCGGGTTGCCGCCCATAGCCCGTGTTACCGAGGTCTCGTCCAGCCCGGCGTGATGGGCCAGGGCCTGGTGGCGTGCTTCCGGCCCCAGGGCCCGGAAACCGGGGATCGTCTGGGCGGCCAGGCCTTCAACCTCCTGCTGTACGGACCGCAGGAGCCGCTCCTGGCGGCGGTGGCGCCAGGCGAAGTGGGCGGCGGCGTCCACATGCTCCAAAAGGCTGCGTGGGCGCTGGCTGACGGACTCCCGAACCGGCCCGAAGCGCACGCCGTGGTGCCAGAGCAGCAACAGGATGCCGATTGCAAAAGCGAGGGCCGCCAGGCTGGCCCGGTTTTGGACTGCATCCCACAGTGAAGGCCCTTCCAGGTTGTGGAGAATGCGCAGCTTTGACTGCTCCGGCACGAGCCGCCACAGCAGGTAGGCATGATCATGGCAGCCCACATAGGCGTTGCGCCAGATCGCCGCGCTGGCGACGAAGGTGACCTGGCCCTTGCCGGCATCCAGCTGTACCAGGCGGGGGCCCGAATCATCGGCTACCTTGCGGCTCGTGTGATCTTCTGGAACCTGCAGGATGCGATCGCCGGTCATGGCCATCTGCAGTTCGGTTTCGTCGTCCGCCATGCTGAACGTGATGGGCGCTTGGAGGTCATCGCAGGCCTGGCCGGCCTTGGTGCCGGGGCCCGATCCCGACTCCGCCTCTTTTACACGGAGCCCGAAATGGTCGAATAACGGGGTCTGGATGGTACTGCTGAGCCCCACGAAGGGGTTTTCCGCTGTGACGATCAAATGGCCTCCGCGCTCAACCCACTCCAGGAGGTTATCGCTCCGGTGCTCGGACAGCTGGCCGTAGGCGTTGAGCAGGAGCAGGGTCTCATCGGCTCCGGGCATGGGGCGTTCGTTGTTGTCGCCATCCAGGCGGCTGAAACCGCGTTCCTTCTCAAAGGTGACGCCCCATTGCTGCAGGAAGCGGTTCGCAACCAGGAAGGGGTCCTGGTTGGCTTTGTCAGTGAAGCGGCCGTCGATGACCTGCTCTTTCCATTCCAGCGTCCACAGCCAGCCGCCGAGAAGGATCAGGACCACCATGGTGATCACGGTCAAAAGCCATGCCTGCCTATTCATTGGCATGCTCCTGCCGTGCTTCAAACAGGGCTGGCCACTGCTCACAGAGTTGCTCCACCTGCTCCGGGTGGGGCGGCCGGTGGGCATACGCCAGCTGCAGCCAGACGGTGGTCAGGCTGCGGAAATACTGGTCCAGGTCCTGCTGTTGCAGGTAGGTCACCCGGCGTTGGCAGTCCCCTTCGGTATCGCCCCGTTTGAATTCCACCGCGTACAGAGACAGGAGTCGGCTCAGGGTGCCACGATAAAGTAGGGCCAGGGCTGCGCGTGTCTGGCCGGCATGCCAGAGACGGCGCACCTCGCTAACGACATCCTCTGGCAGGGAGGCCTCGCGCACATCCAGCCCGAACAGGGTTTCTGGCGAGGCGTCGTCTTTTGTCCTGCGCCTGCGCTCGGGCAGCGGGAGGCCCTTGAGCGCCGGAATCAGGTGGGCATAGCGGAATACCAGCCAGACAACCAGCCCAATCAGCAGACCCCAGCCAAGCAGCTCCAGAATCAGGGCCAGCAGTTCAAAGTCAAAGCTGGGCGGCTCAGCGGGCTCGGGCTCGTCTGGCTCCAGCAGAAATTCGGGGAGCCAGATGGTTTCCTGGTCGGTAACCTCGTCGCTGTCAATGATGGTCTGGACTGTTTCCCGGGCGGCTTCCGGGGTGCGTTCCTGGGCTGCCCAGCTGGTCTGGGGCAAGCCCGTGCCCAGGGTTCCCAGAAGCAGGACCACTGCTGCCAAGCCGGCGCCCGCTCTTGGTGAGCGGCGCTCGGCCAGGCGCCGGAAGACCAGCTCAATGTCCCAGCCTTCCAGCTGGATGCGCCGGTTGAGATAGAGCATAAATCCACCGGCCACATAGAAGGGGGCCACTGCCGCCATGGCCGGCACACTCAGGCAAAACCAGAGCGGTTGCACGGACCAGAGCCCCATCAACGCATCCAGGCCCAGCAGTTGCGGGGGAATGAGCCATACCATCAGGATCATCAGGCTGGTGCTGAGAAAGCTCTCCACATGGATGCCAATAATGGTCAGCCATCCGGCGGCGGTGCCCTGTTCCCCATGCAATACAGCCAGCCGGCTCTGGCGGCGGCTGCCGGAAAGGCCCTCCAGCTGTTGCACCGGCATATCCATTGACCGGGTGGGGCTGAAGCGCCGCCATGTGAGTGCCTGCAGGAACTGGGGCCGGGCCAGGCGTGGGAAGGATGCCAGGGACTCCCGGATGGAGGGCATTTCGCCGAAAACCGCCCGGCTCAGTACGAACAGTAAAGCCTGCTCGGGCATGGGTTTCATCCACCAGACCAGGAGCGACTTCCAGGCCCAGCCGATGGGCAGGCAGGCGACCAGCAGCACCCAGGGCATCATGATCAGCAGCCACAGAAGGCACAGCCGCCCCCAATGGACGGCGCCCAGGCGCAGTCCCAGGTCCATCGCCTGCCATGCACGGATGGGGCGGGCATCAATGCGAAGGGCTTCAAGCTTCATGGCTGCGGCCCGCCCGGGTCAGGTAAAGCAGTACGAACAACCAGCAGGCCGTTCCCACACCGTACTTCACGGCATCCGTCACGGCGTGGTTGGACGACCAGAAGGCTTCCACGAAGGCAGCGATGATCAGCATCAGGATGACCCCGTACACCAGCCGGATCGCCGTCTGCCCGGCGTCCTTCAGTGCTGAAAGACGGCTTTGCGAGCCGGGAACCAGCAGGCTGTAGCCCAGCTTGAGGCCGGCTGCCCCAGCCAGGGCAATGGCGGTCAGCTCGAAGGCGCCGTGGCCGATCACGAAGGGGAAGAACGTACTGGTGTAGCCCAGGTTCTGCAGGTGTGCCGCCACCCCGCCCAACAACAAGCCGTTGAACAGCAGCATGAAAACGCTGCCAAGCATGAAGACCAGCCCGCTGGCAAAGCAACGGAATGCCACCGAGATGTTGTTGTAGATGTAGTAGCCAAACATCATCACGTCGGAGTCAGAAGCCCGGTCGCTGCCGAAACGCTCGGAGGCGGGGTTGTACATGTCTTCCATCTTCGTAACCTGGGTCGCATCCAGCAGGCCGTAGATGAGGCTGGGCTCAATCAGCACGGCCAGGTAGAACAGCAGCCCTGGCAGCACGAACACGGCCGATGCGACGGCCACCATTTTCCATTCCTGGCGCACCAGGACTGGAAACCCCACCAGGATGAAGGTCACCAGGTGTTGCCAGAAGCGGGTATTGAAGCGGTACAGCTGATGGTGGCCACGCAACACCAGGGCGTTGAGGCGCTCCACCAGGTCGGTGCGGTAGCCGCGTTCCTGGGCGATCGCCAGCAGTTGGCACATCTGGCGGTAACGGGCAGGGAAGCTGTCCAGAGCGTCGGCATCCGGATGCCTGGATTTTTCCAGTTCCGTCAGGTCCTGCTCAAAGCGTTCCCATTCTTGCTGGTGGCGCTGCTCGAAAATCTCCTGCTTCATGACGAACGCCCCGACAGGCCGCTGGCAATCTGGTGGAGGCGGGTCACGGCCTCGTCATCCCGGGCTTCCAATACCGGTGACAGGATATTGGCCAGTTCGCGTTGCCGATCTGCAGAGAGGCGCGGCGCGCGCGCGGAGAAATCGATAATGGCTCGCTGCTCGTCCCGGTTCAACGCAATGGGGGGCGGGCGTACCCCTTTGGTTTCCGCCAGAACGAGCGCCTCCGCTGCTGGCTCGTGGATGACGAGGGTGCCCGCCACCAGGTCGCCCAGGCGCTTGAATTGACCGTTCACCATCATGGAGACCAGTCCCACCACATAACCAATAGGCAGGATGTCCACCGTCCGGAGCAGGTTGCGTAGCATGGAGCCGCCCAGTGTGACGGCGGTGCCGTCATCATGCAGAACCCGGAGTTTCATCTGGCGCTTACCAGGAGTGGTCCCGTTGCGCCAGAGTTCGAACACTACCGGGTAGAGCCATTCCAGCACGAAATAGGCAAGAAGGAGCAGGCCGTTGCCGAAAAGACCGGCAAACGTCAGGATAAAGCCCAGAGCGACGTAGATGATGGAGCGGATCAGCAGGTCGATGAGATAGGCGACCGCGCGCACCCCAGGACCAGCCGGTGCCAGAGCGATCGCCACCCCTTCGGGCGTCGCAATGTGGCTCCGGCTGTCCAACTTCCTTGTGGTTGCTTCCATTGGCCGCATGGCTACAACTGGTTGATCGCAATAGGGGCGTGATGCTGAAGCCAGCCAGCTTAGCGGGCAAAAAAGCACGCGTCCAGTTCACTGCGCCTGGGAGTTGGTTCCAGGGTCGATACATCCTATAGCCCGGGTCAGTCCTAGTCCGCCCAGACAGCCCGATCCCCCGCCCACGCCCGCAGCGCTTCGATGGATTCCTCTTTCACGACCGACAGCGGCTGTGTATTGGACAGTTCATGGGCGATCAGGTCCGTGGTCATCGGCCGATCCTCCGCGTGGGCGTGGTAGAGGGCGGCCACCACCGCCTGTTCGATCTCGGCGCCCGAAAAGCCGTCGCTCATACTGGCAAGCCGTGGGAGGTCGAACTTGCCGGGATCCAGGTCCCGCTTGTTCAGGTGGATGCTGACGATATCCTTGCGGACGGTGTCATCCGGCAGGTCCACGAAGAAGATCTCGTCCAGCCGCCCCTTGCGCAACAGCTCCGGTGGCAGTTGGCTGACATCGTTGGACGTGGCCACCACGAAGACAGCCTCCTCGTTTTCCGCCATCCACGTCAGAAGGGTACCCAGAAGGCGCTTGGAGGTGCCGTTATCCTGATCCTCCTGGCCCATGCCCTTTTCGATCTCGTCCATCCACAGCACGCAGGGCGCCATCGTCTCCGCCAGCTGCAGCGCCTCCCGCATGTTCTTTTCAGACTCACCCACGAACTTGTTGAACAGTGCCCCGAAATCCAGCCGCAGCAATGGTGCCCCCAACAGTCCCGCGGTTGCCTTGGCCGCGAGGCTCTTGCCGCTGCCCTGAACGCCAAGCAGCATCACGCCTTTGGGCGGCTCCAGTGCCTGTGCATCGTCATTCTGGCTGAACGCGTTGCGGCGGCGCTGGATCCAGGTCTTGAGCTCCGAGAGGCCGCCCACCTCGGCGAACTGGGCCGTGTCGTATTCGTAGCTGAGCACCGCATCCATGCCCATCAGCTCGAATTTTGCCTTGCTTACTTCAGGGACGTCGTCCGTGGTAATGGCACCGTCATTCACAATGGCCCCACGCGCCAGCCGGCGGGCTTCACTGAAGCTCAGCCCCTTCAGGTTCTGGATCAGCTGCTCCAGGGCGCGGCGCTCCGTACGGACCTTGTCCGCACCGTGGTTGAGCTGCCATTGGCGGGCTTCCTCGCGGATAATGGTGAGCAGTTCCCGTTCGGTGGGCATGCGCATCGCCAGCTTCGTGCACAGGTGCTGGATCGACGCCGGGATACTGACCGAGTGGCCCAACAGCACCAGCGTATGCCCGAGCCGTTCGTAGGCCAGGGCAACGTCCTTGATCTGGCGCTCCGGCTTGGGCGAGCGTTCGAAGTAGGGCGCGATGTCACACAGGACGTAGATGCAGTGCCCGCCCGTATCCTTCTTGATGTAGTCGAGTGCGTCTTCCGGATCGGTGTAATCCTCGTCCTCGTCACTGCTCGGCTCCAGCCCATAACCGAGCCGCCTAAGACCATCGGTGCAGGTCCACTGCATGGCGCCCGAGCGCTTCTTGAGCGCCAGTTCGCCAATCAGTTTGACCACTCGCGCTTCGTCGCGTGACTCGATGACGATCACCGGCTGGCCGGCCTCGATCATCAACCGCATATCCCTGACTTCCGACATGGTTGCCTCTTCCGTTTCTGTCCTTCCTGACGAACTTGTACCGTTTTAGAGTAGCCAAGTCCAGCAGCATGAGGGGGCAACGTTGGCAGGTTGGGCGTCTTCACCGGCAATTCGCGCCCTTCATTATGTGCGTTTTTTCCTACACGCTGCCTGGCAAATGTCCTATAGCAGGAAGGACTCAAGGGCGGTATTGTTACCACTAACATCAACGGATGATCACCCCCTTGCACGGATGCTGCTTGCATGGACGCGGAGGGGGTGCGCCACCTGCTTCAGTGGTGGTACGGCCAGGAGGGACTGGCACCATTCAGCAATCGCATCATCGTGCCTTTACCCTTGTTTATGGATCAGGCCCAGCTCGTTGGCCTGGGGCGGGAAGCCATAGGCGCGTTATGCCAGGGAATGCAAACCTGTAATAGGGAGGTTTCTGAACCATGTCTCTGGGCTGGACGCTCGCAGGCGCTGTTCTACAGGGACTGCATGCCTTTTGGGCATTGCTCTTCGTTATCTTCTCCGCCACCTCCCTGGGGCTGGCAGACGGCAAAGCGCCGATCCATAACGCGATCCTGGACTTCTCTCTGAAGGGGGTTCCCGCCATACCTGCGTTGACCGGGTTCGTGCTGATCATCTTCTATTCCATGGGTGCGAGCGCAAGAGCCTACTGGCTGCATTTGCTGCCGCTCGCGACAACCGTTGCCTACACTGTCTATGTGGTTGTGCTGAATGACGTCTAGAGCTGTAAGGGGATACTCCTTATCCGCTCAGCCGTTCGTGATGTTGGCTCACCAGGTCCGTGAGGAAGTCGGCCAGCACCCTCATGCGTCGTGATCTTGCAAGGTCTGTTTGCATGACCAGGTAGATCGGTTGATCAACCCCAATGGTCGAGTCTACGCAGACCAGCCCCCTTTCACGGGCAATGAAGTGGGGGAGCACCGCAAGCCCGAGTCCTGCCTGGGCTGCCGCCACCTGTGTGGCAAGTGAGGTGGTGGTGAGCGCAGGGTTGCGTCCACGCAGGACCCGTTTCATCCATTGAGCGACAGGCAGGTGCGACTGCAGCTCGTCCCAGGTGATGAAGGCATCCGTCTCAAAGTCGATCTGGTTGGCACCAGGCGCGCGCCGAGAGGCATAGTCCGCGCTGCAATAGAGGCCGTACCCCAGAGTGCCGAGACGGCGCAGCGTGACATTCCCTCTCTCGGGCCGGACCATCCGCAACGCAAGATCGGCATCCCGGCGATGCAGGCTAGTGGTCGCGATGTCGGTCACCAATTCAACCGACAGTTCGGGGTATTGGGCACGAAACGCCGGGAGTGCTGGCAGTATCAAGTCGGTAGCGAGGTTCTCGGCTGTGGCCAGTCGCACCTGGCCACTCACCTGCGCCTGTGTATCCGCGCCCGAGATGAAGGCCTGTGCTGCCTCTTCCAGGGCCTCGGCTTTCTCCACCAGGTCGGTGCCATCCTCGGTTAGCTGGTAGCCCGATTGCTGACGCACGAATAGAGGGAGATTCAGGGCAGCTTCGAGCCGCTCAATACGCCGGGAAAGGGTCGCAAGCCCCAGGTTGAGCTCCTGCGCAGCAGCACTCAGCGTCCCGCAGCGTGCTACAGCCAGAAATGCCCGGGTGTCATCCCAGACCAAGCCGCGAGGCGTCCCATTTCCGATAACGGAAATCCTTTTCCCGGATTCGTTCGTTTTTTTCATTTGTCGATTCTTTCACGCTGTATTCCTGATCATCAAGGAGACAGACATGGAAAAGCGAACAGGCGAACGCTGTACCTCCAAAGGCATGAAAGGAGTGACCGTATGAGTGCCACACCCTCTGACCGGCGCGCCCAGGCCCTGGCCCTGCTCGAAAGGCTTGAGCCCGGCGCACCTGAACGCGTTGCAGGCAACCTTGATGGGTTTCATGATGAGGCGACCGAGATACTGTTGGGATTTTCGTTTACGGATGTGGTGGCTCGTGATGGGCTATCGCTGACGACCCGCGAGATGCTCACCGTCGCCATGCTGGCTGCCATGGGGACGGCCCCTGGCCAGCTCGAATTTCACATGCGGGCCGCGTTGAATGTCGGCGTTACCCGTGAGGAGCTTGTAGAGATTGTGCTGCAGGTGGCGGTCTACGCGGGCATTCCTGCGTCGATGAACGCCATCACAGCGGCGAAATCCGCCTTTGCAACCGTCTAGTTTGTGCCCTTCCAGAAACACCGGTTCTAAGCCGATTCAATTTGTCTCTCGTGCCCCACTTTAGGGGGCGGGGCGTTTCACTGCGTGTTGCTGCGGCTGGTGATGCCGCTGGAGTAATTTGTCTGATCGGCTAAACTGATGGTTACTCGGGCGGCAATGCACGGTAGGGGTGAACAATTGCTGGCTCCATGCGGCTTGCCATCCTTAAAGCGACATTGCGACCCAAATCCCCAAACCCTGGGGGTGACTGGTTGCCGAAACTCCCAGGTCCGGCGCTATGGCAAACAGCGGCACCATCCTTCTCATTGAAGACAGCTCCATGATTACCAAGGTGCTGCGCCACCTCATGAAACAGGAGCTGAACCTGCCCTGTGACAGCGTTGGAACGTTCGCCGAGACTCAGCAGAGGCTTGATCAGCGGTCGGAGGACTATTTCGTCGCGATAGTGGATCTGCATCTGCCGGACGCGCCCCATGGGGAAGTGCTGGATGCGGTGATTAAGGCAGGCGTACCAGCGATTGTGCTGACAGCCACCTTTGATGAGGGGCGGCGCGAGGATATTCTGAACAAACCCATTGTGGATTATGTGGTAAAGGAAGGCCGCCATTCCTACCGGTACGTAGCGCGACTGATTCAGCGCCTGGAGCGTAACCAGCGAATCAAGGTTTTGGTGGCCGACGACTCAGAGACCTCGCGCAACTATATCAGGAACCTGCTGTGCAATCACTTGTATCAGGTTTACACGGCGGCTGATGGCCGCGAGGCGCTGCAATGCATCCAGCACGACCCGGCCATTAAGTTGTTGATCGTTGACTACCACATGCCGGAGATGGATGGGGTTGAGCTGATCCGCCTCCTGCGCCACAAGTACCAGTACGATGATCTGGTGATCATTGGCCTGTCCGGCCACGGTCACGCCAGCCTCTCTGCTCGCTTTATCAAGAACGGGGCCAATGATTTCCTGATCAAGCCTTTCTCACAGGAGGAGTTCCACTGCCGGATCATGCAGAATATTGAGGTGCTTGAGACGCGATTGCGGCTACATGAACTCGCGATCCGGGATCACCTGACGGGGCTCTACAATCGCCGCCACCTTTTCGAGGTTTGCGGGGAACAGTATCTCGAGGCCCGACGGCATCTGAATCCGTTTACGGTGGCGGTGGTGGATATCGATCATTTCAAGTCCATTAACGACTCCTATGGCCATGAGGTGGGAGACCGGGTGATCGCGCTAGTCGCCGATCGGATGCAAGCCTATTTCAGCGGTAGCTTTGTGGCACGGCTTGGCGGGGAGGAGTTTGGCGTGGTGTTCGCCGAGCGATCCCTGGATGCTGTCCGCGGTGAACTGGATGCCTTCCGGGAAGAGATGGCCAGCAAGGGGGTCGAACTGACCGATTACAGCCTGGGCATTACGGTGAGCATCGGCGCCACCGACGATTATGGCGATACCTTTAACGATATGATCAAGCGCGCGGACGAGCTGCTCTATGCATCCAAGGAAGGCGGGCGCAACCAGTTGACTTTAATCGAATAATCGGACCAGCTCTTGCTGGTTCTGGCGACATTCCCTCGAGGATCCATCTCTCGGAAGCTGACAAGTACGGATACAGCAGGAGCTTTTGCCATGGCGAGCGCCGGCTTCACCATCAGCACCGCCTACCTGCACGGTTTGACCAACTATTTTGAGGCGTGCGGCCAGGATGCCAGGCGTCTTCTGGCCACGTTCAGTCTTGATCCGCGGATCCTGGACGATCCCAACCACCGGCTGGCCGTAACAACCTACGAGGCCATGCTTGAGCATGGCGAGGTCATTCTGGCGGACCCGGACATTGGCCTCCATGTGGGTGAACGGATCAAGCCCGGCCAGTACGGTGCGCTGGGCTATTCCATCATGAACTGTGCCACCCTCGAACAGGGGGCGCTCCGGCACATGCGTTACGAGAACCTGGTGAGCACCATCGCCAGGACCCGCTACCTGACCAACGAGGATCCGGCCAGGCTGGTCTGGGATGTGGGCGAACGCCAGGTGTGCCGTCATTTCGCCGAGGCGATCGTGGCCAGCTGGGTAGCGTTCACGCGCTGGATTACGGGCCGTGACCTGGCGCCGGAGTGCATCATGTTCCGCCACCCCGGGCCGGCGGATACAGCCACGCACGAGCGTCTCTTCCAGTGTCCGGTGTATTTCGGCCAACCCCAGGTCGAAGTGCGTTTTCCCCAACAATACCTGGACATCCGGTTGCCCCTCCACGATCCCTGGATCGTGTCGATGATGGACGCCTACGCGGAAAAACAGGTGCGTGAGATTGAATCGGTTGATGATGTCGTCTCGGAGGCGCGGACCCTGATCACGGAACGGCTCAAGGGCGGGGAGCTGAGCCTGGCGGCGCTGGCGGGTCAGCTGGGGCTGTCCGGGCGCCAGTTGCAGCGGCGTCTGCGCGAATCCGGTCTTAGTTACCAGTCGCTCGTTGACGACACTCGCCGTACCCTGGCCCTGAATTTCATCATGGACGCACGTTTGAGTGTGCTGGACGTTGCCTTCCTGGTCGGCTTTTCCGATGCCAGCGCGTTCCAGAGGGCCTTCCGCCGCTGGACGGGGGTGAGGCCGGGCGAGTATCGCAACAGGGCGGCTCGCTGACTCCTGGCGCGCGGGGCCATGCACTGGCGTGCGGGAACAATCCGAAACCGGCAGTAGCGCACATTCCGTCGACGGGTCCCGGGTTTAGGTTGCTTTTGTGGGCAGTCCCAACAATAACAACCAGGAGACCTTGACCATGAACCGAACCACAATCCGGGCCTGCACGACAGTCCTCTTCGTTGTGGCCATGGCCTCGGCCCAGGCCAACAGCGATATCTATCTGACCAACAGTACCCATGAAACCGTGCGAATCGATGTGCGTCACCATGGCAACGGCGACAAGCTGACCGAAGGTGACGAATGGGAGCAGACCACGACGGCAATCGCCCCTTTTGCCACTGAAAGGGTGCTTACCTTCAACCGCTTCTCCGGGCTTGAAAGTGGTGCTACCTACCACTTTGAAACCCTCGTTCAAGGCAAGACCGCCAGTGTCACACTGCGCCAGGTCATGCAGGGGACCTTCTATGGCAGCCGTATCCGCCATGGTGCGCGAGGGGCGTTTGGGGCGCCACTGGTGTCCGACCGGGGCATTCACCGATTTGATACCCGTTTTGATGCCATCCCGTCAGTCCTGGCGTTCAAGGCCCACCGCACTTTCGGCTATGACGACTTTCGCTATACTGTGACCAACCGGTCGCAACCCGAGCCCGTTAGCGGGCCCAACGAACTCAAGGTCCTGACCCACAACATCTGGGCGCTTCCGGTTATTGCCGATAACATTGGCGAGCGCCTGGATGAATTGCCGCGGTTCCTGAAGGGGGCTGACGTGCTCCTGCTTCAGGAAGCGTTCGACGCGCGCAGCGAGGACCTGCTGCTTGAACTGTCCGATGAATATCCCTATCAGACCGAGATCCTGGACGGTGCGGATCCCAACCTGCTCAATGGCGGGGTCGTCGTTGCCAGCCGTTATCCCATCGTCAATACCGAATACCATGTCTACCCGGACTGTGTGGGCACGGACTGTTTAACGGATCGGGGTGTGGTCTATACCGAGATCATCAAGGACGGTCAGGCCTTTCATGTGATGGGCACCCATACCGCTTCCAGTGACAGTGACGAGGCACGCCAGACACGCATGAGCCAGTTCCGCCAGATGCGCGAGCTGGCGGACCACCAGGAGATACCCGGTTTCGAGGCGCTGATCCTTGGCGGTGATTTCAACGTTAACAAGCGCAAGTTCCCGGGGGATTTCGCCCGCATGCAATCCATACTCAACGCCACCATGCCACGGGCAACCGGCTATACCAGGGCCACCTTCGACGCCGAGGTCAACCGCAACGCCGATCGCACCTCGAACAAGGTGGAATACCTGGACTACGTTCTGGTGGCGAACGACCACCGCCAGCCGGCGGCGTCGGTCAATGACGTGCGCGTGCCACGCTCCGTCTCAGAGGATCTCTGGAGAGTCTGGGATCTGTCGGATCACTTCCCGGTGTTTGGCCACTTTGAGTTCGAGTAGGTTATGAAGCGGCTACTGATGCTTGTTCCAGGCCTGGTGCTGGGCGCGTTCCTGGCGGCCCTGTGGTGGTGGACACCAGGGGGCAATGGCATTGCCATGGAAGTGGCCGGGCCTTCCGCGGCCCAGGAAGAGGCCTTACCAGCACCGACCGAAAGCGTGAGCCCGGCCCCTGATGAACGCCTCCAGGGCGCGAAGGACCGGCTCCAGGGCGCCATCGAGCGCTGGCAGAAGAGGTTGAAGAGGCACCAGCAGAACCCTGGCAACCTAAGGCGGTTCTTTCGCCGCCTGGACGGGCAGTGCGACAGCCCCCCGGAATGTGAAGCGTTGTTAGAGGCTGTTCTGGAAGGGTACGGCGATGCGGCGTTTGCCGGACGGGTTCGGGCCATCATGGACCAATGGTGGCGCTATCGAGAGAGACAGGATAGTGCCGTCATGGCCAGGGATACGCCACTGACCCGACGTCTGGACTCGATCAGGAATCTGCGCGTGGATGCCTTCGGCGCCGAATCCGCCAGGATGCTGTTCGGCCGTGAGCATGCCAGGATCCGTTACCGGAACCGTTATCACACCTTCCTGCAGGAGCGGGCGCCGCACATGACGCCCCGGCAACGCCTGGAAGCGGTGGAGAAGCTGCGTCGCGAGGCACTGGGCAAGCATTATGCAACCCTTAATCAGGGGGAAACCGATCGCGAGCGCTATAACCGTGAACTGGAGCTGCGTCTGGTGGGGGTGGAGGACGAGAGCGAACGCCGCTCGCTGGCCATCAAAGTCGGAAAAAAACACTTTGATACTGACAAGGCACAGGCGATTGCCGAACGCATGGAGCAGGAACGCGAACAGCAGGCCAGGGTGCGCGAGTACAAAAGGAGAGTGCAGGCCCTCGAAGCTGAAATGGCCGGTCGCCGTGACACGGATCCGGATTGGGAGGCCACCTATCGGCAGCGCCTGCGCAAGATCAGAAGCGAGACTTTTGGCGCTGACTGACCGGGCCAGGCTCGATCCTGACCCGGAGTCCGTTCCTCAATGGCGGCCAGCAGTCCGTGCGCTGCCACTCCCTTGAGCCCATGGAATGGCGAAACCATTACCGTTTGGTAAGCAAGTTTCGCGACGATTACGCTCTATGGTAGCTTTCCGCCCCGAGAGCAGGTGGCCATAGGGCGCGCCTCGGGCTTTTCAGGATGGGATCGGTCAACACGGGCCGTTCATCACCCGAAGCGTCTGAGGAGACCTTCGCCGACCTGCCTTTCGTTGACAGCACCGGGCGTCCGTCATGCCGTAGCTGGCAGTCTTCACCTAAAAAGGTAGCAACCTAACTAATAGGTTGCAATCATATGTGCTGTCTTGCCCGTCACAAAGAGGTTTCATGATGAGGAAGAACCGTCACTGGCGTCTCTTTGGCGCCATCCTCCTGGGTCTCCTGCCATTGGTGTTGTCGGGCTGCAGCTCGGCACTGATGGACCCGAAAGGGCAGGTGGGGGAAGAGCAGCGTGTGCTGATCCTGACCGCCTTCTCCCTCATGCTCATCGTCGTCGTCCCCGTAATCGTGATGACGTTGGTGTTTGCCTGGCGCTACCGCGAGGGCAATAAAGAGGCGTCCTACAGGCCGGATTGGGCCCATTCAACGGCGATTGAAGTCGTGGTGTGGCTGATCCCGTGCCTGATCATCGTGGTGCTGGCGATCCTCACCTATTGGACGTCCCACAGTCTGGATCCAATGAAGCCGATCGAGACGGACAGCGAGCAGGACGCGCTGGAGATCCAGGCCGTCTCGCTGGACTGGAAATGGCTGTTCATTTACCCGGATCAACAGATCGCGACGGTGAACGAGGTGGCCTTCCCTGAAGATCGCCCCATCCATTTCCGCGTCACCTCTGGTTCCGTAATGAATGCCTTCTTCATTCCCGCACTGGGCACCCAGATCTACGCGATGGCGGGAATGGACGCCAACCTCAACCTGATTGCCAACGAGAAGGGCACCTTCGAGGGGCGCTCCACCAACTACAGTGGCGCCGGCTTTTCGGGGATGACGTTCCAGTCCCGCGCCCTATCTGAAAGCGGCTTCAAGGAGTGGGTCCGGACGGTGAAGGACGCGTCCGGGACGTTGACCTACCCGACGGAATACAACGCCCTGGCCAAACCGAGCCATGACGCCCCGGTGCAGTACTACTCGGACATTTCCGAAGGGCTGTACGGCGACATTCTGGACCGCTTCCGCAAAGCCCCCGAGATGGCGGGCCAAGCGCATGAGGGCGGCCACACCGACGAGGCAGTGGAGTAACGACATGCTGGGAAAACTGAGTCTTGAGTCCATTCCCTACCACGAGCCGATCATCATGTCGGTGGTCGTGGTCATGGCGCTGGTCGGCGCCTTCCTGGTCGGCTGGGTCACGTTCCATCGCAAATGGGTGTACCTGTGGAACGAATGGATTACCTCCGTCGACCACAAGAAGCTGGGCATCATGTACTTCCTGGTGGCGTTGGTGATGCTGCTGAGGGGGTTCTCGGACGCGATCATGATGCGTGCCCAGCAGGCCATGGCCGCCGGCGGCGCCGAGGGCTACCTGCCGCCTGAGCACTACGATCAGATCTTTACCGCCCACGGCGTGATCATGATCTTTTTCGTCGCGATGCCGATGATCATCGGCCTGATGAACCTGGTGGTGCCGCTTCAGATCGGTGCCCGCGACGTGGCGTTTCCGTTCCTGAACAACCTCAGCTTCTGGCTGTTCGCCGCCGGCGTCGTCTTGGTCAACCTCTCGCTGTTCGTCGGGGAGTTCGCCAAGACCGGTTGGCTGGCCTACGCGCCCCTTTCAGAGACCAGCTACAGTCCCGGGGTCGGGGTGGACTATTGGATCTGGGCCTTACAGATCTCCGGCCTCGGGACCACGCTGACCGGCATCAACTTCTTCGTGACCATCATGAAGATGCGCACCAAGGGCATGACGCTGTTCCGGATGCCGGTCTTCACGTGGACCTCGCTGGTGGCGAACGTCCTGATCATCGCCTCCTTCCCGATCCTGACGGCGACCATCGGGCTGCTGACCCTGGACCGTTACCTGGACTTCCACTTCTTCACCAACACCCTGGGCGGCAACATGATGATGTACGTCAACCTCATCTGGGCCTGGGGCCATCCAGAGGTGTACATCCTGATCCTGCCGGCGTTCGGCGTATTCTCGGAAGTCACCTCCACCTTCTCGAAGAAGCGCCTGTTCGGCTACAACACCATGGTCTGGGCCACCCTCAGCATTGGCGTGCTGTCGTTCCTGGTGTGGCTCCATCACTTCTTCACGATGGGGGCGGGCGCCGACGTCAATGCCTTCTTCGGGATCATGACGATGGTCATCGCCGTACCGACCGGCGTGAAGATCTTCAACTGGCTGTTCACCATGTTCCGCGGGCGGATTGAGTTCACCTCGCCGATACTCTGGACGCTCGGGTTCATCATCACGTTCACCCTCGGCGGCATGACGGGCGTCATGCTGGCGGTTCCGGCGGCCAACTTCGTCCTGCACAACAGCCTGTTCGTCATCGCCCACTTCCACAACGTCATCATCGGCGGCGTGGTGTTCGGCATGTTGGCCGGGCTGACTTTCTGGTTCCCGAAGGCCTTCGGCTTCACGCTGGACGAAAAGTGGGGCAAGCGCTCGTTCTGGTGCTGGATCATCGGCTTCTACGTGGCCTTCATGCCGCTCTACGCATTGGCGTTCTTCGGGGCGGTCCGGCGCATGCAGTCCTACGACCAGGCGCAGTGGCAGCCGCTGATGATCGTGGCGTTCATCGGGGCCGTCATCATCATGTGCGGCATTCTCTGCACGGTCATCCAGTTTTACGTGAGCATCCGTGACCGCAAACAGCGTGCGGACCTCACGGGCGACCCCTGGAATGGGCGCACCCTGGAATGGGGCATGTCATCCCCGCCCCCGTTCTACAACTTTGCGCACCTGCCGGAGGTGGAGAGCATCGACCACGTCTGGGAACTGAAGCAGCGCAACGGCGGTATCCTGCCGCGACCGTCTCCGGAAGAGACCACGTACGAGGAGATCCACATGCCGCGCAATACCGTTGCGGGACCGCTGATCGGGTTCTTCAGCATCGTGTTTGGTTTCGCTCTGGTGTGGCACATCTGGTGGATGGCTGGCGCCGGCGCGATCGGCATCTTCGTTGCGTTCCTGATGCGCGTGTTCAATGACGACATTGATTATCACGTGCCGGTGGACGAGGTGAGAGCCATTGAGACCCGGCACTATCAACAGGCAACCATTCGGGCATGACCATGACGAGCGATGTAATAGACAATCACCACGACCATCCCGATCCCGGCGACATGACGGTGTTCGGTTTCTGGCTCTACCTGATGAGCGACCTGATCATCTTCGGTTCGCTGTTCGCCACCTACGGGGTGCTGCACAACGCCACCGCCGGGGGGCCGGGCACGACGGACATTTTTGAACTGGACTTCGTGCTGGTGGAGACCTTCCTGCTGCTGTTCAGCAGTTTCACCTACGGCATGGGCGTGCTGGCCATGCAGCGCGACCGGCTGGGTCAGCTGATGGGCTGGCTCATCGCCACCTTCCTGCTCGGCGCTGCGTTCGTGGGCATGGAAGTGTACGAGTTCCATCACCTGATCAGTGAAGGCTTTGGGCCGGATCGCAGTGCCTTCCTGTCCTCCTTCTTCGCGCTGGTCGGCACCCACGGCCTGCACGTGACCTTCGGCCTCATCTGGATGGCGGTGATGTTCGTGCAGCTGCCCACCAAGGGCCTGAACCACATGACGCGCCCCCGGGTGATGTGCCTGAGCCTGTTCTGGCACTTTCTGGACATTGTCTGGATCTGTGTCTTCAGCTTCGTCTATCTGATGGGAGCCCTGTAACAATGAGTGAATCATCCCAAGACAGCCACAGTCACGGCAGCGTCCGCTCCTACGTTCTGGGGCTGGTGTTGTCGATCATCCTGACGGTGATCCCCTTCGGTCTGGTGATGAGTGGCGGCCTCAACGAGACACTGGTCATGATCGTCATTTCCGCAGCCGCCGCCCTCCAGGTGCTGCTGCAGCTGGTGCTGTTCATGCACCTTAACCTGAAGACCGAAGAGGGGCGCGATTCCGGGGCCTTCATCTTCTTCACCACGGTTATCCTGGTGCTCGTGGTGGGCGGCTCGCTGTGGATCATGTACCACCTGGACCTCAACCTGATGTAAGCCGCGTCCACGCTGAACGATAGTGGCCGTGGGCAAGCTGTGATTTTCAAGGAAGGTGTTTATGCTGACGCACGTTTGGGGATTATTGGTCCATCCGCGCAAAGAATGGACCCAGATCGACGAAGAACAGGAAACCGTCCCGCACTTCTACGCGCACCACGTTCTGCTCATGGCGGCCATCCCGGTGCTCTGCGCCTTTATCGGGACGACGCAGGTCGGCTGGGGCTTTGGCGGGGACCACGCCTTTATCAAGCTGGATCTGTGGAGCGCCTTCTACGCCGGCGCCGCTTTCTACATCGCGATTCTGGGCGCCGTGTTCCTGGTCGGCAGCGTTATCCACTGGCTGGCCCAGCGCTACGCCGCTCCCCCCAGCCGCCGTCGTTGCGTTGTCTTCGCCGGCTACATCGCCACCCCGCTGTTCCTGAGCGGGCTGGTGGCGGTCTATCCGCTGGTGTGGCTGTGCCTGCTGGCCGGCACGGTGGGGCTGTGCCTTACCGTTTACCTGCTGTATCTGGGCATTCCGTATTTTCTCGGCATCAGCTCCAAGGAGGGCTTCATCGTCTCGAGCACCACCCTCGCCATCGGCGTGCTGGTTCTGGAGGCACTGCTCGCGATTACGGTCATTCTCTGGGGCTATGGCGAAGTGCTGTTGCCCTGGGTGTTCCGTTTTTGAGGTGGGTTGGGCCCCAGGCAGCGTATGCCGTACGTGGGTTTGTTGATTGAGGGTGCCATTCAAAGGGACACTGGAGCGGTTACGCTGAGCGCTCCAGTGCAGTCAGCTTTAGTTCATAACCACAGGCATGCGCATAGCGGGTGAGCATCTTCCAGCTCGGGTTGCTCCGTCCGTGCTCCAACCTGCTCACGTTGGATTTCTGCGTACCCATGCGTTCGGCAAGCTCCTGCTGGGTCAAGCCCGCGCTTTTGCGCATGGAGAGAAGCTGGTCAAGGTTGAGAAAGGTGAGGAAGATGAATCCGGGGAGGCTCGGGATATGGCTGCGGAGTAGGGGATGCGTGAGATGAAGTGTCTAGGAAGCTTTAGACGCTAACGGGAACGTGGCGGGTCGAATAGACCCGCCCTGGAACATGGTTCACGCTTGGTTTTTCAGAATCTGCTCAATCTTCGAGCGATCCTCTTGAGGGTTTTTGCCGCGAAGTAAGTCCACGTATTCCGGTACTGTAAGTTCGTGTTTGAGGTCGCGCTGGTCGGGATCGGCCCCGTTTTCGAGCAGGAATTCGACGATCCGTGGCTTATTCAACAACACGGCCGTATGTAGCGGTGGCAGCCCATGGACCTCGGAAGGTTGGTGAATGGAAATGCCTTGCTCCAGAAAAAACGTCATCAGGCGCCGTCGCATCTGACGGTCTTCGACGCCAAAGAAAAACGACAGGCCGTTGCCTTGCTCCAAGAACTCTATGTCCTCCTCGGTACCGCGAAAATTGAAGAGATAGTATTCACACACCGGCTGTGGGACGTAATCCCCTTCCGGGTGGGTGACACACAGAGAGACATATTCAATGTTGGATGTCTCCAGGTACCAGACCATTAGGGTCGCGTACAGAGTCAGTGCTATCGCGATCAGCGAGACGGCAATCTTTTTCATGTCAGCTTCCAGACTCTTTCGACTGTCCGCGGGCCGCCCCCAGCTGTGTAGGCTAAAAAGGCCCCATTGACTTTGAGGTTACCGGCGGTGCCGTTGTAGTGCATACGCAGTATTGGACGGAAGTTCAGAGCCAACCGTTCACGCACGCGTTCGTATATTTCGATCTTGGTCAGATCACGTGCTGTCGCGTGCTTGAACCAGTGCTTGGCGGCCTTCTTCCCGAATTTCTTGAGAATCTTCCTGATGTTGGGCCTCGGGCTCAGCAAGGACTTGAACAGGATTTCTATGAACCCGAACGAATACGAGGCATCCACCGCCTCGACGAGGAGACCCTGAGCGAACTCACGAAGGTCATTATCAACATGCATCTGTTCGATCATGTTGTGCTTGTTCCTGAAAAAGAACTTCAGGATCTCGATCGTTTCTTGTTCGTCGAGAATCAGCTCGTCCTCGGTGAACTGCTTTAGATGAACTCGGCTAGCCATGAATCGGTCCTTAATTGCTATTGGCTGATCGGTTATCCCATACCGCAAGTTGGTCTCGGCTTGTGTCTTCAGGAAGGCGGCGCACCAGCAGTCTTTGGCAGATTGTGGAATATACCGTGCTGGGGGATAGATGGGAGTGGCTTTCCATGCTTTACCTTCCCTGATAATAAAGTCCTCACTCTGGAGCAGTGCTGCATCCAGTGCAGCCTGAAAACTACCCCGCTAAGGTGTCATTGTCAAACCTTTGGGATGCTTTCAAAGGTGTAGCTGAAGAGTAAGCGGTCCACGAACCCCATCTTAACGGCTTGAGCCGGATTCGCCCGACTGACCGACACCCAGGCGTCTACTGTATCGGGGGCTTGCCAAACGTCACCCATTCTTAATATGAAGCTAGTCCGGCCTAAGCGGACTGTCGATGCCGTCTTTACGGATTGTTACATTTTGGGGTGCATCGTAAGCGCCAATCAATCGACCCGCTTGCCCCAGGCGGTGACTCGCGAGACAGACGTTATCGTCGTTCAACGATCTCTGCTACGCTCAAGGAAAGCACCACCCGGCACCAGACACCTATCGAAGAACAACAGCGCATTGTTGAGGAAGTTGATACGAAACTATCCGAGCTTGATGCCATTGGAGCTACAATCGACAGCGGATTGTCACGATCTGAACTGCTGAGAGACAGTCTGTGTTGAAATGTGCTTTCGAAGGTAAGCTTGTTCCGCAAGATCCCAACGACGAACCCGCCAGCGTGCTACTTGAGCGTATCCGCCAAGACCAGCCCGCACGAATAAAAAACGGCGCAAGCGGGAAGCAACGGCAGAGTTGTTCGATGATCAACATCGATCGCATGGAGGCGATATGAACGACATTGTGATTTTTGAGGATAGCTCCCAGGAAGTTGAAGTACGTCTGGAAGGTGAAACGGTTTGGCTGACCCAGCGACAAATGGGTGAGCTCTTTGATACCACCCCGGAAAACGTCCTGATGCACCTGAGGAACATTTTCCGGGAGGAGGAGCTGTCGGAGGCCGCAACTACTAAGGATTTCTTAGCAGTTCGTCAGGAAGGCAAGCGCCAGGTTCGTCGCCGTCTCAAGCACTACAACCTGGACGCGGTCATCTCCGTCGGTTACCGGGTCAACTCAAAACTCGCCACCCGCTTCCGCCAATGGGCCACCCGCATCCTCCGCGAACACCTTACTCAGGGCTACACCCTGAACGACCACCGCCTGGCCCAGCAGGGCCTTGAGGAGCTACAGCAGGCTGTGGAACTGCTTGGGCAGACCCTGACCAAGCAGGCCCTGGTCTCCGATGTTGGTCAGGAGGTGGTGGGGCTGATCCTGGGCTACGCACGCACCTGGCGCCTGCTTCTGGATTATGACGAGGGTGAACTGGGTATTCCGGCGGGAGCGCGCCCGGCGCGTGGTGTTTTGAACTTCGATGAAGCCCGTCGTGCCCTGGATGCCCTGGCTGGGGAGCTGCGCGAGCGTGGTGAAGCCAGCGAGCTGTTCGCCCGGGACCTGGGTGATGGGCTTGCGTCCATCCTGGGCAACCTGGAACAGAGCATGTTCGGCGAACCCCTCTATAGAACCCGGGAAGAACGGGCCGCCCATCTTCTGTATTTTGTCATCAAGAACCACCCCTTTTCGGATGGCAACAAGCGCTCGGGTGCCTTCCTGTTTCTGCTCTATTTGCGCCAGGAAGGGATGCGCCTGTCGCTGGACGATAACGGCCTAACGGCTCTGACTCTGTTGATCGCTGAGAGCGACCCCAAGGCGAAGGACCTGATGGTACGGCTCGTCGTGAACCTGCTGGCAACGGAACCTTCAAACCAGTCGGACGGTACAGAATGAATGCTGAATAACTCGGCTCCAGGATCTGGAACTTCTGTTACATGCTCGGGCAGATCTTCACCAAGGCCCAGAACAGGATCCAGGACCCCGCCAAACTGGCGCGGCTGATCGACATGATCGACGCCGAGAACTGGGTCATGCTGGATGCCGAGGTGAAGGGCGATATTTCGAAGACCTGCTGGAGCGCAACGCCCAGGGCACCAAGTCCGGCGCCGGGCAGTAATTACTCCGCGCCCGCTGATTGGCGCCATGGTCGATAACACCCTGGCAAATGGTACCGGGTGCTGCGACCCCCCTCCGGGAGCTTTTCCAGACACCCTTTCTGCGCCAGATCGCTCAGATGGCGGGTTGCCGTTGCCTTGCTGACTTTTGCGAGTTTCTGATATTTCGCTGCGCTGATGCCATCCTCAAAGTTGTCTGGCCCACCCTCCAATAGACGGTTCAGTAGTTTTTGCTGGCTGCTGTTCAACTCGACATTTTCAAATCTCTGCCAGAACCTCGCTTTTTGGAGGGTCCGGTCAATGGCAACTTGGGCCTGGTCCAGCGCCTCGGAAAGCGTCTTCATGAACCAGGTCATCCAGGGAGAGATATCAAGTCCGTTCCGTTGTGTGTTCTCCAGAATATCGTAATACCCCTTGCGGTTATCCAGGATCGCTTCGGACATGGCATAAAGGCGAATGCTGTGATCGTCTGCCTGCGCCAGTGCCAGATCGGTGATCGCCCGGGTGATCCGCCCATTGCCGTCGTTGAAAGGGTGGATCGTGACAAACCACAGGTGGGCGAGCGCTGCCCGCTCAAGTGGCTCGATGGTGTCCTGATCCCGCGACTCATTGAACCAGTTAAGGAAGTTGTTAACGTCCCGCTCCAGCCTGTGCGGGGGCGGGGCTATGAAGTGGATGCGCCTGCGGTCGGCACCGCGCCAGGAAACCACTTCCATCTCCTCATCCCTCAGCGAGCCTATAGCGATCCTGGGCCCAATACGTGGTGGTTCCGGGAAGAGCCAGCGGTGCCATTGGAGTAATCGTTCCAGTGTCAGGTCCTCATGACGGTTATCAATGGCATCAAGCATCATATCCGCTACGCCCTCGCTCCGCGCTGAGGTCGGATACTGTTGTTCGTGAGTGACGCCCAGCCGGTTGGCCAATGATGATTTCACTGAGAGAGCATCCAACCGCTCTCCTTCGATAGCGGAAGAGGCGAGGATGTTGTGCAAAAGGGTGTCGAGCATTTTCTCTTTGCCGGTGTCCTCCAGCACACTCGCTTTGCCCAACAGCTGGCCTATCTGTTTCTGGATATCACGGATAAGGGCGGTGACGGAGGTGTCCCAGTCGAACTCGGGCCAATCCGGGCTCTGCCAGATCCACTGATAGGTGCTGTTTTCCGGCGTCGGCATGAGGAAGTCGCTGTTTCATGGGCCAATGAGCCGATTATGGCACTTATTCGGCTCATGGCTCGAATCAGAGCTGCCCCACCGGGCTGCAGCCGCGCGTGGCCAGTGCCAGGTTCGTGCTGAGCCGGACCTGCTCGTAGTACTGGTCCGCGGCGTCCACGCCTTGCGATGCAAGAGGACCGCAGGAAGTGGAACGCATGACCCGATGCTCATTGATCTATAGCCAGACGCCTCAAACAATGGGCACCTTAAAAACTGATTGGCGATTCATATCCATGCTCAATCTCCTGCCGAAACCCCTGCTCGGGGTACTGAACTCGCTACTGCTGGCGGTGAACACCGTCTTCTGGTGCGTGCTGCTCTACATTCCCGCCATCCTGAAGCTGATTATCCCCATCCGCGGGTGGCGGGTGTTCTGTACCCGGCTCATTATCTGGATCTCCCAGTGCTGGGTGGCCTGCAACAGTGGCTGGATGCGCCTGACCCACCGCACCACCTGGGACGTCTCGGGGCTGGAAGGGCTGAGCCGCGAGGGCTGGTACCTGGTCATGTCCAACCATCAAAGCTGGGTGGATATTTTCGCGCTGCAGCACATCTTCAACCGGCGCATCCCATTCCTGAAATTCTTCCTCAAGCAAGAGCTCATTTGGGTACCGGTGATCGGGCTGGCCTGGTGGGGGCTGGACTTCCCGTTCATGAAGCGCTATTCCCGGGAATACCTGGAAAAGCACCCGGAGAAACGCGGTGAGGACATGAAGGCCACCCAGCGTGCCTGCGAGAAATTCAAATACACCCCGGTCAGCGTCATGAACTTTCCGGAAGGCACGCGCTTCACCCCGGTGAAGCATGCCGCCCAGCAATCCCCCTACAAGCATCTGCTGCGCCCCAAGGCCGGCGGGACCGCCTTCGTCCTGGAAGCCATGGGCGACACGCTCTCCACGATGCTTGATATCACCATTGCCTACCCGAACGGGCGCCCCGGGCTCTGGGAATTCATGTGCGGGCGGGTCACCCACATCGTCATCCGCGTGGAGCAGGTGCCCATCCCGGAGCATCTGCGGGGCGGCGATGATCGCGAGGACGGATCCCATCGCCAGCAGGTCAAGGAATGGCAGGAAGGGCTCTGGGAGCGCAAGGATCGGCTGCTGGATGAACTGAAGGCCAGGGCGGAGTGATGGGCCCGGAGCAGGGTCTACCCGCTCAAGGCGTTAATGGAGTCCTGCAGGCTCCGTGCTTCCTTCAGAATATCCCCGACGATCGTCTCAGCGTCGATCACCTGCTCTTCACCGCTCCGGGTCTGCTCGGCGACCTTCTCAATCCGTGAGACCACGTTGTTCGTCTTCGTCAGGATCCCATGGATGACTTCGGAGATCTCCTTGGTGGAGTCACTGGTATTGCCGGCAAGCTTGCGGACCTCATCCGCCACGACCGCAAAACCGCGCCCCTGTTCACCGGCGCGGGCCGCCTCAATGGCCGCGTTCAACGCCAGCAGGTTGGTCTGGTCCGCCACACCGGCAATGGTTGTGATCATCTGCTCGATGTTCTGGGACTGACTGTTCAACTCAGTGACCATGGCGCGGGCGTCCTCAACCCCCTGCTTGATCTCCTCGGAGGTACGCCGCGAGGATTCAAGCGAACTGACTGCCGTGGTGGCGATCTCCACGGTCTTCTGCGCCGTGTTGGAGGCCGCTTCCGCCGCCTGGCGGGTCTGGTTGGCCTGCTGCACCCGATCCGTAATGTCACTGGCGAACTTGATGACCTTCAGGGTCCGCCCCTTATCATCCAGAATCGGGTTATAGCTGGCTTCGAGCCAGAGTTCCCGGTCGTCCGCGCGCAGGCGCTTGAACTGGCCGGTCTTGTAGTGGCCCTGGGCCAGTTCCGCCCAGAAATTCGGGTTTTCCTCGTAGAACGCCGGATCGCACAGCATGCGGTGGTGCTGGCCCTGCAGCTCTCTCAGCGGGTAGCCCACTGCATTGAGGAAATTCTGGTTGGCACTGATGATGGTGCCATCGGGATGGAACTCGATAACCGCGAGGGAGCGATCCATGGCCTCGGCAACGGCCTCCTTGTTCCGAATCTGCTCGTGCTCCTCGGTCACGTCCGAGGCCATCTTCATGACCCTGGAGGTTCTGCCATCACTGCCCTTGATGGGGAAATAGGTGGCCTCCAGCCAGATGGCCTGGCCGCTGCTGGTCTTGCGGGGAAAAGTGCCTGAATGCGAGCGGCCATCACGCAGGGACTGCCAGAACTGCTGATACTCCCGGCTCTCGGCGATCTCTGGCGCACAGAAGATGCGATGGTGCTGCCCGATGACCTGATCGCGTGTGTAGCCAACGGTTTTCAGGAAGAGATCATTAACGTCACGGATGATGCCATCCGGCGAGAACTCAATGGTGGCTATCGATTCATGGATGGCGTCCAGAACGGCCGTCTTGTCAGCCAGCTCGTTCCGGCATGCCTCGTACTCGCGCTTGGGAATACCACCCAGCATTCGCTACCTCTTCGCTCGAAACCGATGTACGGTCCATCGTTCATTGATATTCATAATCCTAGCTCTGGCAGGCCCATCGCTCCACCCGAGGGCTTATATTGCCCGGGGTTCAGTCATAAATAGGGATGCAGGCGCGAATTGGATGTTACAGAGTGTTTTCCTGAATCAGGGTGCGTGGCAGGGGGCATCTGGAGCGTTCATCCGGAGAAGGCACCCAATCGCATCGTCAAGCGTTTCCTGGCTGTTTGAGCCATATCATCCTCATTACCATCAGATCTCTGCTACGCTCAATTAAGGGTCATTTCAGACACCACCAACGTCCTGCCCTCGACGTTTGAAGTCTTCTGCATGATCGACCTGGCCGGATGCTTCGCCGGGAAAAAGGTGTTCTTTTGAAGATAAACTCCAAGTGCTCGATGGATTACTAATTGATTGGCTTTTCCTGTCCCTCGGCGTACAGGACAAGCGGTTTGTCGCCTTTTGGGATGCGAACAATCGTGACCAACTTTCGCTGTTCTGCCTGGATGTCCGTAGGGCAGTTTTCTTCAATATGGCAACGAACTACCTCCAAGCGCCTTTTGCCGTTGGAGTTGGACACCTTTACGCCAGGCGAGTGGTAAAGGGTTTCAGCAGGTGTGCGATAGTGGAGGATTACATTGTCGGTACCCTTCGTCACTTTCTCAATCTGCACCTGATCAACAGGATAAACACCGCTCTCGGCAGAGCTGCATCCCGACAATAGAGAAAAGATAACCAAACAGCCTCTAGCCATCCTCATAATACGCCCTTATCCGGCTAAACTGCTTTGTTGCACATCTCCAGGGGATGCCGGTGACTTACGGCTTGTCGTTTGCCCAGATTCCATCGCCTTGATTGAGGCGCCGAGCTCGCGTGGTGTTTCAACACCGAGCCAATCATTGGCATCAACATCAATCCCAACAACACTGTAGAATAGGTCGCTCGCCCAGGAGGAACAGTTATGGGTGTAATCCCAATGGACGCGTTTTTGAGGAATGCGTTTAACCGCTTCGTGCGAACCTTGGAAAGGCGATAAAACCGACTTGCAGCAGGCCTGGATCCTGCCTCCATGTTGACCCTGACATCACTTTTTCCCCTGTTATCCACCGTGCGGGGGTGCCCATCCGGCCATAGTCCGAAGAAAACGGTTTTGCTTCCCTCTTGGACCGAAATCCATGCATGGCCTGATGTAAAAGAGTGTTCGTCGCCCGCTATATTACTGTGAATACCCAGAACGACGGGGCCCGGAAAGGTAGGTATTTTTGCCTTATCCTTTGACATAACGAATCCGTCCAGTTGGATGATCAATTCAATTTTAAGCGACGCTATCACCCCGCCAAAATACTGTCAATTTAAGTCTGGCAAGCAACGGGGCACTTGGTGCACGCCTAAAACCAACGCTTTATCGTCCTCACCTTCAAAATCTCTGCTACGCTCAAAGAAAGCACCACCCGCCGCAAACCCGGCTAACCCCCGGGAAGCCGTTGCGCGCGCAGGATGTAGGACCCACAACAAGGACAATGCGCAATGATCACGCTCCCCGATTGCGTTACGCGTGGCGAAGTCGCCCGTCTCGTCCCCGTCACCGCCGACACCACCAACGTCGTGCCCTCGAAGTTTGAAGTCTTCTACATGGTCGACCTGGCCGGACGCTTCGCCGGGAACAAGGTGTTCATTGATGAGCTGGAAGCGGCGGTGCCGCGTTTCTATGAGCAAGTAGGGCAGAGACTCCGGGCCTGGGTGGCGCCGCCGCCTAAGATTAATCGGCGGGATCCGGTTGAAAAGGGTGAGGATGACCGCTCCGATGAAGATCAGGATTTGGCTGCGGAGTAGGTGTGGCAACTACTACTAATCCGAAATAAAGTAGCCGAACATTAGTCGGAGATATAAGCCAGTTCGGGGTGCTGAAAAAATGACTTCAG
>NZ_JBXAYL010000025.1:0-39190 GCF_056783195.1 Salicola sp. AFF1
TGATCTTGGCGGAGATCAACCAACAGGATATGCCACCTCTTCAGCCTGCTTCCATACACCAGAAATCACCATAACTCGCGTTCGCTCCATGTGCTTGTGCATGTTCTCAATCATCACAATGGCGCCATCAATCATGGCCCCAATGGCAATCGCAATGCCGCCCAGCGACATGATGTTTGCGTTGATGCCCTGGAAATACATGACGATGAACGCGGTAAGGATGCCCACTGGCAGGCTGATAATTGCGACCAGTGACGAGCGCACATGGAACAGGAAGACCATGCAGACCAGCGCGACGACGAGGAACTCCTCGCCAAGTTTATGCCAGAGCGTGTTGACGGCACGCTCGATCAACCCCGAGCGGTCGTAGACCGGCACTACCTCAACGCCCTCGGGCAATCCCTTTTCCAGCTGATTGAGCTTCGTCTTGACGCCGTCTATGGTCTTCTGGGCATTTTCCCCATAGCGCATGACCACAATGCCGCCCACCGTCTCGCCATTGCCATTCAACTCGGCCACCCCACGCCGCATCTGTGGGCCCTCGTGAATATCGGCAATATCTTTCAGGCGGACCGGCGTGCCGTTCTCATTCATTCCCAGTGGCACGCTGGCCAGATCGCCCACACTCTGGATATAGCCGGTGGCGCGAACCATATACTCAGCTTCCGCCATTTCCACCACCGAGGCGCCAATTTCCTGGTTGCCCTGCTGAATGGCGTTCTGTACGTGTTGCAGCGGTATGTCGTAAGCACGCAGTTTGTCCGGATCCACTTCGACCTGGTACTGCTTGACCATGCCCCCAACTGTGGCCACCTCCGAAACCCCGGAGACGGTCTGCAGTTCATATTTGAGGAACCAATCCTGGAGCGAGCGCAACTCGCTGAGGTCATGGTTGCCACTGCGATCCACCAAAGCGTACATGTAGACCCAGCCCACGCCGGTGGCGTCCGGGCCCAACTGTGGGTTGGCGGCATCCGGTAGCTCCGGGGCCACCTGGCTCAGGTACTCCAGGACCCTGGAGCGGGCCCAGTACATCTCGGTATCGTCGTCAAAAATCACGTAGACGTACGAGTCCCCGAAGAATGAATAGCCACGCACGGTTTTGGCGCCGGGCACGGACAGCATGGCCGTGGTCAGGGGGTAGGTGACCTGGTCCTCGACGACCTGAGGCGCCTGGCCCGCATAGTTCGTCTTGATGATGACCTGGACATCGGACAGATCCGGCAGGGCATCCACCGGGGTATTTTTCAGGGAGAAGAGCCCGCCGCCGACCAGAAGGAGCGTCGCCAGCAGGACCAGGAAACGGTTATAGACGGACCATCGGATAATCGACTCAATCATGTCCGCCTCCCTGATCCGAGTGATCCATGGACTTCATCTCGCCGTCGCCCTTCCCCTGGTTGGGTGTGGCCTTATCGCCATGATGCAGGCGCTGGAAGTCCGAGGTCTTGCTGGACTCGGAATCCAGCAGGAACTGCGCAGACGTTGCAATGCGGTCGCCCTCCTTCAGCCCATCCAAAATCTCCGCTTTGTGGGTGCCAACTCGCCCCACCTTGACTTCAACAGATTTAAAGCGGCCCTCTCCCAGGGCAAGGACGGCGCGGTTCTGATGACCGGTGCGGATCAGCGCCTCCCGGGGGATCAGGAGCGTCTGTTCCGCGCTCTGCTGGTGGATGGCCAGTTGCGCGAACATATTCACTTTCAGCCGTTGCCCCGGGTTATCGATCCGGGTGCGAAACCGCAGCGTATTGGTGGTTTCGTCCAGGCTCGGGTAGACGTAGTCGACGCGCCCTTCCCAGCTTTGGCCCGGCAGGAAGTTTGAGGTCATGGTGACAGGATCGCCCACCTCGATGCGCGCGGCATCGCTTTGAAATACCTCGCCCACCACCCACACCTCGTCGAGGACGCCAATGGACATGACGGTCTTGGTCGGTTGGATGAAGAAACCCTCGCGCACATTCAGGTTATCAACCACGCCGGACTGCGGCGCATTGATTGTGATAGTCTGGAACACCTTGCGCTTGTTGCGGATGGTCTCGATGGTTTCTTCCGGCACGTTCAGTGCGCGCAGGCGCCGGGCAGAGGCCTGAACCATATTGTCGTTACCCCGCTTCAACGCCAACAGGAATTCCTCCTGCGCATTGACCAGGGTGGGCGAATAGATCTCGTACAAGGGTTCGCCGCGGGTTACCGGATCGCCTTCAGCCTTGACCATCAGCCGCTCGATCCAACCCTCAACCCTCGAATGGATATGCACAGCCTGGTCTTCGTCGTACTGGACATAACCCACCGTATTGATTTCGTTACGGAAGCGGCCTTTTTCCGCCTCGCCGGTCCGCACCCCGAGGTTATTGACGATGTCTGGAGAGATTTTAACCGTCCCCGGGCTCGCCTCTGAGGCTCCCCCCTCCTCATAGACCGGCACCAGGTCCATGCCCATTGGTGACTTGCCGGGTTTATCACGCCTGTAGTTGGAATCCATGGGGGCTACCCAGTACAGGGGCTCGCCCTTGCCCCCGTTCTGGACGTCGCCATCGCCCACCAGCCCCGCCCCGAACCAGGCATAACCACCGGCGCCGAGAACACCACCAAGAACGAGCAAAGCAATGATTGAAAATGACTTATTCATTATGACCTCCCTGCGCCACTCGTGATGCGTCGGCACCGCTGAGCAGATAATTGATCTGGGCCCTGACTTTTCCCCGTGCCACCTCGATGGCAAGGGCTTCGATCTTGGCGTTGAGTTCGTCGATTCGGGCCCGGACCGCTTCAGAGAAATCGCCATCATCATTGTTGTAGGCAGTGAGGGCCGCTTCGGCCTGTTCCTGCATCTGCGGCAACAGGCGTTGATCGTAGAGTTCGACGCGATCGTCGAGCTGTGTCAGCTCGGCGCTGGCAGCTTCAAATCTGGCTCTCAATGAACGCAGCTCAAGTACCTGGTCTGTTTTCACCGCTCCCTTGCGAGCAATGGCGACATTCAACTGGGAGTCCTGACGCTTGCTGGTGAAAATGGGGAGATCAAAGGTCACGCCCACCGAGAAAAGGTCGGCGCGGTCCGGGCCGCCGGGGGCTCGATCGCGATAGCCGTAGCTGGCGGTTACGCCCCATTCCGGCCAGTATTTCTGGCGAGCCAGATCGGCTTCGTTGGAAGCCACAGAAACGCGCTTATCCAATACACGTATCTTTGGATGGCTCAACAGCGTATCGGTTACCGCCCGATTCGATGCATTTGATAGAACCTCTTGAGGGCCCGGATATATCGTTGAAGACTCCGGAAGCGCACCAATCAGGCTGCGTTCGGCGGCCCGCTGCCCAATCCACTCGCCTAATCGGCGCCGCGCGGCTGCCTCACGGCGACGGAGGTCACTTAACCGGTCTTCCAACCGGGTCAACTCCAGCTGCGCCCGCACAACGTCCTGTTGCCGGGCCTGGCGCAGGGCCGAGCCATAGTTGGATTCGGCGACATCCACCAGCTGTTCGAAAAGATTCCGGTCACGTTCGATCAATTCGATACTGTTCTGTGCCTCGTAGGCGGTCAGCCATAGCCTGCTTATAATCAGCCTGACCCGCGCGCGGCGTTCACTGCGCTGTATCGCCTGTTCATCAGCCTGCAGTTTTTTTCCATGGCGCTTGAGCTCGAGCGTATCGCCCCGCGGGAACATCTGCGTGACACCGACACTGAACTGCGTCATGGCCTCCTGATTGAAATTGAAGGTATCCACCGGCAGATTGCGGGCGGTTACGGAGACTCGCGGATCAGGCAGGGTTCCGGCCGATATGCTTTCAGCCTGATAGGCTCTTTCACGGTCTCGACTGGCGTCGAGCCAGGGATCACCTTCCTGGGCCTTTTGGATCGCTTCCTTCAACGGCAGGCCTTCGTCCGCGGCCGCAAGGGAAGCCAACGAAACCAGGACGAGGAAGGTTATCGTTAGTGCCTGGAATAATCGAACTTTCATGGTTGGTGTCGCTCCTCTAGGCGCCAGCCCTGACGCTGTGTCAGGCCTGACGGCAAACGATGTCTGCCTTGCGCACGAAAAACGCGCGCGCAATGGCGCTACCGATTAAGAGGAGCGTGTTCTGGGGGGCTGGAGTTCAGATTCGAGGTCAACCTGGGGCCGATTGAAAGCATGGCCTTCAATCGCGAAGGAGACGGGTTCAAGGTGAACAGGGAGGGTCATTGATAAGGCACAGGCCACACAGCTTGCACAGCATTCACCCGAGACTTCGATATCAGAGCAGTCGACCTGACTGAGAGCGCTACCGTGAAACGCATCCTGCGTCGCTGCGCCACCACAGTCCATCTGCTGGTGCAGATCGGACTGCATGGCCCCCTTCGAGATAATTCCCATCGTCGCTGCCCCGGCAAACACCGGTGACAGCGCAATGAGGATTCCCAGAAAGATGCATATGCAGTGACTGTTTGGTTTCATGGACGAAGGCTACCACCCTTTCAAAAGGGTCAACAAACACTTTTGCATATCATGAACCCTTGCCGCTGACCTAGACGCCCGTTATCGCACCTACTCGAACTCGATATCCCCATGCATCCCGGACTGGTAATGGCCAGGCACGTTGCATGCAAACTCAATCTCACCTTCCTGCGAGAACGTCCATAGCACTGTCTCGCTCTCCCCCGGCTCAAGTAACACACTGTTGGGATCATCGTGTTTCATGTCGCCCATCATGCCCTTATTAAGCTCACCTCCCTGGATGACGCCTTTCTTGACCATCTTCGTCATTTCTTTCTGGTGGGCCTCATGCATCGCGGGCGTTCCGATATTGAACTCATGAACCAATGCCCCCTTGTTATCAATCTCAAAGCGTACGGTTTCTCCCTGCTTAACCTTGACTCGTTCGGGGACATAATTGTTGTCATGCATTTGCACGGAAACCGTGCGATCAACGTCTGAACCCGAGCCAGGTTCGCCGACTGTCATCCCATGGGAAGAACCTGCACTATGAGAGCCGCTGGCTGTCGCAGTCACTGAAACAAACAACAGAGATGCAACAATAGCGGATTGTCTCCTGACCTTCATAGGATACTCCTGAGTTACCAAATTCCTTTCCAGGCCCCGAAGGACCCGTTCCAAAACAGCGCTCACTCGGTGGTGACCGCATCCCGTTTCATCACTTGCCCCACCCTGCGGATTGGACGCTCGCGCCTCCTTATTCTTCGAGCGACTCGCGCTCCATCATCTGTTGCATCATCTCCCGCATCATCCGCATCTGCTGCTCCATACGCTCCATGCGCTTTTCCATGGGCATGTCCGAGGGGGCTGTTCCTTGCGCTTCTGTGTCGCTTTTGTCACTCCGGTCGGGCCCCATCCGCTGCATGGTGCCGTGCATGGTTTCCATGTGTTGGCGCATGAGTTCTCGGCGCTTCTCGGGATCCCTTGTTTTCTGGGCCTGCTCCATTGTCTGGCGCATCCTCTGCATGCGGTCATGCATGTGCTCACCGCCCATCATGCCCATGCCAGAGCCATGATTCATCATTCGACCCTGTTCCATCCCGTCATGCTTGCCTTCCTGGTGGGCAATAGCCGGGTTCACCGCCAAAACCGCAAAAAGCACCAATGCGAATACCTTCTTCATCTCTTCATCCTCTCTTTTCTGTTGCGAAATATTTGGCATCGGGACCAACAAGCTTGCCCCAATGCTTTCTATCAGACCATACAAACCTGACATGGAACTGACTCCAGTAGACAAAGGAAAGGGTGGCATCAAGAGGAAACCCGTTCCGGCAGCACCACCCGCACACGCACCCCTCCCGAGTCATTGATCCCAAACCCCACCCAACCGTCATACCGGTTAACAACATCCCGGACAATGGCAAGGCCCAGGCCATGCCCGGAGGCCTGCTCATCCAGGCGCTGTCCTCGGGTCCCCAGTGTCGACAGTTGTTCAGGGGCCACGCCAGGACCATCGTCACTGACATCAATCACCAGCCCTTCTCCCTCCTCAAGCAACAACAATGTTACACGTGAAGTCGCCCATTTCCCGGCGTTATCAAGGATATTACCCAGAATTTCGTTGAGGTCATGCGCCTCGACAGGCCAGCGCCGCTCATCCGCCAGTGAAGTCTCGAGTTCGAACGCCTTGTCTGGATAAAGCTGGCCGAGCATCCAGATCAACTCCCGTGCCTGGCTGACCGGTGCCGCCCCCTTGCCCGCCTGAGCCCCGGCAAAGCGGCTGCGACGCATTTCGGTCTCGAGTTGACCGTCAATATCCGACAGGCGCTGGGCAAGTTGTTGCCGGCGCTCCCAGTTCAGCGGCTGGTCCCTTTCCTCAAGGACCTGACGCACCGCCGTAATGGGCGTTTTCACACTGTGGGAGAGGTTCGCCAATGCCTGCCGCGAGCGCATCAAGCGCCGATCCAGCGTTTCCAGCAGCTGATTCAGCTGTGTCACAAGGGGCTGAAATTCAACGGGCGTTCTGATATCAAGACGCGCCCGTTCTCCCTGCTGCAATTCCTCCAAGGCGCTCTGCAACTGCCCCACGGACGCCAGGGAAAGCCGGATACCCACCCAGATCACCAGCACCAGGAGAGCCAGCAAAACGGCGGAGACCACGGCTGTCCAGATGTGCAGCTCGCGTTGGCTGGCATCAATCCGGGAAAGGTCTTCCGCCACGACAATAACCGCGTTCCGTCCTTCAAGCTCGAGGGTATCCCGGTAGGCAAGATAGTCCGAGACCGGTCCATTGGTCGCTGTCTCCCGGATAATACCACGCCCGTTTTCCGCCAGCCGGGGCGCCAGCAACGGTTGCCAGAGGGAAGGACTGACGTATTGCCGGGAGCCCACGCGCACGGCAAAGGCGTGATGGAACACGTCCTTGAAGTAATCCCCGGTCTTCAATGCCTCGATGCGTCCGTCGGCCTGATTGAGCTGGTGTTTCAGGAAGGCCACCTCCTCCTTGAGCCGATCCTCCACAAAGCTTCGGGCCATGCGCTCAAGCAATGCCCCATGAATGACCCACGCGGCCCCCATCAGCGCAATCGCAGCGGGAAGAAGAACGATCAGGAGTGTGCGCCGAATGGAGCGGTTGAGGTCAATCCACGGCATTGAACCTATACCCCTGCCCCCGACGCGTGACTATCGCATCCTGACCGGCCAGCTTCCGGAGCCGACGGATATACGCCTCAATGGCGTTGTGGGTCGGGCTTTCATCCAGGCTGTAGACCTGCTCCAGAAGGTTCTCCTTGGAAAACAGCTGGCCGGGCCGGCTCATCAGGCAGCGCAGCAAGCGAAACTCCGTCCCCGTCAATGGGTGCTCCTCGCCATCCGGGGTCATCAGGACCTGACGGTTTTCATCGAGCCTGAACCGACCGGCGGTGAGCACCGAATCAACCCGCCCTTCGCTGCGGCGGACCAGGGCATCAAGGCGTGCCACCAGCTCTTCGGTCTGGAAGGGTTTGGCGAGATAGTCATCGGCGCCGGCCTTGAGACCGCTCACCTTATCCTGCCAGTCCCCACGGGCGGTGAGGATCAGCACGGGCATAGTGAGCCCCCACGACCGCCAGTCCCGGAGCACATCCAGGCCGTTGCCGTCGGGCAGTCCCAGGTCCAGTACCACCACGCGATAATCTTCCTGCCTGCCAAGCTGATCCGCGCCCGAAGCAGTGGCGATGGCATCCACACTGAAGCCTGCCGCCGACAGCTGTCGTTGCAGGCTCTCGGCAAGCAGGGTGTCGTCTTCAACCAGCAGCAGTCTCATGGCATTCCTTCAGAACCACCAGCGTACACCGGCAACCAGCGATGTCTTCTCTGTATCCTCGCCTTCGGCACGGGTCAGATCCGCCGTATCACCATACTGGTCCTGCCACCGCACGCCGACATAGGGCGCGAACTCACGGGCCATCTCATAGCGCAGACGCAGTCCCAGGGTAAGGCCGTTAATGCCTTCACCAACCCCGAATTCAGGGACGTCGCTGAAAGCATAGCTGGTCTCTGCCCGCCCCTGCAGGATCAGGCGCTGTGTGAAGACCCAGTCGTACTCGCCCTCAAATTCGGCCACCGCATCGCCATCCTCACTGACGCGAAGGCCGGTGTCCAGCTCGAACCAGTAGGGTGCCAGTCCCTGAACACCGATAACGGCGGAACCCCGGTCACGATCAGGCCCCGGTCCGAAAGTGGTCTGGTATCCCAACCCGGCCTTGGCCTGCCAGTAGGCACTGAATCCGTAGCCGTACTGGATGTCGAAGCTTTCCACTTCGCCGCCATCGCCACCCGAGACCAGGGCCTCACCCTCGGAGTCAACCAGCAGCCGATGGGTATCCCCGCCCCACCATGCCTGGCCCTCCCAGGCAACAACGTCCTCATCGTCGCCGTCCTGGTACTCAAAACGGTCCATCAGAAGCTGGCCATGGGTGACGTCATCGTGCACCGGTAGCGACCAGTCCGGTTCCGCCTCTGGCCCCACGCCCTGGGAAAAAGCGCGGGTGGCCGGCACCATCAGGCCCAGAACCATCAGGGCCGTGGCAAAGCGTTTAACAGCCATAGTGTTCCTCCCGTTCGGCGCACTCATTGGACGGACACGACGCGAAACATGCCCGCTTTCATGTGGTAAAGCAGGTGACAGTGAAAGGCCCAGTCGCCTTTATGCTCCGGCGTAATCTGTGCCGAGATCATTTCCCCCGGTTTGACCAGCAGGGTGTGCTTACGGGGCCGGTAGCCGTCGTTACCGGTCTCCAGTTCCATCCACATGCCATGGAGATGGATGGGGTGATCCATCATGGTGTCGTTGACCAGGATCAGGCGCAGGCGCTCACCATCACGGAAAGGGATGGAGCCGTCCACTTCGGAGAACTTCTTTCCGTCAAAGGACCACATGTAACGCTCCATATTGCCGGTCAGGTGCAGTTCCACCTCGCGCTGGGGTTCGCGCTCATCCGGCCAGGCGTGCAGGCCACGGAGCTGGTCGTAGGTCAGTACCCGGTGGCCCACGTGCTCGAAGCCCACGCCAGGGTCGTCGAGTCTTGGTCTTGGGTTCATTGCCACCATGGCGGCGCCGGCGCCGTGATTGTCCAGGCCGTGCGAAATCTCGCGACCCGCCACCGGGGGCTGACCGCCGTTGCCGTGCATCGACCCGTCCATACCACCACCGTCCTGGTGCATACCGTCCATTCCTTCCATGGCGCCATGGTCCATGCCGCCATCACCAGCCATGCCCATGGCCGCCATACCACGCTCAGTACGCGGGTAGAGCTCCGGCACGGACGCTTCCATGCCCTCGCGCACGGCCAGGGTGCCACGGGTGAACCCCGAGCGGTCCTGGGACTGGGCAAAGAGGGTGTAGGCCTCGTCCTGCGGCTCCACGATGACGTCGTAGGTCTCGGCCACCCCGATACGGAACTCATCGGTCTCCACCGGCTCAACCTTCTGGCCGTCGGCCTCGACGACGGTCATCGCCAATCCCGGGATGCGAACATCAAAGATGGACATGGCCGAGGCGTTGATCACGCGCAGGCGCACTTTCTCGCCCGGCTTGAAGACACCCGTCCAGTTGTCATTGGGTGACATGCCATTCATCAGGTAGGTGTACTCGGCACCGGTCACATCCAGAATATCCCTCGGCGTCATGCGCATGCGGCCCCACATGCCGGCCTTCTCCCAGGCGGCACTCCAGCCGAGGTTGGCCACATCCTCGAAGAAGTCGGCCACCGTCCGCTTGTTGTAATTGTAATATCCCTCGGCCACCTTGAGATGACGCATCACCTCAGCCGGATCACTGAAGGTCCAGTCGGAAAGCACGATCACGTAGTCGCGGTCGTACTCGAACGGTTCAGGTTCCGCCGGATCCACGATCAGGGGCCCATAGTGGCCCAGTTGCTCCTGGAGCCCGGAATGGCTGTGATACCAGTAGGTGCCACTCTGGCGCACCGGGTAGCGGTATTCAAAGGTTTCACCGGGGGCGATGCCTTCAAAGCTGACCCCGGGAACGCCATCCATTTCAAACGGCAGAAGGATGCCGTGCCAATGGATCGACGTGTATTCATCAAGCTTATTGGTCACCCGCAGAACGGCTTCACGCCCCTCACGCAGACGGATCAGCGGCGCCGGCAGTGAGCCGTTGATCGTGATCGGCTGGACGCTCCTGCGCCCGTCAATCGTCAGGGGGGTGCGGTCAATGGTCAGCTCGTAGATGTCTGAGTTGCCCTCGGTTCGGCGTGTGAGCTCCTGGTTACCGGTCAGGCCGAAGGCGTAGCCGGGCAACAGGCTGCCAAGCCCAAGCAATAGGCCCATAGTGGAGCCCGTTCTGAGAATATCACGGCGCGACAGTGGCCGGGCTTTCCGGTGGTTGCTCATGCTCAAACTCCCTCAATCTCCGGAGCATCGGACTTGCCGATTCGAATGGAGACATGAGCTTGGCACAATAAGCTGACATGAAACTGACGGCCCGCAAAGGGCCCCTCTCAGCCTCGATTCAGGTCCCCGCTCCATTTCGTTTATCATAATCGGTGCCGTCCCCTTCGCCCTTATGACCGGGAAACGCTTGCAACCGGCACCGTTGGTCAACGACCTTCTCGACCTGAACAAACTCGCTGCCGGGGAAATGGACCTGAACTTACAGGAGGTCGAACTCACTCAAGTCATCGATCAAGCCAAGTCCGGGAAATCCATAGGCAGTCTGGCAGGAAACCCCAAAGGACCCCGTTGAACTCGGGCGAAAAGAGTTTCATAACCCATTGATCCGAAACAGAACGGTATGGCATTTGCAAATCAGTTCAGGTTCAGGCGTTATACTGTCTAGTGCAAATCCCGCCCCCTGGAAAGATGGACCAATCATGACAGAACAGGATGACCGAACACCCCGTTACGCCGAAAACAGTCTCACGCTGCCCGGTGCGGTGATGCTGGGAACCGGCGTCATGATCGGCGCCGGCATCTTTGCGCTTACGGGGCAGATGGCGGAAATGACGGGCACGCTCTTCCCACTGGCCTTCCTGTCAGCAGCCGTGATCGTGGCCTTCAGCGCCTACTCCTACATCAGGATGTCCAATACCTATCCCTCGGCGGGTGGCATTGGGATGTACCTCCACAAGGCCTACGGGAACACCCTCCCGACCGCTTTCCATGCCCTGTTGATGTATTTCTCAATGGTGATTGCCCAGAGCTTCCTGGCCCGAACCTTTGGCTCCTACACGCTGCAGCTTTTTGATGTAGGTGATCACAGTCGCCTGGTGCCCGTCCTGGGCGTTGCCCTCCTGCTGGTTGCCTTCCTGATCAACCTTTCAGGCAATCGCCTTATCGAAGGCACAGCCTCGCTTATTGGCATCCTGAAGATCGGCGGGATTATCGTCTTTGGTCTGGTTGGTGTCTGGATTGCGGACAGTATCGCGGTGGATTTCTCACATTCCGAACCAAAGCCCACGGTAACCGGCTTCCTGGGCGCGACAGCGCTGGGGATCCTTGCCTTCAAGGGTTTTACCACCATCACCAACAGCGGCTCCGAAATTAACGACCCGCACCGTAATGTCGGCCGCGCCATCATCATCTCCATTGCCCTCTGCGTGGTGATCTACACGCTGGTTGGCTTTGCGGTCGCCAGCAATCTGTCCCTGAACGACATCATCGAAACACGCAACTACTCCCTGGCAGCCGCCGCCAGACCGGCGCTCGGCGGGTACGGCCTCTGGTTTACGGTGATCCTGGCCATGGCAGCAACTGCCGGCGGGATAATCGCAAGCATTTTTGCAGTCTCACGGATGCTGGCCATGCTCACCCAGATGAAGCTGGTTCCCCACAGCCATTTCGGTATGCCGGGTGATATCCAGAAACACACACTGGTCTACACGGTGGTCCTGGGCCTGATCCTGACGGCCTTCTTTGACCTCACCCGGATCGCCGCGCTCGGCATCATCTTTTACCTGATCATGGACATCGCGATTCACTGGGGCATCCTGAGGTACCTGAGACAGGCGGTTGGAGCCAATCCAGTCATCCTGGTAACCGCCATTGTTCTCGACCTGACTGTTCTGGGGGGATTCCTCTGGGTAAAGATGGTCTCGGATCCTATTGTCATTGGCATTGCCGGACTCGCCATGATGGCCATACTGGTGGTGGAACGTATTTTCCTTGCTAACCGGCAAGCCTCAACCGGTGAACAAGATCATCAACACCACAGGTAATTTTCAGACCTGCCACACGCCATAGTCCATCAACCGGAAAGGAGATTTGTGACAATGGAAATCAAAACGTTCAGGGACCTTATCGACTGGACCCGTAACCTTCACCACCAGACAGCCAATTGTCTGGCACACTGTGCCACTGAGCACGAGCAAGAACGCGCCCGCGCCCTGCTCGACTACCTTGCCACCCATGAAAAAGAACTGGAAAAAACCGTCGAAGGATTCGAGACTGAGGGGGATACCGGAGCCCTGAAAACCTGGATCTATGACTACCTGTCTCACAAACCGATCGAAACCCATAGGACTTGCGACGCACCTTACACGAAGCTTGATTTCAATGGCATCGCCGGGGAAATCTTCGACTTCCATGATCAGGTCATCGAGCTGTACCAGAACCTGGCGGACCGCGCAGAAATCCCGGAAGCCAGGGAAATGGCCGAAAACCTGCTAGCTCTGGAGCGCCACGAAGCAATGCGTATTGCCCGGGAAGTCGGGCGCATGCAGGACGTCTGACTGGCAAAAGCATTGTGCGGATAAGGGATGGTGCCGAGGGTGGGACTCGAACCCACAAGGCTTGCGCCACCTGATTTTGAGTCAGGCGTGTCTACCAGTTCCACCACCTCGGCAACAGCACGGGATTATACGCGCCGCGCATGATGCGTCAATCACAGCGCGTCAAACAGCGATAGGCGCGAGATCTGCGCAAAGGATTGCTGGGCGGCCTGCAGCGTAAAGTTCTGCTGGGTCAGGCGGCTGATGGCCTCGGCGTAATCCACGTCCTCCAGATTTGAAAGGGTTTCCTTGGCCAACAGGTCGCTGTCCTTCAGGAACTCCTTGGTACTTTCCACTGTATTCAGGCGGGTTCCCACGCCGGACTGGATCTCCGTGGCCCGGTCTTCAGCATGCTGCAGATTGGCCAGGCCCTGATCGATGGTATCCTCAAGCGCTTCACGCCCTTCCGGGGTATTGGGGTGCGTTTCCAGGCCCTCGATCATCTTCTCCATGGTGCCGAAGATGCTCTGCTGGTCGCTACTGGTCACCGTAAAGGTATCGTCTTCTGCGGGCTCACCGCTGATCTCAAAACGCATGCCTTTCATTTCAACAGAACCTCCACTGGTGTAGGCCTCGTTTTCGATGAACTTCTCACCAGTTTCTCTGGATTTCACCGTAAATTCGCTTCCCCCTGCAGAAAACTCGACCACCAGATCGTCCGGGTAGAACGATTCGAATTCGCCCCGGTCCGCCACAACCCCGGTGCTGATGCGACCACTGCCCTCATTACCCTGTGAGGCCTGAGTATTAAAGGTGGGCCGATCGCTGGGGATTGCTTCAAAGATTTCACGGCCATTGTCGTTCACCTTGATCGTGACCCCATCATCGATCTGAACCGAACGCTCGCCGGAATCCCCCCGGTATTCAATATTACCGGAGACGTCTTCGGTAAATGGCTTCTCCCCGCCCTGAAAGCCTGCGAACAGGAACTCGCCCTGCGGCCCCTGAGTATTGGCCAGGCTGACCATCTGCTCCTTGACCTGTTTCAGCTCTTGTGCAATGGAGCCACGATCCGACTCACTAAGGGATCCACTGCCGGCTTGAACCATCAACTCCCGAGTGCGGGCCAGCGCATCGGTATAGCTGGAAAGTGTCCCGTCTTCCCGTTCCAGGCGTGTCTGGGTCATATCGAGCGTATCCTGGTACTGCTCGCTCCGCGCCAGATCATCCTTGAGTTGCACAATCCGCGTTGAAGCCACCGGATCATCAGAAGGTCTCAGGATTTCCTTGCCGGTGGCTACCTGTTCCTGAGTGCGCGCCTGCTGGGCGTTGAGGTTCTGGAACTGCTGGATCCCCTGATTGAAGATCTGGCTTGTGGAGACGCGCATATTCCCCCTCCCCTAGTTGAAGGTGCCGATCAGCGTGTTGAACAGATCCCGGGCGACCGAGACCACCTGCGATGAGGCGCTGTAGGCGTTCTGGAACTGGACGAGCTTACCGGCTTCCTCATCCAGGTTGACCCCGGACTGCTCCTCCCACTGTTTCTGGGACTGCTCCTTGAGCGTTCCGGCCGCTTCCTTATCCACCTGGGCGGTCCGGGTACGCGAGCCCACATCCTCAACCACCGCCCCATAGGCATCCGTAAAGCTGAAGTTGCCATCATCCAGATAATTCTTTGCGTTCAGGTCGCCCAGGGCCAGCCCATTACGATTGTCTGACGTTCCACCCTCGTTGGTTTCAAGGCGGAAACTGTCACCGGCTTTGGGATTGCCGCTGAGCTCGAACTGGAAGCCTTTGTACGCGGGGTCACTGGGCGGAGACTGCTGAAAAAGTCCATTGTTATCGTTCGAGGTCAAACGCACACCGCTGGACAGTGTTGTGTCGACAACGCCCCCCACCGTGGCAGAATCCCCGGACCCCAAGGCCTCTGTGGTCGCTGATCCCGAGGGATCATAGGGGTCGGGTTTGGCCACCTCCATGCTGCCCCCCGTAACGGTAACCCCGATGTCCTGGCCGGTATCCGAGCGCAGGGCGATGCTGTCGCCGTTGTTGGTGACACTCAGGTCCAGGCTGCTGAAATCATCACTGTCATTGATCGCCTGTTCCAGATTATCGGCATTGAGCGGCCCCGACACATCAAGATCAACCGAGGACCCACCATTAACGTTCAGGGTAACCGTGGCATTATTGCCCCCGAAGCCCTGCAAGCGGGTTTCTGTATAGGCCGTAGCCCGAACGCCACTCGCATTGTTAAGGCTGTTGGCAATTTCCGACGCCGGCGTACCCGCTCCGTAACTGATCGTCTCCGTGGATACCACACCGGTGTCAGGATCGCGGGTCCTGAGGGTCAGATCCTCAGCCGGATACCCATTGTTGGAGTCAGTTCCGGCGTTGATCGATTGCCAGTCGTTGCCTTGTGAGGTCACGACCCTGGCACCCGGATCCCCACTGAACACCGTATTCGTCTTGCCCGGCTCAAACCGCACGTTGTTCATGGGCGGGTCCAGGGGCTGCGGATTGGCCGGATCCGAAACGTCCACCACTTCGAAGCGGTTCTCGGACAGAAACCGGATCTCCATAGGTGGATTGAGGTTGCCGTTTTCATCCAGCGCACCCAGACGGCGACCGGTCTCCGGATGCCGGAGATCAAGCATGGTTCCCTGACTGATCTCACCCGTGCCTTGATTGCCACTGTTGGCCTCGGCCCGGATCGGTGCTGCCAGGGCGATTTCCTCGCCGTTGCTGATCGTCGTAGCTATATCCCGGCCACCGTTGTAAGTGGGCCGAATGGAGAACTCATCTCCCTGCTGAAAGGACCCCGACTCCAGCTCAATCTCGAATCCCTCCATGGAGATGGTGGCTGGCAGGCTGCTGCTGAGGCTGCCGCTTTTGACCACCTCACCATTGGTGGCATCACGAACACGGTACTGCTGGTCATCCGGCCCGGTGAACTCCAGGGTGTAGGACCGGGTTCCCAGTTTACTGCTGTCTGTGATGTTCACCCTGGCCTGCCGGTCTCCGTTACTGGCCGTCTCAGCAGAAGGCGTAATTCGGCTTCGGGCCAGACTTTCCGCATTGACGTCGCGGAAGAAATTGCCACCCAGGTTTCCGTTCAGATCCTGACCCAGCTGATGTTGTTCATTAATGCGTTCAGACAAACCAATGGCGATCCGCCCAATACCATTCATGGTCGGCTCAAGGACCTCATCCCGAAAGGTCAGATTACCTCCAAGAGCGCCACCGCTCAGCTCATGCGTGATGACCCGGTCCCTGCCCAGCCCCTCCATAGCCACCTGGCGCCGCCCGGCCTGCTCTGTCGACCCGGTCAAACGCAACGTAGCGCTGTTACCCTTGCTGACAATGCCCTGGCCCTTGCCGATGCTCACATCCACTGTGCCATCGCTATTTTCATTCGTCTGAACCTGCACCATCTCGGAAAGCTGGCGGAGCTTTTCATCCCGCTTATCCAACAGGTCATTCGCCTCACGCCCACTCGCGCGCCCTGGCGCTTCCGCTATACTGAGGTTCAGCTCCGCAATGCCATCCGCCAATGAGTTGATCTCGCTCAGGTTCGCCGAGATCCGGTCATTCACCGTTTCCTCTCGAGCCCGCAATTGGCTGTCCACCGACTTGAACCGGGCCACCAGGTTGTCTGCCTGATTGAGCGCCTGCTCGCGCAACGAACTGGAGGCGGGGCTCTCAGCAGCGTCCTGAAGCGTCCCAAAAAAGTCGGTCATAGCCTGGTTCACCCCAGTGTTCTCATTACCCAGCAGATCATCCATCCCATTGAGGTTTTCAACCAGCGCCGTCTGCTCAGAGTGCAAAGTGGTATCCGAACGCAGCTGGGTGTTGATGAACTCATTGTTGAGGCGCTGAATATCCGCAACATTAACCCCCTGACCAATATAACCACTGCCCGAAATCTGAGAGGGGTTCGACTCAAATTCCGCACGCTGACGACTGTAACCGGGCGTATTGGCGTTGGTGATGTTATTACTGGTGGTCTCCAACGCCTTCTGGTTGGCGATAATCCCTGTCAGTCCCGTGTTCAGCAGGCTCATGGCACCTTACTCCCCTTCCATCCCGTCCTCGGTCACGCCACCCAGCGTGGGCCGCTCCATAATGTCGTGGATCTTGTCGGCATAGCCCGGATCCGTGGCGTAGCCCGCATCCTGCAGCCCCCGAGCGAAGGCCTCTGGATTGTCCGCCTGTTGCAACACCCTCTGGTAACGCGGGTTTTCGTTCAGAAAACGGGCGTAGTCCTCAAAACTGCTGGCGTAATCGGGATAAGCCCGGAAATCCGCCTTCTCCTTCATGGGAAGGCCATCCCGGTACTCGGTGGTGGTGACGCGAACGGACTCACCATCCCACCGTTCATCCGCTTTGATACCAAACAGGTTGCGACTGGGCTGCTGCTCACCTCCAATCATGTTCTGCCCCCACCCGGTCTCCAGAGCCGCCTGCGCGATCATCACCTGGGCCGGAACCCCGGTACGCTGACTGACATCCCGGGCAACGGGGCTGAGTGTCTCAACGAAATGCTCCGGCCCCTTAAACCGTTCCGGCAGATCCCTGCCGCTTCCATCGGCTGGGGCTGTATTGGCGTCACCTTCTTCCGGCATCATCGCTCGAACCTTGTCCGCCTGTTCAGCGAGCCCCGGATCCGGTGCCGGTATCTGACGGCCATAATCGGCAATGCTCGTTTTAGCATTCGGGCGCGCTCCGCCGTTGTCGCCGCCGCCAAGATCGCGCACCAGCTTGTCCGCAATGCCGATGGTGCGCTCCTGGGTCAGGCTCAGCGTCAGCTGCTTGTCGAACATGTCCTGATACTGCTTGGTCTCACGACTGCTCAGATAGCTGTCTTCGCTGAACACCTCATTGGCGGAACGCATGGACTTCATCATCTGCTGCAGGAACAGGCTTTCGAACTGGCGGGCAACCTTTTCCAACGCCTTGTCCCGATCCGTATCGGCAAGACGCTTCAGCTCATTCATCCCGTTGAGATCGGTATAGATCGGCGTACTATCAGTACCGGGTGCAGATGACTGGATCATGGTTTGACCTCACCCCTCAGATAACGATCAGTTCCGCCCGCAGAGCGCCAGCCTGCTTGAGCGCTTCCAGCACGGCCATGACATCACCCGGTGCCGCGCCCACCTGGTTCACCGACTGCACGATCTCGTTGAGCGTAACCGCAGGCCCGAACTCGAACATCCGGGCCTCCTCCTGCTCGATGGCCACATCGGTCTGGGGGATCACGGCTGGATCGCCATCGCCAAAGAGCGCCGGAGCCGCTGCCTCGGGATTCTCGGTAATGGTTACGCTGAGGTTGCCGTGTGTCACAGCCGCCGGGCTGACCTTGACGTTCTCACCCACCACAATGGTGCCAGTGCGCGAGTTGATCACCACTTTGGCGGACTCTTCCGCGGGCGTGACCTTGATGTTCTCGATGATGGAGAGAAAACTCACCCTCTGGGAGGCATCGCGCGGGGCCCTTACGCGGACGGAGGAGGCATTCTCCGCGTAGGCTGTTTCCGGGCCCAGCCGATCGTTCACGGCCTCCACCACACGCCGTGCCGTTGTGAAATCCGGATTGCGGAGGTTCAGGGTGATGGTATCCCCTTCCGTGAAAGCGGTTGGCACTTCACGCTCCACAGTGGCGCCCTGGGGAATGCGCCCCACGCTGGGAATATTCACTGAAATCGACGACCCGTCCTGGCCTTCAGCCCCGAAACCGCCAACCACCAGGCTGCCCTGGGCCATGGCATACGTCTTACCGTCCGCCCCCTGCAGCGGCGTCATCAGCAGGGTACCGCCGCGCAGGCTACCCGCATCACCAATCGAGGACACCGTTACGTCAATCTCCTGGCCGGGGCTGGCGAAGGGCTTGAGTTCTGCGGTCACTGTTACCGCCGCCACATTGTCGGCGCCCGGATCCACACCGGCCGGAATGGAGATACCAAACTGGTCCATCAGGTTGCGCAGCGTCTGGTTGGTGAAGGGCGCGCCGTCACCACTGCCATCCAGACCCACCACAAGGCCGTACCCAACGAGCTGGTTATCACGCACACCGGCCACCGAGGCCAGATCCTTAAGCCGGTCCGCCTGCACAGGTACGGCCACCATAAGGGCCATCACCAGCAGTACTGCCATCCGGTTCCACATGACGCCACCTCCTGCACAACGATTCAAAGCGGCCACCATTCACTGTTGAAAAAGCGCGTCAGCCATCCCATGCGGTTGGACTGGTCAAAGTCCCCGGTCCCTCCATAGGAGATCCGCGCGTCGGCAATCCGGCGCGAGCTTACGCGGTTATCAGCCCCAATATCCTGTTGGCGGATAAGCCCTGACACCCGCACGTATTCCTTGCCCTGGCTCAGCTTCAGCCATTTTTCTCCCCGCACCCTGAGTACTCCATTGGGCATCACCTCGACCACGGTGACGGTAATGCTGCCGCTCAGCTGATTGCTCTGGTCGGCCTGGGCGGCCCCATCGAATTCCCGGTCCTGGCTGACGTCGGTGCCGATTCCCAGCCCTTCCTGGCCGAGCACCGAAGGCGCCTCCAGACCGGTCTCACTGTCCTTCGTGATATTGGTATTGCTGCTCTTGGAGGCTGAGGTGCTTTCCTGCAGCTGCACCGTCACCACATCCCCCACGTTCAGCGCCTTGCTGTCACTGAACAGGTTATAGTTCCGCGAGTTCTGGTAGATGGACCCGTTGACCGGTTCATCCGCCATCATCTGCTCGGGTTCAACGGGCGCGAACGCCGGATCCCCGGGCTGGGCCCGTTCCCGCGTCATGGCCTGGCAGCCCGCCAGCACCACGACCAGCACCACAAGCACAATCTGTCTGAGCATGATGGATGCGGTGGTCATAACGGTTCCCCTTCCGCCTGTGGCGGCGTTACAGGTTCTGGGTGATGAACTGGAGCATCTGGTCCGAGGAGGACACCACCTTGGAGTTCATCTCATAGGCCCTCTGGGTGGTGATCATGTTCACCATTTCCTCGACCACCTCCACGTTGGAGCCTTCCAACATCCCCTGTTCAATCGTCCCGGTTCCATCAATGCCGGCTTCACCGATCAATGGGTCGCCACTGGCTGCGGTTTCCCGATAAAGGTTACTGCCCACGGCTTCCAGCCCCTGAGGATTCACAAAGGTTGCCAGATCAATCTGGCCCAGCTGCTGAGGATCCGGCTCATTGGCAATCTTCGCGCTCACGGTTCCGTCACGCCCCACGGTGATCTGGGTAGCATTCTCTGGAACATTGATATTCGGCTGCAGGGGATTACCATTGGGCGTGACGATCGTGCCTTCCGAGTTGAGCTGGAACTCCCCATTGCGGGTATAGGCAACGTCCCCCTCAGGCGTCTGGACCTGGAAGAAGCCCTTGCCATCAATGGCCATATCCAGCGACTGCTCGGTGACTTTCATATCGCCCTGGGTGTGCTCCTTGGTGGTGGCTACCACCCGAACACCGGTACCCAGTTGCAGGCCGGAAGGCAGCTCCCGGTTCTGGGAGGACAGGCCGCCTGGCTGGCGCTCTGTCTGATAGAGAAGGTCCTGAAAGTTGGCCCTGTCCCGCTTGAACCCGTTGGTGTTCACATTGGCCAGGTTGTTGGAGATGGTGGACAGTTGTTTGTCCTGGGCGGCAAGCCCGGTTTTACTGACCCAAAGTGCTGGATGCATGCTTCATTCCTCCGATCACGTGGGTGACAGGCCTTATGGGCAGCGGCATCGGTTTGCCGCTTTGCCGTCACCCATGACGTTTCCATCAGAGGTCTTGCAATAGCCGTGCCACGCTCTGGCTGTTCTGGTCAGCGGTCTTCATGGCCTTAACCTGCATCTCGTACTGGCGGGACAGCTCCAGGTTCTGGATCATGGATTCCACGGCGGAAACATTGGAGCCCTCCAGAAAGCCACTCGCCACGCGCACATCGCCGTCCGGCGCCACCGGGCCACCCTGTTCCGCTTCCGGTTTGAGCCGGAACAGGCCGTCGTCACTTTTCTGGATGTCTTCCGCCGGCGGGTTCACCAGCTTAAGGCGATCCACCTGCACCAGCTGGTCACTCGGCGCGCCCGCGGGGACAACGGAAACGGTTCCATCCACGCCGATCTCCACCTTGTCGGCGGGCGGCACCGCAATCGGACCACCGTTGCCAAGCACCGGCATGCCCTCGCCGTTGCGCATGATGCCATTGGCTCCGATCTGGAGGTCACCGGCACGGGTGAAGGCCTCATCCCCGGCCTCCGGTTCAACCGCCAACCAACCATCGCCCTTGATGGCCACATCCAGTTCGCGACCGGTTTCCTTCATGGGCCCGTGCCCAAGATCCGCCCCGGGGTTCTCCGTCATGGCATACGCGCGGGAGGGACGGCCCTCCCCGAATACCGGCATACTGCGGGCATTGGCGAAGTCCTGCTTGAACCCGGTGGTATCCGCGTTCGCCAGGTTGTTGGCGTTGACCTGCTGGGCGTACATGTTCTGCTTGGCCCCGGTCATGGCAATATAAAGCGAACGGTCCATGGCCCCCTCCTGTGCTCATTCAGCCGTCAATCCGCGGTCTTACCGCAGGTTGATGATGGTCTGGGTGATCTGGTCCGAGGTTTCGATGGTCTTGGAGTTGGCCTGGAAGTTCCGCTGCGCGGTAATCAGGCCGACCAGCTGCTCGGACAGGTCAACGTTGGATTCCTCAATGGAACTGGACTGAATGCTCCCCAGCGGCCCCGTGTTGGGCCGGCTGACAACCGCATCCCCGGATTCAAAGGTCTCAACCCAGGCAGTATCGCCCACCGGTGCCAGTCCCTCATTATTCCGGAAATTGGCCAACGCTACCTGGCCGAGGGCTTCAGACTCCCCGTTACTGAAGCGGGCCTGGATCACCCCGTCGTCGGTTACGTCCAACCCGGTCAAACGCCCCGTGGCAAAGCCATCCTGTTGCAGATCGTTGATCGCGAACTCCGCGCCCACCTGAGTGGTGTTGGTGTAATCAATCACAAAGTTCGAGCTCTGAGGTGGCTCAGGGATGGGCGTCTCGCCCCCAGGGTTGGGTCCAGCGGCACCGTTGGGATCGCCGTTCTCATCCACGGGCTGCCAGTTCTCGATCAACACCTCATCCGAGGCGGCCTCATCCAGAGAACCACTATTATCAAACTGCAGGTCGTAACGGGCCAAGGTTGGATCACCGGTTACCGGGTCGGGGGGACCGACGTTCTGACCATCAATCTGGGCGTACATACTCCAGCTGTTCGCGCCGGACTCTTTCACGAAATACTGTGTAAGCTCATGCGCGTTACCCAGGCTGTCGTAGACCGTGGAGGACGTTGAATGGTTATAGGTTCTCGGATCACCCGGATTGAACTCGTTACGAACCACCTCCTCCCGGCTCTCATTGTTCGTAATGATGTTTCCGTTGTTGACATCGGTTATTTCGTACCCTTCATCAACATTGAAGTCGAGAACACCAACCGCCGTCTGAGTTGTGCCATCATTTGCCGTTTGCCCGCCAACATCGATGGTTGAACCATTACCACCGCTCACTCCAACATTGATGTTACTGCCCTGTTCTTCCACCAATGTCAGCTCGTCACCCGCGTCATTCAGCTGAACCGTAATGCCTTGCGGTGCATTGCTGTTGATCTTCTGGGCCAGGGTTTCAATCGTTTCGGAGCCCGAAATATCGTAGGTCGCTCCGTTAACCGTTATTTGATCGTCATCATTGGCAGTAAGTCCGGTTAGAGTCGCTTCCGTTCTCCCCGAAACACTAAGCCCTTCTTGCTGGCTGAGCTGGGCAGCGACATTGGATGCAGGACCAGCGTCCGTCTCCACCGTTTCCGTTTCGCCACCGGGAAGCTCTATTGTCCACGTTTCTTCTGGCAACCCTTCCTCGACGTTGGGAGCGGTAGGATTAGAGGTATCGATAACCTGTCCCGTCGCGTCGCCTTCGGACTGGAAGGAGTTAAACCGTTCCTCAAGCACCCCTTCCCGGGCGTCCAAATTCAGATTCGCTTCAACCCCGGTCGTACGCTTAGGCTCAAGGTTCTCCGTATTAACTTTAAGGTCATCACGGACATCGCCCACTGTCCCCTCATCCGTTGGCTGGAACCCCTGAACCCGGGCGCCCTGGTTATTGGTGATGAATCCGTTCTGATCAACACCGAATTCACCAGCGCGGGTGAACTGACGATCTCCTCCGTCCTTGACCACGAAGAAGCCCTCGCCGTTAATGGCCATGTCCAGTCCGTTACTGGTCGCGGTCACGTTACCCTGCTGGAAGAGCTGGCGGGTATTCTGGACGCGGACCCCCTCCCCCGTATCGGTACTGCCGAGATTCAGCAGTCCGGCGGAGTAGAGATCCCCAAATTCCGTGCGCGAACGCTTGAACCCCGTGGTGCTGGCGTTGGCGATGTTGTTGCCTTTCACGTCCAGGTCCGTCTGGGCCGCATTGAGTCCGCTGAGTGCAATGTTGAACGCCATGTAAAACCTCGCCCACTACCGTTTATCAGTTGATCTGTTTGACCTGATCGAGAGAGACCGAGCCGCGCCCGGCCAGGTTCAGCGTCACACCCCCGTTCTCAAGGGAAACGCTGTCGACGTTCGCATTGAGTTGGGTGGCCAGCTCCTGCGTTTCCCCCTCGTATTGGGCTTCCGCCTTGACCCGGTACTCACCTGGCTCCATCAGCTCACCCTCGCTGTTCTCACCATCCCAGCTGAAATCCACCGTGCCACTGCCCTGCTGGCCCTTATCCATCTGGCGGACCAGTTCACCGGACTGGTTATAGACGGAAATGCGCAGATTCGATGTTGCTGAAGGCAACTCAACCGCGCCCTTCACCTCTCCCTCAGGACCAAGGTTGGCGGTATTGCCCTCAACCAGAACCGACTGCCCGACCATGGCGGAAGCCTGCAACGCCTGGGTGGAACGGAACTGCCCCATGGCGTCCTCCACGGAGGTGTTGAGGCTCTGCATCTCCTCCAGCGAGGAGAACTGGGCCAGCTGGGCCACGAAATCTTCGTTCTTCTGCGGATCCAGCGGGTTCTGGTTCTGCATCTGGGCCATCATGAGATCCATGAACTCATTGCGGCCCATGTCAGAGGCTTTGTTGCCGCCCTCGCTCTTCTCATTCTGGTTCCGATACCCCTTGAGGATCTCGGACGCCGAGCTGCCTGAACTGTTAACGCCGTCCATCGTCGTTACCCCCGTTCCCGCTTACTGGCCCTGACCCAGCGTCATGACACGCTGCATCATGCTCTTGGCCGTGTTCATGACCTCAACATTGGTCTGGAAAGAGCGCGAGGCCGACTTCATATCCGCCATCTCTTCCACCACGTTGACATTCGGGTAGTACACGTAACCGTTGTCATCCGCTTTGGGATGATCCGGCTGGTAACGCTGCTCCAGCTCCACATCGCTCTCCACGATGCCATCCACCCGCACCCCGGCCGACGCTCTCTGGTCACTCGAGAATCCCGCATCACTCACACCCGCATCCGGCCCCATGGCATCAGCCTGGATCGCCGAGAACACGGGTTTGCGAGCACGATACACCTCCTCGGTGCTCGAACTGGCGGTTTCCGCGTTCGCCAGGTTGCTGGAGGTGGTATTCAACCGGATCGACTGGGCCGACATAGCCGAACCCGCAATATCAAAAACCTGATTAAGTGACATGATTTATTGCCCCGAGATTGCGTTCTTGAGCCCTTTAACACTGCCGTTCAGGAACTGGAAGCTGGCCTGGAATTCCATGGAGTTGCGCATATACTCGGAAATCTCCGTCTGGGTCTCCACGGTGTTGCCATCAATGGACGGCTGGCTGGGATTGCGGTACATCAGTTCCGGGTTGCCGCCACCAGTGCCCGCACCCCCCATATGCCCAGGATCCGAGACCGTCATGGCCATCCCTTCCTGCTGGCCCTGCGCGTCCTGCAAGGCGGCCTGGAAGTCGAAATCGCGGGCCTTATAGCCGGGCGTGTCGGCATTGGCGAGATTGTTGGCCAGCACCTCGGAGCGCTGGGAGCGCAGGCGAAGCGCGTCATCGTGAACGCCAAATGCGTTGTCAAAGCTGATCGTGGTCATGACTGGCCCCTTTTTGCCGGGTAATCGGGCTTTTCCGGTAAGAAGCAATCGCAGTGCCAAACTGCTACACTCCTTTGTATTCAGGCACTAACGCCGTTACGGCAACAGCTCAGACGCCTGAGCGGCAAACCTGTGCCAGTGCCGCCAGCCCGGGCTCAGGGGTCAATTGTGAGTCCCCGGGTTTGCTGGTACCGTTTGCTAACATGGACGCAGTCGCTGAACGATGATGAACGTACCCCTGATGCCATCGGGTCTTACGACCATGGACCCCAAGCACAAGCCCAGCGCCATACCGCCAATGCCGGATTATCATGCGCGGGTCCTCGCCTATATGGCGGGCGCGTTGATTCTTGCAACAGGGGTATCCCTCGACCATTTTGATGCCTACCTGCTCTGGCTCGTCCCTCTGTCGCTGCTGTGGCCGCACCTGCTGTATTTCATCTCCCGTTGGGTTTTCCCCAGGCGCACGCCACTGGTCCGGGAACGCATCCTTCTCCTCGACAGTTTCCTGATCGGCTCATTGGTGGCTTTAATCCACTTCACGATCATTCCTTCTCTCATGCTGCTGTTAATGATCAGCTTCAGCGGCATTATCGTTGGGGGGCTCAGGGCCTGGAGCCTGAACACGATTGCGCTGGCCGTGGGTTTGGCGGCCGCGCTGCCACTGGCCGGAACCCATTTCGAGCCCTACGCACCGCCAACGCTGAACGTGGTCAGCTGTGTTGTAACCGCGTTCTACGTCTGCGTTATGGCGTTCTACACCTACCTACAGGCCCGCGCCCTGGTGGCGGCCAAGTCCCAGATCCAGTACCAGCGCGAACAATCCATCACACTCTCGCACAAGCTGGCCAAATACCTTTCTCCCCAGGTCTGGCAATCCATCTTCACCGGCGAACGGGATGTACAGCTGGAAACACAGCGCAAGAAGCTGGCGGTGTTCTTTTCGGATATCCGGGGCTTCACGGAACTGTCCGAGGAGATGGAGCCCGAGGGCCTGACGGACCTGCTCAACACCTACTTCACGGAGATGTCCCAGATCGCGCTGCGCTACGGCGGCACCATCGACAAGTTCGTGGGCGACAGCATCATGATCTTTTTTGGCGACCCCACCAGCCAGGGCCCGCGCAAAGACACCCTCGCCTGCGTTTCCATGGCCATTGAGATGCGCAAGCACATGACGGTGCTGCGCCAGAAGTGGAAGAGCCAGGGCATCCGTACCCCCCTGGAAATCCGCATGGGCATCAGTACCGGCTTTTGCACTGTGGGCAACTTCGGGGCGGATAACCGGATGGACTACACCATTATCGGCAAGGAAGTGAACCTGGCCAGCCGCCTGGAGGAGCTGGCGGACCCGGGCGAGATCCTGGTCTCCTACGAAACCTTCTCTCTGATCAAGGACCAGATCCTGTGTCGGGACAAGGGCGAAATCACCGTGAAGGGCTTCACGCGCCCAGTGCCCATCTACCAGGTCATCGACCTGCGCCAGGACCTGGGCGACCAGCAGAGCTTTCTGGAACACGAAGGGGACGGGTTCGCAATGTACCTGGATTCCGAGAAGGTCAACGAGCGCGAGCGCGACCACATCATCCAGGCGCTGGACCGGGCGGCCCGGCGCCTGCGCGACGAATAACCCCTACTGGCGCAACAGCCTGGGCGCCGGGGCATCGCCCTGATGAGTGGAACGCCAGGGATTGATATCGAGCCCACCCCGGCGCGTATAAAAGGCCCCCACACTCAGCCGTTGCGGCGTCAGGATCTTTTTCAGATCCGTAAAGATCCGCTCCACACAAGCCTCATGGAAGTCCTGCGCATGCCGGTAGCTGATGATGTAGCCCAACAGCGCCTCCGGCTGGATGCGCGCACCTGTGTAATGGACCACGAGCGTGGCCCAATCCGGTTGCCCCGTTACCGGGCAGAGGCTGCGCAAAAGGTGACTGCACAGCGTCTCGGTCACCACATCGCCATCCCTCGAGCGCAACGACGCCAGGGGCTCATGCTCGGGCATGATCACGCCTTCCACATCGTCAATGAGATGTGCCCCTTCCGGACGCGCCATGAGCCCAGCCTCCGCGTCCACGTCCCCCAGCGCCACGGAAACGCCGGCTCCCGCCACTTCGGACAGATCCCGCTCAAGGGTCGCGCGCACGGACTCTGACTCCGAGAAAGTCATGGCGTTCAGCGAATTCAGGTACAGCTTGAGCGACTTGGACTCGATCAGGTTCGGCGAGTGCGCCGGGACCCGGAATTCAGCCGTGGCGACCCGTGGTACACCATCCCGCCGCAACCAGCTCAGCTCCCAGGCCTGCCAGCGATCCTCACCCAACCAGGGCCAGTCATCACTCAGACCCAGGACCTGCCGGGTTTCCGACCGTGGAACCGGATACAACAGCCCCGGGTCATACCGCTGCGGATAGCCGCTGGACTGGCCCAGGGGCGCGTCATCCAATTCCATACCACCTCCTCAACTGCGGATGCCTTTGCCCTGGTTGAGCAGGCGCAGGCTTACCGTGAACAGTACCACCGAGAACACCATTAGCATCGCAATGGCCCAGACTGGCCCAACATCCGACGCCCCCAGCACCCCATAACGGAAGGCGTTCACCATATAGAGGATGGGGTTGGCCATGGACAGGGTCTGCCAGAGCGGATCCAGCAGGTTTATGGAATAGAAGACGCCGCCAAGGTAAGTCAGCGGCGTCAACACGAAGGTGGGCACAATCGAGATATCATCAAATTTGGTCGCGAACATGGCATTGATGAACCCGCCCAACGAAAACACCAACGATGTGAGCAGTGCCGTGGATACCACCAGTACCGGGCTGTAAAAGTCCAGTGATGTGAACGCCAATGACACCAGCATCACCACAAAGCCCACGATCAACCCGCGGGCCATGCCCCCGGCGAGATAGCCGGTCAGTATCACCCAGTTGGGCGTCGGCGAAACCAGCAGCTCCTCAATACTGCGCTGGAACTTCATGCTGAAGAACGACGAGACCACATTGGCATAAGAGCTGGTAATCACCGCCATCATGATCAGCCCCGGCACGATGAACTCCATGTAATCGTAGCCTTCCATGGGCCCGATCCGGTTACCGATGAGGTTGCCAAAGATCACGAAATACAGCGTCATGGTTACGGCCGGCGGCAGCAGAGTCTGCGGCCAGATGCGGGTAAAACGCCGGACCTCGCGCACCACAATGGTCAGGAATGCAATCCAGATCTGGTAAGGGCTCATGCGCTTGCCTCCTCTTCGGAGTCCGGCAGTGCTCGCCCAACCAGACTCATGAACAGTTCCTCCAGCCGGTTGGAGCGGTTGCGCATGCTGGTAACCTCCCAGCCCAGGTCGCCAAGCTGTCGAAACACGTCATTCAGCCCATCATCGCGCTCAACCTCCACCACCAGCGCGCCCTCATCATTGCGGAAGCACTCGTAGCCCTCAAGTGGCGGCACCGTGCCTGGGTCATTGCGGATATCCAGGATGAAGTGCTCCATGCTCAGCTGCTGCAGCAGTGCCTGCTTGGAGGTGTTCTGAAGGATGCGGCCGCCATCAATGATGGCAATGTTGCGACACAGCGCTTCCGCCTCCTCCAGATAATGCGTGGTCAGGATGATGGTGACTCCCTCGCGGTTGATCCGCTCCAGAAAGCCCCACATGGAACGCCGCAATTCAATGTCCACGCCCGCCGTGGGTTCGTCCAGGATCAATACCCGGGGTTCATGCACCAGGGCCCGGGCAATCAGCAGCCGCCGCTTCATGCCACCGGACAGCATCCGGGCCGGCGAATCCCGCTTATCCCATAGCCCCAGTTCACGAAGGTAGTGCTCGGCGTTGCGTGCGGCGCGGCCCGGTGCCATGCCGTAATAGCCCGCCTGGGTGCGCACGATGTCGCCCACCTTCTCAAACTGGTTGAAGTTGAATTCCTGGGGCACGAAACCAAGCCAGGTCTTGAGTCGCGCGGGATCGGTGTCCAGATCGGCGTCGAACACGCGCACCTGGCCCCCCGTCTTCCGCACCAGTGACGCCAGCACGCCCAGAGTGGTGGACTTGCCTGCCCCGTTGGGCCCCAGAAGCGCAAAGAAATCGCCGGATTCCACCTGTAGATCAATGCCTTTCAAGGCCTCAAGACCGCCGGGGAACGTCTTGCGCAGGCCCTGAATATCCAGTGCGTAGCTCATAGGAATCTCTTATCGAGGGAACGACGCCGATTATGGGGGTCATGCATCGCAATGCAAGGGGCTAACCGCATCTGCGCTTTTTGGACATAACCTGGAAAGACCCCCTCCCCAGGCCGCCAATCTTGAAGACAACGACAGTACGGAACGGATGGGAGCGCTCGCAACCGTAGCGCAGCGCTACCGTTCGAGCCTGATGCAAAGCCCTGTCAACGCTCTGCCCAATCTGCGACCTGTGTCAGATCAGAGTCCGCTGTGGGTTCCTACAATGCTGGAACCAAGGCACCAGAGCCCAGAGAGGACCAATGACCCAGCAGACCCCGCGTTACGCAGGATGGAAGGCACAGATTTCGCTCACGGCGCTGAGCCTGCTGGCGCTGGCCGGCTGTAATGGCAGTGACGGCAACGGCAATGGCGATCTGCGCACGGGGACGCTCTTCAATGCGGGCATCGAAAATATTCATTATGAAACGCGCAGCCAGTCCGGAACCACCAATGAAGACGGCGAATTCCACTATCTCCCCGGTGAGACGCTGACGTTCCGGGTTGGGAACCTTGTTCTGGCAGAGGAGGTGCCCGCCGCGCCCGTTCTGACTCCCATCGATTTCACCGCTGAGGCCCGCCAGAAACTGCACAATGGGGGTACCGGCGCAGAAGGGCTTGAAACCCACCTCACAATCGAGACGACCCTGGCCGAGAACAACCGCATTGCCATCAACGTGACGCGCCTGCTGACGGTTCTGGCCGAGCAGGAGAACCCAGACGCCGACGAAACCCTCACTATTAACCAGCGCACCATCGACCAGATCAACGACTACCTGGCCGACAACAACGGTCCCCCTATTGATTTCAGCGCCTCCCTGGCAGCCTTCGCAAAGCCTGACACCATCGGAAACCAAACACGCAAGGATAATGGCGACCTGCCAGAAGATCTTACCTCACCAGCAAACCTGATGCTCGACAGCATCTGCTTTGCGCCCGAAGGGGATGAACTCTGCGAGGCACCGCCTACGAACAGTGAAATCGAGGAAGCAACAGGCGAGCGTCAGGAAGAACTTGATGATGAGCGCGACGAGATCCTGAACGCACGCAAAACCCTTGAGGACGCCTCGGCGGACGAAGCCACCAGTTTTCTCAAAGCAACGACACTGGATTTCAAGAGCAACCTGGAATCCCCTTTCCACCTGGATCCGGAAACCCTGACCATCGGCCCCTCTGACGGCCAGCTCAGGAAGGTAGCGATCAAGCGCACCGGCTCATCGGACTTCACACTGAAAAGCCTGGATGCAAGAGCCGCGGGTACCGGCTGGGCGATCCACAGCATCAACCGGCAGGAAGGCACGGTGGAATTCTACCGCAACACCAGCCGGCCCACGGAGAGCGGCACCATCATTGTGAACTTCAAGGTGGATTACCCGGCGTTCGACAACTACCGCTGGTTCCGCAAGAACCTGCTGGTGGAAGTCAACTGAACAGAGCCTTGAGGCTCCAGCGTTTTGAGGAACGGGTGGTCGCACCGGTTACCTCGTACTGGGAGGGATCAATTCCGCCATACCCGTAAGGCTTGCAATCCACAATACGGGCATCGGGTTCGGCCATCTCCTCGTTCTGCTTGGCCAGATCCACTATGTGGCCCTGCTTGAGCGGTTGTTTGTCGGCATCGGTCAATACCATGACGCTGGGCCAGAGGCGCCGCTTGGGTGTATGTGAGACCACGACACCGACCTCACTGCTAGCAAGCTCAACAACCGTGCCGGTGGGATAAACGCCTACGGCCTGGATGAACTGCTCCACCAGATCTTCCTGAAACTGGCTGTTCCGGCACTCAAAGAGCCGGGAAACGGCTTGCGCGGGCGTCAGCTGACAGGACTTGTCGCGCGGCTCAATCAATCCCTCGTAGTACGCCACCAGCCCAACGAGCTTTGCCAATAGCGGAATGTACTCGCCGTTGACCCCCTGCGGAAATCCACTGCCGTTATGGCGCTCCCGATGGTACCGGATCACATTCACCACAACCCGGGGCAAGCCGGATTCCGCAGCAATTCGGGCACCAGTCTCGGGATAGTGGCAGTAGGTCTGCCACTGCTCACTCGTCAGCTCAGTCTCTGGGACCTGCATGCCCTCCGGCAGCCGCGCCTTGCCGATCTGGGACAGCAGCGCCCCCAGTGCCAGCTTGTGCAACACATCCGGGTCCAGCCCCAACTGGCGCCCCAGCAGCAATGCCCAGATGCTGATATTCAGCGAATGGCGGTAGGCGTAGTCATCCCGGCTCTGGACCCGGCTCAGCCACAGCAGCGCATCCGGATTACGCGCCACACTTTCCGCCATGGTCCGGGCAACGGTGGATACCGCCTCCACATCAACCTGGCTTTCGGCGTTGGAGAGGGTTTCACGTCCCCGATCCAGAGCCTTTTCCAGCTTGCCCAGAACCGGCTGGACATCCCGGATTTCCTTACGCAACGGGCGTGTTGTCGTGTAGTGATGGGGATTGCGGATCTTGACGGCGGGAAGCTTCAGGATCTTGTCACTGTCCCTGTGCGGAGCTGCGCCTCCCCCTCCCAGGCCAGGGGTCGAACTTCTGGCCACACTGCCGCGCTTTTCAGGCACATCCACGTGCACATAACGGCAGTACCAGCTCACCTGATCCAGCTCCCTCTGGTTCCGGAGGTAGAAGCCTTGAATCGGAAACGGTGTCTCATGCCACGGCCGATCCAGATCGGCCACAAACATGCCAACTTCCAGTTCCTGTACGGGTATCTTACATCGCTGTACACCCATGGCTCTCACCTTCAACCGCTTAGTGGCTTCTTCCCTGTGTTTTGCATTATTTCAAAATTAGCCAAGGACGCAACGTGCTGGTTCGCGGAAACGTTTACCAAGTGCGGCGAAATGTTACAAAATTTTGCGGCGGGAAGGGGTCACTTGTCTTCACAGACATGATCATCAAGCTTGGGAGGGCGCTGAGTAAGGCTGCCGGTAGGCGCGGTGGTTACCCGGAAGGTATAGGGGACCGACGAAGGACGCAGATAATCCACGTTTACCACCTTATCCCCCATATCCACATTCGTCTGGCGCGGTGAGCAGCTGACCCGCAGCTTGACCCGGTCGTCCAGTTCCAGAATACGCTTGCTGCCGTCGCCATCGGTCACCTTCATGCACACCCGGCCTTCCTTCACCGGCTCACCACTGGCGGTCGCATCCAGCCGGGGGTCACCACAGCCGGCAATCGCATCCGGCGCACAGGCCTTGTCCATGGTCGGGTCGCGCAGCTTCCATTGGCGTTCACTGCACTGGGTCCGCACAGTAATGGGTGTTGCCCTGTCACGGCCCCAGTGCCAGGAGGGATAACGGGAGGTTTTCCAGGTCAGCAGCACACGCCGCTCTTCCCCAGCGGAATTATTGGCGGTCATCGCGGAATAATGCGTCTGATGGGAAGCGCAGCCTGCAAGCTGCAAAGCCACCAACAAAGCCACTACCACAGCTACTGGGACAGATCTCAATGCGCGTCTCCCTGTTCGGTTTCCGTATCCACAAAGGTCAGACCGTAGCCCTCCTCCGATTCCCGCACGACCCGCATCCGCCGCACTGGCGCCGGCACCGGCAGCCCCTGGACCTGGACTTCCACCTCGCTGCCAACGCCGGGAAACGGCTCGTTATTCACCAGGACAAAAATGCCACTATCGGACAGATCCCGCATGGTGAGCACAATCTCACCGATCTCCCCGTGGCGCACCATTATGCGCGCACTCATATTAGTCCGTGTGTGGCGTCGCTGCTTGGGCATCTTGGCCTTCTACCCTACATCCTACCCGCCGCAATCATAGCACCTTCAATGATTCGTGCAGCCCAAACGGCTATGATGGCGAAAAACTGAGCGCAACGGCCACTTTACCGGGGCAGCTCACCCAGCAAAACCGGCGCAGCCAACCCAGGGTTGTGCTGGCGAGCACACCCCCTATACAGTCAGGCACGAACGCACGAAGCCAGGGACCAAGCCGCATGCTCGTTTGCACCAACTGCCGACAGGGGCTGATGGATCCGATCCACAGCGAAGAGGAACCCGAATATACTGATCGCTATCAATGCGGTCACTGCGGCCATACGGCGACGATCCCCTCCCTGCTGATCATCTTCAGCCAGATCGCTTCCGCCGTTCTGGGCGGCGCCATTACCGTCTACCTGCTCCAGGAGCATGGTTTCCGGGCATTGCAGATCGTGATATCGGAAGGCAGCTCCGGCGAGCTGATGCGCCAGGGTGGGCTGGCGCTGGCCGCTTTCGTTCTGCTGCTGGCGTTCATCTACCTGCTGCTGCGTGCGTTCCGGGGCATCGCCAAACGAATGAGCTACCGCCTGCCCCCGGACAGCGATTCGTAACGCCTCACAGGGTTACGCCCTCACTGCTCAGCAACCACCGCTTGCGTTGCGCGCCGCCACCGTAGTGACCGGTGCCACCAGCCACCGGCAGCACCCGGTGGCATGGCACCAGGACCGGCACCGGATTGGCCGCCACCGCCGCGCCCACCGCCCGGGCCGCACCCGGCTGGCCGATGTGTCGGGCCACCTCCCCATAGCTCAGGCATTGCCCGGCATCAAGCCGTAACAGGTGGCGCCAGACCCGCTGCTGAAAGGCTGACCCCACCATTTCCAGGGTCGGCATTGACGCCGTAGCCAGGTCTGGCCAGGCACTGACAATGGCGGCGAGCGCCCTGACCCGAGGATCTGTGTCCGCGAGGGGTTGCAGCTCACAGCCCCAGAACCGTGCCGCCCGGCTGAACCGCTTCTCGCGCTCAGCGGGCGTGTCCACAAAAGCAAGCCGGGCCAGTGCGTCCTCGTGCCACAGGGACCACAGGCGCCCCCAGGGCGACTCACACTCGGCATACCCCAGCTCGCCCACCGGCTCCGGGTGCTGCAGCCAAATGACGTTCATTGATCGCCCTCTCCCATGATCAGCGTGTTGGTGCGATCCACATCCTCGGCCCCGAAGGTCACGGAGTCGCCGTCCCGCTCATAGCTGAACCGCCGGAGCAGGGCCCGGCCGGAAAAATGCTCAAGATGCGCCACCACCATATCGCTACGGTGCTCGGTATTGAGCAACTGCCCCTCACCCGTGGCGTAAACCACCAGAGCCACAACATCATCCCCCCTGAGAATGGCTTCCAGGCTCTGGAAGATCAGCTCAATCCGCTCGGCATCATCCGCGCCGGAAGCCGGATCAATATGCACGCCCCGAACGCCTCCCCGCCGGGACAACACAAATGCCCGAGGGCGGAACCGCTCCCCCTCCGCTGCCAGCTCCGCCTTCACCACCGGCAGCGTCGCCTCCATCAACCGATTCCAGCTCGGCAGCGGTCGGTCGTCGGTTACCGGCTCCGGCCCAGCCTGCTGCTCCATGGTTGGATCCACGGTGGTACAGCCGGTTGCCAGCAGCACCACAAAAACCAAGGGCAACAACACCACTTTCATCCGCATGGCGGCATCCATTTCCGAAAACCGCAGGATAACCCATTGTCCCGGCCTCTTCACCCGGTACTAGATCTAGTAGATCGCACGCCAGGATCCCGGCTCCCCAGACCCCTGCGCTCTCACACCCCGCCACTGGCGCCATCCATTGCCCAGGCGCCTGTATCCGCACTTCCCTTTACTTGACAGCAAAAGGGACCAAACCACAATATACAGACATCAACAACACAAAAAAGCCGACATATTGGGTCTCAATCAAAAATGACACGCCATGTCAACAGGCCAAAGGGAGCGCCCCAGCCTGCCTTTCCATTGAGCCCCTCAGCCGGAAACAGCTGCCAGCCCGCCCGTTTGCCGGGCTCAGCCTGATCAGAAACCAAACACAATATATGGTGGTTGCATTGCGCAACCGGTATTGGAGAACCAACGGGGACATCGCCACAACATGAACGCCAAAACACAGGATCTCACCAACAACATTCCGTTCCAGGAAACCTCGGTCGACATCTGGTCCAGCAAGTACCAGCTCAAGACCAAAGCCGGCGAACCCGTCGACCGCGAGATCGAGGACACCTACAAGCGCGTCGCGGAGTCCCTGGCCTCCGTGGAGACCGCCAAGAAGCGCAAGGCCGTACTTGAGGATTTTCTCTGGGCGCTGCGCAACGGCGCCATCCCGGCCGGCCGCATCACCTCCAACGCAGGGGCGGAAGCGCACAAGCCGGCAACCTCCACCATCAACTGCACCGTCTCCGGCACCGTCTATGACTCCATGGACGACATCCTGGTGAAAAACCACGAAGCCGGGCTGACGCTGAAGGCCGGCTGCGGCATCGGTTATGAGTTCTCCACCCTGCGGCCCAAGGGCGCCTATGTGGCGGGCGCCGGCGCGACCACCTCCGGGCCGCTGTCGTTCATGGACATCTTCGACCGCATGTGCTTCACCGTCTCCTCCGCCGGCGGGCGCCGTGGCGCGCAGATGGCCACCTTTGATGTGCACCACCCGGACATCATCGACTTCATCGAAGCCAAGCGCGAAGACGCCCGCCTGCGCCAGTTCAACCTCTCGCTTCTGATCACCGAGGACTTCATTGAAGCCGTGAAGAACGACTCGGACTGGAAGCTCTCCTTCCCCGTCTCCAGCGAGGAAGTGGAGAAGGAAGGCCTGGACCTGAACGATCCGGAGCAGTTCGTGTACCGTGACTTCCCGGTCAAGGAAGGTTACGTGACCGACGGCAAGGGCAAGGTTGCCTGCCGCATCTATCGCACGCTCAAAGCGCGCGCGATCTGGGACAAGATCATGTCCTCCACCTACGACTACGCCGAACCCGGCTTCATCCTGATCGACAAGGTCAACCGGATGAACAACAACTGGTTCTGCGAGAACATCCGCGCCACCAACCCGTGCGTGACCGCCGACACCTGGGTCCAGACCAGCGAAGGCCCGCGCCAGGTCAGTGAACTGATCGGCAAGCCCTTTACCGCCATGGTTGACGGCCAACCCCACGAAAGTGGCGCGGAAGGCTTCTTCCACACCGCCGACAAGGAAACCGTCACCCTGAAAACGGCGGAAGGCTATGAACTGCAACTGACCAGCGACCACCGCGTGCGCCGCGTCAGCGCCTTCACCCGTTACCGTACCGAAACCGAATGGTGTGCCGCCGGTGAACTGACCCAGGGCGACCGCGTCCTGCTCAACGACCACCGGGAGATGGCCGACTGGGAAGGCGAACGCACGGAACAGGAAGGCTACCTCCTCGGCCTGCTGGTTGGTGACGGCACGCTGAAGGACGACAAGGCCGTTCTCTCGGCATGGAAGCCGGCCATGGCAGCCAATGGCGGCCCCACTGCCTCGGGCGTAGACGCCATGATGGACGCCGCCGAGGACGCCGTGCGCACCCTGCCCCACCGCGGCGACTTCAGCGGCTGGCAAGCCGTGAGTGGCCGCAACGAATACCGCCTGGCCACCGCCGCCCTGAAGCAGCTTGCCTCGGACGCCGGCATGACGCCGGGGAACAAAGCCATCACGCCCGAGATCGAAAAAAGCTCCGCCGCCGCCTATCGCGGCTTCCTGCGCGGCTTCTTCGACGCGGACGGCTCCGTTCAGGGCAGCCAGGCCAAGGGGGTGAGCGTACGCCTGGCCCAGTCCGACATGGATCGCCTCCAGGCTGCCCAGCGCATGCTTCTGCGCCTGGGCATCGCCTCCACCATCTACCGTGACCGCCGGGCCGCCACTGAAACCGCCCTGCCCGACGGCAAGGGCGGCCAGAGCGAATACGCCATCCAGCCGCAGCACGAGCTGGTCATCACCGGTGAGAACCTCAGCCGCTTCGCGGACCAGATCGGCTTTGTGGACACGGACAAACAGGCACGCCTGAACAACAGCCTTGAAGGCTACCAGCGCAAGCTCAACCGCGAACGCTTCGTGGCCCGCGTGACCGCTGTGGAAAAGGCCGGCACCCAGCCCGTCTATGACGTTCAGGTCCCGGGCATCAACGCGTTCGATGCCAACGGCATCCACGCTCACAACTGTGGCGAGCAGCCTCTGCCGCCCTACGGCTCCTGCCTGCTGGGTTCCATCAACCTGACCCGCTTCGTGGAATTCCCCTTCACCGAGAAGGCACGCTTCAACTACGACAAGTTCCGCAAGGTGGTGGGCATCTTCACCCGCATGCTGGACAACGTGGTTGAGATCAACGGCTTGCCGCTGGACAAGCAGCGCCACGAGATCGAATACAAGCGCCGCCACGGCATGGGCATCCTGGGCCTGGGCTCTACCCTGGCGATGCTGCGCATGCCCTATGGCTCGGCGGACTCCGTAGCCTTCACTGAAGAGGTCAGCAAGGAAATGGCTCTGGAAGGCTGGCGCGAATCCGTTAAGCTGGCCGAGGAAAAGGGCCCGGCGCCGATCATGGACGACGAGTTCGAGGTGACCGAGGAAATGCTGGCACTGCGCCCCGAAATGCGCGACGACGGCTACAGCGCCGGCGACAAGGTGCCCGGGCGCATCCTGCACGCGCGCTACAGCCGTTACATGCAACAGATCGGCGAGGTCGAACCGGAAATCATCCAGCAGATCGCCGAGAAAGGGGCGCGCTTCACGCACCACACCTCCATTGCGCCCACGGGTACCATCTCGCTGTCGCTGGCCAACAACGCCAGTAATGGCATCGAGCCCAGCTTCTCGCACCACTACTCGCGCAACGTCATCCGCGAGGGGCGCAAGTCGAAAGAGAAGGTCGACGTGTTCTCCTTCGAACTGCTCGCCTACCGCGAACTGGTGAACCCCAGCGCCATGCCCAACTCCAACAACCCGGACGAACAGCTGCCGAGCTACTTCACCGTTGCGGATGATGTAAGCCCGAAGCAGCACGTGGACATCCAGGGCGCGGCCCAGAAGTGGGTGGACTCCTCCATCTCCAAGACCGCCAACGTGCCCACGGAGTTCCCCTACGAGGACTTCAAGGACATCTACATGTACGCCTACGACCAGGGCCTGAAGGGCTGCACCACCTTCCGGTTCAACCCCGAAGCCTTCCAGGGCGTGCTGGTGAAGCAGAAGGACCTTGAAGGCACCCAATACGAGTTCACGCTGGAAGACGGCAGTACCGTCCAGGTCAGTGGTGACGAGGAGATCGAATACGACGGCGAGATCCACAACGCCGCCAACCTGTTCGATGCCCTCAAGGAAGGCACTTACGGCAAGTACTGAACCGAATCCAGACTACGGAGACCCAAGAAAATGACCATCCGAATCGAGAAGAAAATCGTCGACCAGCGCGTTCTCAAGGAAGAGAACGCCGCCAGCGAGGAAACCACGGCCGACGACCAGCCGTTGGTGATGAACGAACACATTGAGCGGCCCGAGTTCCTGCTGGGCACCACCTACAAGATCAAGCCGCCGATTGATGACCACGCGATGTACATCACCATCAACGACATCATCCTCAACGAGGGCACGGACCACGAAACCCGGCGCCCCTACGAGGTGTTCATCAACTCCAAGAACATGGAGCACTTCCAGTGGGTGATCGCCCTCACCCGCGTGCTCTCCGCCGTGTTCCGCAAGGGCGGCGACGTAACCTTCCTGGTGGAAGAGCTGCGCTCCGTGCACGACCCCAGCGGCGGCTACTTCAAGAAAGGGGGCGTCTTCATGCCCTCGCTGGTGGCCGAGATTGGCTACGTGATCGAAAAGCACATGAAGGCCATCGGGCTGATCGAAAGCGAGGAAATGAATGAGCTCACCCAGCGCATGATCGCCGAGAAAAAGGCCGCCTACGAGACCAACGGCGAGCCCGCCACCAACGCCGAGGGCAGCTACCCACCCAACGCCACCGTGTGCGGCAAATGCCACACCAAGGCCATGGTGGTGATGGACGGGTGCGAAACCTGCCTTGCCTGTGGCGAGAGCAAGTGCGGCTGAGTTGATGAAACAACCCCCTGCGGTGTAAGCGCCCGCAAAACGACCCACTTGCCCCAGAACCAGCAATCAGCTCTTTTTCGGAGCCGGCTCCAGGCCCGTATTCCAGGGCAGCAACGCTTCCAGCTTCTCGACGGTATCCGCCTCGCCGATATGTTTGAGGATGTGATGGATGTAGGCCGACGGCTCCAGATCGTTCGCCTTCGCCGTCTCGATCAGCGAGTAGCAGGCTGCACTGGCGTTGGCGCCTTGCCGGGTGTCTGCGAACAGCCAAGCCTTGCGTCCGAGCGCAAACGGGCGGATGGCGTTTTCCGCCAGGGCGTTGCTGATCTGCAGATCCCCGCGCTCGCAGTAACCGACCAGAGTGTCCCACTGGTTCAGGGCGTAGTCCATGGCCTTGCGGGTCAGTGAGCCCTTCGCGACCTTGCCGGCGTTGTCGTCCAG